>DALZLW010000157.1:0-9101 GCA_032007425.1 Stenotrophomonas sp.
TGTGGGCCGATGACCCGGTCATCCTGAAGAACTACGCCAAGCACTACCAGAACGGTTCGGCGATGCCGCAGGCGTTGCTGGACAAGGTGGTTGCGGCCGCCAAGTTCAACCAGGGCTTTGCCACCACCGAATACCTGGGTGCGGCCATGCTCGACCAGCGCTGGCACCAGATCGGTCCGGACCAGGTCCCGGCTGCGGCGGACGTGATGAAGTTCGAGCGTGCCGCGCTGGAAAAGGACGGCATCTACTACGCGCCGGTACCGCCGCGTTACAAGACCCCGTATTTCAGCCACATCATGGGTGGCTACTCCGCCGGCTACTACGCCTACATCTGGTCGGAAGTGCTGGACGCCAACACGCAGAAGTGGTTCCGTGACAACGGCGGCCTGAGCCGCAAGAACGGCGACCACTTCCGCGCCACCCTGCTGTCCAAGGGCGGTAGCGTGGATGCGATGCAGTTGTTCCAGGACTTCGCCGGCCACGCGCCGGAGATCGGTCCGCTGCTGGAAAAGCGCGGGCTGAGCGACACCGCCAAGTAATCCACGGCGATTGATGGAATGAAAAGCCGCCCGGTTCGCGCCGGGCGGCTTTTTTCATGGTCCCACCCGGTGTGGTTTGCCGCTTCGCTCACCGGGGCACACCCAGCCGTCACCGGCGGCCGGCGGCCGGCGGCCGGCGGCACCCGGTACACTACATCGCGCCCTGCGCCCTCCGCGAGGCCATGATCTGCGGCATGTTCAGCTCGATGCAATCGGCCAGCGTGGCCACGTGCCGGGCCACTTCTTCCCCCAACGGCGTCAAGGTGTAATCCACGTAAGGTGGAATGACCGGATGCGCGTGACGCGCCACGAAGCCGTCCTCTTCCAGCCGTTTCAAGGTCTGCGCCAGCATCTTCTCGCTGATGCCTACGGCCTTTCGCCGCAGCGCGCTGTAGCGCAGCGTGCCTTCCTGCAGGCTGATCAGACACAGCACCCCCCACAGGCTGCTGACGTGTTTGAGCGCATCACGTGACGGACATTCCACACTGAACAGCTCGCCCCGCCGGACCTTGTCGGTCAGGGTGGCAGGTGAATTCTGTGCCTGTTCGATTTCTTCGTGCCGTGCGTTCATGGCATCACACTAACCTTTTGGTGCGTACTTCCCAATAGAGAGTGTAAGGACTAGCATCCGGCTTTAGAAGTCCCCCCCTACCGCAGGAGATCGTCATGAGCACAACCCTTCTCGTTACCGGCGCATCCGGTCAGTTCGGCCAACTGGTACTGAAGCATCTGACTGAAACGCTGGGCGTTCCTGCCAGCCGCATCGTCGCCGCCAGCCGCGATCCCGGCAAACTGGCCGACTGGGCTGCCAAAGGCGTCGCCACGCGCGCCCTGGACTTCGACCAGCCTGAGACGTTCGCCCGTGCCTTCGCCGGGGTCGAGCGCGCCCTGTTGGTCAGCACCGACGCCTTGGATCGCCCGGGCCGCCGACTGCAGCAGCACACCGCTGCGGTGAGGGGCCTGGAAGCGGCCGGCGTGCAGCATGTGGTCTACACCTCGGCCCCCAACCCGACGGGCGCCCCCTTGCTGATCGCGCCAGACCACGAGGGCACCGAAATCGCCTTGGCCAACAGCGGCATCCCGGGCTGGACCGTACTGCGCAACCACTGGTACTTCGAGAACCTGTTCATGTCCCTGCCGCCGGCCATCGCATCGGGCAACTGGTATGCCGCCGACGGTGAACAAGGCAGCGCCGACATTTCGCGAAGCGATCTGGCCCTCGCCGCAGCGACCGTGCTGGCCGGCAACGACAATGGCAAGCGCACCCATACCCTCTCAGGCCCTGAATCGCTGACCAAGCGCACGATCGCCGCCGCCGTCAGCGCGGCGATCGGCAAGCCCATCGAGGTGGTGCAGGTACCGCTGGAAGCGCTGGTACAGGGCATGGTGCAGGCCGGCTTGCCGGAGCCTCTGGCCCGTGTGTTCGCCTCGTTCGACAGCAACACGGAGGCGGGCCGCGTTGCCATTGTCACTGACGACTTCGAACGGATCACCGGCCGCAAGCCGCAGACCTTCCAGGCATGGCTGGAAGCCAACAAGGCCGGCTTCAACGCCTGATTGGAACAACTGATCTGGCCGGCAGGGCGTGTCGTGTGCACGCCCTCGCCTGCCCCAGGCACCGTCATGCCCCTCAGCTGCCGGCAAACAGCGCCTTGTAGGTGTCAGCCACATGCGGCAACAACACGGCCGCCGGCACATCGGCGGTCTGTGTGCCATCGGAGTACGGCCCAACCTGGTACGGTGGAAACACGAAACGCAAGGCCGTGATCCGCCCCCGTGCATCGGTCAGCGGTTCAAACTGGCTGAAATTGGCTGCTTTTGCGCCGGTACCATCGGCAATCATCCGCCCCAGGCTGCGCAGCGATTCCTGCATCTGCGTCGCTTCCATATCCTCGCTGCTCAGTCGGGTGGCTGCGCGTTCACGCAACTGATCGGCCACGTACTGACTGACGGATTTCCAGCCTTCGGCGTCGTCGATCAACGCCTCAGCGGTGAGCTGGGCATCCTGCTCGGACAACCAGACAAAGCGTGCGACCAACGGCTCGCCGTGCGCGCCGCCGGTGTAGCGGCTGCCCTCGGCACTGACCACGAGCAGTTGCGGTGTCTGCAGGCGCTTTTCGAAGGCGAGCGACAGTTCATAGGGCGCGCTGGGCTTGTCGTTGCCCAGTCCCTCCACGGCCTGCTGCAACTCGGCACGGGCCGCGTCTGCATAGCCTTGCAGCACCCGGGCCAGGCCCGGCCAGGCATCCAGCCCTGCGGCGTAGCTGATCCCGATTACCGCCTGCGGGGTATTCTCGATCACATCGGCCAGCGACGGCTCGGCGGCCTCGGCCGACGCCGAAGCGGTGCCCTCGTCCACCGGTGCAGGCAGGGGCGCCGGATCAGCGGCCGGGGTTTCCGGCGAGCGGCTGCAGCCGACCAACAGTGCCGCGGTCATCGCCATGGCAAGCACCGACGCGCGCACTGGCACGCGGTGGAAAACAGCTTTCATCGTCATTCCCCGTGGTTTGTCCATCATCAACACACACATCGCCAGCGCCTTGGCCCCTCATTGCGCCAGCAGATCATGATATTCCCCGTGCCGGGCGATGAAGGCTTCCGCATAGGAACAGGCCGGTACCACCTTCAAGCCCTGGTCGCGGGCGAACCGCAATGCCACCCGGGTCAACTCGCCGGCGATCCCCTTGCCGCCAATGGCTTGGGGAACTTCGGTATGGGTGATCACCATGCAGCGCCGCTTGAGCTGATAGTCCAGCAGCGCTGTATGGCCCCTTACCTGCGCGGTGAAGCGCTGGCCGGCCAGATCATGGGCTACTTCGTAAGCCAATCCCGGCGGGGTTACAGAGGCCATGGCACCGTTCTCCTGCAGCAGGCACGCCCATGCTGCGCAGGAGCGTGCCACGATGGCGTGAAACCCGCCAGATCCGACCCGCCTCAAAAGGCGAAACGGGGGTTGGCCAGTTGATTCAGGAAGTGGGTGAAGATCTTCGGCTGCATTGCCAGCATGAACAGCACGCCGAACGCGGCACCGGCCAGGTGCGCGCTGTGGTTGATGCGGTCACCGCCGCGTTTGTCCATCCACAGGCTGTAGCCGACATAGAACAAGGCGTACACGATGGCCGGCGCCGGGATGAAGAACACCAGGATGATGGTCCACGGGCTGAGCAGGATGAAGGCGAACAGCACCGCCGACACCGCCCCCGAGGCGCCCAGGCTGACGTAGTTCGGGTTCTTCTGGTTCTTGATGTAGCTTGGCAGGATGGATACCAGCAGCCCCCCCAGATAGAACGCCGGGTAGGTCAGGTAGCTGCCGGTCAACGACACCATCAGTGTCTCGATCTGACCACCGAAGAAGAACAGGGTGATCATGTTGAAGATCAGGTGCGCCCAGTCAGCGTGTACGAAGCCATAGGTGACCAGGCGGTCGTACTGGCGGTGGCGGTCCACCGCCGGCGGCCACAGCACCAGCCGGTCGGCCAGTTTGCGGTTGTTGAACGCCATCCACGAAAGGACGGCAGTGACAGCGATCAGCAGCAGGTTGACGGGGGACATGTCAGGCTCAGGCAGTACGGTAGTTGTCGACCATGCGGTAGCGACGGGCATAGGCCCCGAACGCCAACGCGGCAATGAAGGCGAAGCCGGCGAAGAAGAACATCAGGAACGCCGCTTCGCTCAGGCCGGTGCTGGCGATCTGCTGGGTCACCGTGTCGTTGCGCACCGCGGCGTTGGACAGCAGCACCCACAGATTGCCGATGGTGGTGGTCAGGTTCCAGAAGCTCATCACGACGCCCTTCATCGCCTGCGGCGCCTGGCTGTAGGCGAACTCCAGCCCGGTCGCCGACACCAGCACTTCACCGAAGGTCAGCAGGGCGTAGGGCAGCACCTGCCAGAAGATCGACATCGCATTGCCGCCATCCATCACCACCTGGATGCCGCCGACCACGATCCAGGCCAGCCCGCTGAAGGCGATGCCGGCCGTCATCCGCCGCAGCGCGGTGGGCTCCCAGCCGAAACGGCGCAGCGCCGGGTACAGCACCAGGTTGTTGAACGGGATCAGGATCATCACCAACAGCGGGTTCAACGCCTGCATTTGCGAGGCGGTGAACCAGCTCGGCATCTGCATCTGCTGGCCCTGCAGCACCCAGGTGGAGGCCTTCTGGTCAAACAGCGAGAAGAACGGCGTGGTCAGTGCAAAGATCACCAGCACCCGCAACACCGAGCGCACGCCTTCGACGGCTTCGGCAGGGTGCACGCTGCGGGCGCGGTCCAGTTGCAGCCAGGTACCGCCACCGACGCCAGCCAGCACCGCCACCAGCGCAAGGCACAGACAGATCACGATGCCCAAAGTGCCCACCAGGGCGAAGGAGGCAGCGGCCAGCACGACACCGGCCAAGGCCATGACCAGCCCCGGGCGGCCCTGCCCGGCCACCTGGGCCGTCAGCGCGGTGCGCACCACGTTGCCGAACGAATGCGGATCCTTCGGCGGCAGCGGCACCAGGGTGTAGCGCTTGCGGCCCAGCCAGAAGACGAAGGTGGCCACGAACATCAGGATGCCCGGGATGCCGAAGGCCCATTGCGGCCCCCAGTTCTTGAGTACCAGCGGAATCAGCAGCGAGGCGAACAGCGAGCCGAAGTTGATGATCCAGTAGAACGCATCGAACACCAGCCGGGCCAGGTGCTTGTTGCCCTGGTCGAACTGGTCGCCCATGAACGAGGCGACCAGGGGCTTGATACCACCGGCACCCAGCGCGATCAGCCCGAGGCCGAGGAAGAACCCTTCGCGGCTGTTCTCGAACAGGGCCAGGCACAGGTGACCGGCGCAATAGACCAGGCTGAACCAGAGAATCGTGTGGTACTTGCCGAAGAACCGGTCGGCCAGCCAACCGCCCAGCAACGGGAAGAAATACACCCCGATCATGAAGCTGTGCATGATGTCCTTGGCCTCGGCCGCGCGGCCTTCGGCGGTGATCTCCTGCAGCAGCAGCGAGGTGATCAGGAACTGCACCAGGATGTTGCGCATCCCGTAGAAGCTGAAGCGCTCGCAGGCCTCGTTGCCGATGATGTAGGGTATCTGGCGCGGCATGCGGGCCTTGCCCGCGGCGGGGGCGGCGGCGTTCTGGCTCATCCTGTACGGGTTTCCTGAGGCGTTCAAAGCAGCAAGGGTACCGGAAGCACGGTGTCCTGCGCACGCTGCGGGGCTGCGTGACAATGCCGACACTTCATGCCAGGCCGCACCTCCGCCCAGGCACCGTCGAAGTCCGTCCTTCCGCACAGGTCACGGCCCGTCCACGGCCAGTGCGTAAACTTATCGTTATGCGTGCCGCCCTGCTCACCCTGCTGCTCAGTATCGGAAACCTGCCCGCGGTCGTGGCGGCCAAGGGCCAGGTGCCGCCCGTCGTGCACCGGGAACTCACCGTGGCGACCCTGCAGTTGGGCGTGCTGGACGACGCCGCATGGGAAGCGCGCCGTGAGCAGGTGCTGGCCACGCTCCAGCAGTTGCAACCGGACGTCATTTCCATCCAGCAGGTACGCCAGAGCGGACGCCGGGATGCCGCCTGCTGGCTGGCCGGCCGGCTGCGCTACAGCTGTGAATTCATCACCGCCGATCCGCCCAGCCAGGCCGAACGGCATGGCGGCGCCCTGCTCACCCGCCTGCCCGTGGAAGAGGATGGCATCACCCTGCTGCATCCCCCGGGTCGCTACAGCGCCGCCGGCATGATGCGCGTGCGCGTCGGCGGACAAGCACTGAACATCTATCTGGCCCGATTGCGGCCAGCGGGCGACGACAGCCAGGCCCGACAGCACCAGGCCAACGATCTGCTGACCTGGATCGGCGCCACCGCCAACGGCCTGCCCAGCCTGATCACCGGCGATTTCGCCGCCGGCACCGCCGAACTGGTGCGCACCCTGCCCGGCTACCAGCCCGCTCGTCGCAACCCTTCGCTGCGTCCGGAACCGGCATCGACCAGCGAGACCGGCCACGGGCTGGATGTGCTGTTCCCGGTGAAGTCGTTCATCGGCCTGCGTCCGCAGGCCGTGCAACTGCCAGCCGATGATGACCTGCCTGCGATCGCACTGGGCATGATGGCGACGCTGCGCCTGCAGGACCTCCCCGGCGAAGCGGCAGCTGCCCGCTGAAATCCCAGCGGCGGACAGCATGAAGCCGGGCACGGGCCCGGCTTCATGGCATTGCCACCAGCAGCGGTGCGCGAGGGCACCGCTATCCGGATCAGGCAATGGCTTCCTGGTAACGACGCTCGACTTCATTCCAGTCGACCACGTTGAAGAACGCACCGATGTATTCCGGACGGCGGTTCTGGTACTTCAGGTAATACGCGTGTTCCCACACGTCCAGGCCGAGGATGGGGGTGTTGCCATCGCTGAGCGGGGTGTCCTGGTTGGCGCTGCTTTCAACCACGATCTTCTTGTCCGGGGTGACGCTCAACCAGGCCCAGCCGCTGCCGAAACGGGTCAGCGCCGCCTTGGTGAATGCATCCTTGAACTTGTCGAAGCCGCCCAGTTCAGCATCGATGGCCTTGGCCACGTCGCCGATCGGGTTGCCACCGCCATTGGGCGACATGACCGTCCAGAACAGGGTGTGGTTGGCATGGCCACCGACGTTGTTGCGCACCGGGCCCTGCTTGTCCGCCGGCAGCGACTTGAGGTCGCGCAGCAGCGTTTCCGCCGGCACGTCCGCCCACTGGGTCCCTTCCAACGCGGCATTGGCGTTGTTGATGTAGGTCTGGTGGTGCTTGGTGTGATGGATTTCCATCGTCTCCGCATCCACGTGCGGTTCCAGTGCGTCGTAAGCGTAGGTCAGCTTGGGCAGGGTGTAGGCCATGGTGGATCTCCTGGTTTACGGGGCACCCGGCGGCGCCGGGTGTTGCGCGGTGAATGATGGGGACAGACCGCAAGGTTACCAAGGGGGATGTAAAGGAAACTTCGTCCTGCCGATGACACCGCCGCGACATCGTCGCAGGCAGCCCCTCATCCCCGGTGCAGCCTGCACCGGCTACAGTGGCGCACCGTCATCGCTCCGTGACCTGCCTCATGCGTAATCCGCGCCTGCTCCTCACTGCCGTGGTACTGCTCGGTCTCGGCCTGTTCGGCATGCATCAGCTGCAGAAGCCGCCCAAACCGCAGTTCGCGCCGGTGATCAGCGCCCCGGCCACGGCCCCCGGCCCGGCCGCTGCACCCGCCTCTGCAGGCCAGGCGGACGGCCTGCCCGCCTTCCTCCCCGCCGAGGCGCGGCAGACGATCACCTTGATCCAGCGTGGCGGCCCCTTCCCGCACCGCCAGGACGGCACCGTCTTCGGCAACCGCGAACAGCGCCTGCCGCAACGCCCGCGCGGCTATTACCGCGAATACACCGTCGACACCCCGGGGCTTGCACACCGTGGTGCGCGTCGCATCGTTACCGGCGGTGACCCGCCAACGGCGTGGTACTACACCGGCGATCATTACGAAACATTCCGCAGTTTCAGCGTTCCCGCCGCAGAGACGTCCCGATGAGCCACGATATCCTCGGTCTGGGCCTGGACGACCTCAACAATGCAGGCGTCTACGCGATCAATGCCGACGATGCGCCCGCGCTGGCGGCGGCAATGCGCGATACCGGCCTGCGCGTCCATCACATCGACCTGCTAGGGGTCACCAGCAAGCGGACCCTGCTGGCTCGGCTTGCCGCGCAACTGGACTTCCCATCCGGTTTTGGCGCCAATTGGGATGCGCTGGCCGATGCGCTGGGCGATCTGCAATGGCTGCCAGGCAAGGGCTATGCACTGTTCCTGGACGACGCGCAGACGCTGCGCACGGCAGCCAGCACTGACTTCGATACGCTGCTGGACGTGCTCGATGAGGCCAGCCAAGGCTGGCGTGCGCGCGATGTGCCATTCTGGGTGTTCGTGGCCGGGAGCGCGGCGCTTTGACCGGGTGACGACCCGCTGGCGCTCAGTCGCGCACGCTGCCGTTGTCTTCCTGCAGTTCCTTCTTGAACGGGATATCCGGCGGCGGCCTGGCCACTGCCGGTTGCTCCTGCATGTTTGGATCGGACAATCCGCATCCCCCGCCGGCCTGCAGCAGTGACACCACGCAGCGAATGCGGGTGCTGGTCCCCGGCAATGGGATGTCGATGGATTTGATCCCACGCCGTACCCACTCGGCCAGCAGCGTTTCGTGCGGAACCCAGTATTTGTCCAGCGACGTCGGGGTGTAATCGTAGGGCGGACGCTGCAACCAGGTACCGGCTTGCGCAATGCGCTCACGGCTCCAACCATCCTGTTCGCCGCCCGGCGCACCGCGCTCGGCCGCCGCACTGTCACCACCCGCAGCGCCGGGAACACGCACGCTGCCGTCAGCGTTGAACATGCCGCGCGTGCCACCGGTCGTGCTGGCCGATGGCTGGTTGCTGCGGCTGCCGCTGCTCCACTCATCGTTGCGTGCCTGCTGCGCCCAGTTTCCAGGGTCGGTGGCGGCGGTCCGTGCCTGTGTGGCGGCGGGCATCGACCGCTGCGCCGCCGGTGCGGGTGTCGTCGCTGGCGCTGGCGACGGTGAAGCGGCCGG
>DALZLW010000158.1:0-9042 GCA_032007425.1 Stenotrophomonas sp.
GCGGCCTGGGCAACACCGATTTCGACCTCAATGCCTCGCAGCCGGTCTCGCTGGTATATGACGACGTGGTGCAGGAAAGCCCGCTGTTGAAGGGCTTCCCGCTGTTCGACCTGGCGGGCGTGGAAGTGCTGCGCGGTCCGCAGGGCACCCTGTTCGGCCGCAACACCCCGGCCGGCGTGGTCAAGTTTGATTCGGCACGTCCTTCGCAGGACGCTGATGGCTACATGAAAGTGTCCTACGGCAGTTATGACACCTGGAACGTGCAGGGAGCCTACGGCGGCCCGCTGACCAGCCGCTGGTCGGCGCGCGTTTCGGCCCTTTACCAGCGCCGCGATGATTACGTGGACAACACGGTGGCCAATGCCCCCAGCAAGGGCTTCGAAGGCTATGACGAAGCCGCCGGCCGCGTGCAGTTCCTGTACGAGGGCGACGAACTGGAAGCGCTGTTCAACCTGCACAAGCGCAAGCTCAACGGCACCGCGCGCCTGTTCCGCGCCAACATCCTCCAGCCGGGCAGCAACAAGCTGGTGGAGAACTTCGACCGCGACAAGGTGTCCACCGACGGGCAGAACTTCTCCGAACTGGAAACCTGGGGCGGCAGCGCACGCCTGAAGTGGAACCTGGGCTCGGTGACCCTGCACTCGATCACCGGCTATGAAACGGCCGAATCGCTCAACCACGGCGATGTCGACGGCGGTTACGGTGCGTCGTTCCTCGGCGCCGGCAATTACGGCCCGGGCGTGATTCCGTTCCCGTCCGAATCGGCCGACGGCCTGCCGCACCACCGCCAGTGGACCCAGGAATTCCGCATCGAATCCAACGAATGGGGCCGCCTGGACTGGCAGGCCGGCGTCTTCTATTTCGATGAAGACGTGACCATCGACAGCTTCAACTACGATTCGTTGACGCCGGGCAACCCGCAGACCGGCCATGCCGTGCAGAGCCAGCGCAACAAGGCCTGGGCGGCGTTCGCATCGGCCGATTTCGATGTCACCGATCGCTTCAAGCTGCGCGGCGGCCTGCGTTACACGCAGGACAAGAAGGACTTCACCGCCAGCGTGCTGCAGGCGGTTTCCGGCGGTACGCCGGTCAGCGGCCCGTACCTGGCCAGCACCGACGTGGATGACGTGAGCTGGGACCTGAGCGGTGTCTACCAGCTTACCGACAACATCAATGCCTACGCCCGCGTGGCCAAAGGCTTCCGTGCGCCGTCCATCCAGGGCCGCCTGGCCTTCGGTGGCGTCACCCAGGCCGATTCGGAGAAGGTGATCTCCTATGAAGCCGGCATCAAGGCCGACCTGTTCGACCGTCGTGCGCGCCTGGGCTTCAACGTGTTCCGCTACAACGTGGACGGCCAGCAGCTGATCGCGGTCGGTGGCAGCAACAACACCGCCACCCTGCTCAACGCCGACAAGACCATCGGCCAGGGCTTCGAGCTGGACCTGGAGGCCTACCTGGCAGATAACCTGCTGCTGACCCTGGGCAGCAGCTACAACGACACTGAAATCAAGGACAAGGACCTGGCGGTGGCGATCTGTGGCGGTGGCTGCACCATCACCGACCCGACGACCGTGATCAACGGCGGCACCTACGCGCTGGTCAATGGCAACTCGCTGCCGCAGGCGCCGAAGTGGATCCATAACCTGACGTTGCGTGCCAGCTTCCCGCTCGACGATGCCAGCGAACTGTACGTGTACACCGACTGGGCCTACCGCAGCGCAGTCAACTTCTTCCTGTACGAGTCGCCGGAGTTCCGCAGCCGCACCTCGCTGGAGGGCGGCCTGCGCGTGGGCTACAACTGGGGTTACGGTCAGTACGACGTGGCGGTGTTTGGTCGCAACCTGACCAACCAGACCCGCGTAGTCGGCGCGATCGACTTCAACAACCTCACCGGCTTCCTCAACGAGCCGCGCACCTATGGCGTGGAGTTCACCGCCAAGTTCTGACCTGCAACCGCAGGGGTGAATGCAGCAGGGCCCGCGTGATGCCGGCCCTGTTGCGTTCCAGGATCCGCCGCGCAGGGCGCGGCGTGTCCTTACAGCGCGCTGGCCGGCCGTACCTTCAAAACGGCTTCTTCGGCTGCGCAGTCACGGCTGGCATGCAGCCCCTTGGCACGTGCTGCTGCGATTTCCCGACGCGCCGCCAGCAGGTCCTTCTGGAACGCCGGATTGTCATGCAGGCGCGCCACCGCTGCCGCCCCCATGAAACGCCCTTCCAGAATGTCGCTCTGCCAGTGCACGTTGCACACCAGGCGACTTTCGCCATAGTTGCGGCCGCGGGCCTGGATCGCATCGGCGCGGTCGGGCGAGATTTCCGACAGGATCAACGCCCAGGCCCAGCCGATCGACGTATGGCCGGAAGGATACGAACCGTTCTTGCGCAGGCCAGCCTCGTCTTCCGGCGTACAGGTGGGCTCGCCATTGACCATGAATGGGCGCGGCCGCTTGTAATGGTTCTTGGCCGCCTTGGTCGCCGCGCTGGCATCGATGCGGCTGCGTTCCAGCAGGGTGTACAAAGCGGGTGTCTGCTGCGCCGATACGTCCAGGTCCAGGGCACAGGCGAACTGATCGGCACCTTCCGGGAAACCCAGTTCGGCATCGCGGTGGGCCTGGGCGAAGCGCGGCGAGCCACGCAGGGCGCGCGCCTCGCGGCTCACCTGCTCATCCAGCGCAAAACCCGCCGAGTCTGCCGCCGGTGGGGCTGGCACCAGCGACAGGCTGTCCGGCACCGCATCGGCCTGCAGGTAACCGATCGCGCGCGTGGTGACGTTGGCCTCCACGGCGGTGGAGCGCGGCACGGAAGCCGCACAACTGGCCAGCGTGACGACGATGGCTGCGCCGAGCAGCGGACGGACGGTGGAGGAGAACGCAGGCATGAGTTGGCACCCGGAAAGAAGTAGGCGGCAATGATGGCAGCGGCGCTGGTTTCAGGCAGCAGCCATCGGTCATGCAGCCAGATCCGGCATGATCGCAATCGGCTCAGGCAAAGCGCGGCACGCGGCACAGAACGCAGGTCGCTTGCTGACTCAGCGTAAAGGGGGCGGAACAGGGGCGATTCGACACAACGGAGACGCGTGATGCGCAGTACCCGAGGGAAACGTCGCTTCGTCCCGGGCCTTCTGGCAGTGGCATGCAGCCTGGCAGCAGCTCCCCTGGCTGCAGCCGAAGTCCAGGGCCTGGCCTTCATCCATGGCACCAGCAAGCAGACCGATGCTGCCAGGGATTACTGGCAGGCCCCTATCGTCGATACCGTACGGCAAGGGTTGCCCGATCGCAGCAAATACACCGTCATCAACTGCGACTTCGACCAGTACATGTGGTCAGATGCCGCGGCCGGCTGCGTGGCCGACCAGCTCACGCGTTTCATCCACGATCAGGGCGTGACCCGCCTGGTGCTTGTCACCCATTCCAATGGTGGCAACGTCGTGCGGTGGATCCTGTCCAACCCCACCTATGATCGCCGCTATCCCGGCATCATCCAGCGGGTGCAGAAAGTCACGGCGCTGGCCCCCTCATCGGCGGGGACGCCCTTGGCCGACGCGGTGACCGCCGGCAACAGCTTCCATCAGACATTGGGCTGGCTGCTGGGGTATCGAAGCGATGCCGTGCAGATGCAGCAGGTCAGTCACATGGCGGTCCATAACGCGCAGGACCTGTACGGAACGGCCGGCCGCCCGGCGTTGCCCAAGCCTTTCCGCGCGGTGGTTGGCAGCGACGTGAGCGTGTCGCCGTTTGATGTCGGCGGCACCTGCGGTGGCTACGCAACCAGCGTTGCCCTGAAGCTGATCAAGTCCGTCTGGTTGTCCTCCTGTGCCGACGGTTTCCTGGATTGCAGCAGTCAGCGCGCCGCAGGCACGACACTGTTCACCGATGTCCAACGCACACGGAATGCGCAACCCCTGAACCACAACCAGAGCCGTGCTGATTGTTCTGGCCTGGGCGTCATCCTGCGCGACGACCTTGCGCAATGAAGGAGACCATCATGATCACCAAGCCCTCCTGTTTCCTTGGGGCGAAGCGCGCTGTCTTCACCTTGGCGCTGGCAGCCACTGCCATGGTCGCCAACGCGGCCTCTCTGCTGCCCAGCACTGTGGCTGACCAGGTCCCCACCCTCTTGGTCCCCGCTCCGTTGCCGGCCACCGATCGCAGCGAACGCGAGCCGGTGGACTTTGCCTGGGCGCTGGATCCGCAGCAGTCCGTGCAACCTGCTACAGCGGAACCGTCGCTCAGCCGAGGCTATTGGCAGCAGGTCGATGGCGCCCAGCTGCAGCGGGGTATACGGCTGCCCCTGACGACGCCTGACGCCGTCATCCAGCTCAGCCCGGCGACCGATGCACGACGGCTGAGGCCCATCGATGTGGAGCTGCGCGATCCCAGCGGACGTCGCAGTGGTGGCCCCAGCGTCGAGGCCCGCCAATTGCAGGCCGAAGGCATGCCGGTAACGGATGGCAGCTGGCTGCTGCGCAGCGGCGAGGACACCAAGGCGGGTGTCCATACACTGCGCAGCGCCAATGCCCTGGGGACCTACGTCGTGCAGGTGGTGGAGCCTGGCAGCACGCTGCAACTGGCGGTGCGCGCCAAGCAGAACCAGGTCCTGGCCGGTGGGGACATCGCCGTCCAGGCGGAGCTGCGGGACAATGCAGCAGAGCAACAGAAGCTGCTGAAAGTGCGCCGTGCCACGCTGCGTGGCGAAGCCCTGCTGGTGGCGCCGGACGGGCAAAGCTGGCCACAGCCCCTGCGACACACCCGTGACGGAGGACTGGCGGCACAGGTGCGCATTCCGGCCAATGCCCCGACCACCCCGGGATTGTGGGAACTGCAGGTGTTCACCCGGGCCGACGGCGTGCTGCGCGACGGCAAGGTGGCCTTTGCCGTGGCCCGGCCTACCGCGCGCTTCGCAGGTACGGCGCTGACCGATGCCGGCAACCGCAGGATCGACCTTCCGGTGGAAGTCGCTGCGGCTGGGCGTTATGAGGCCCGTGGCACCCTGTATGCGACGGACGCGGACGGGCTGCTGCGGCCCGTCGCGCGGGCACACACGGCCGCGTGGTTCGGCCAGGCCGGTAACGGTAACCTGGCGCTGGCCTTTGACCAGGTCGGCTTGCCGACAGGCTTCGGTGCGCCCTTTGAACTGCGCGATCTGCAGTTGCACGACCAGAGCCGCATGGCCCCCATCGAGTCACGTGGGCTGGCGTTGAGATTCTGAGTGGATGGCGATGGCTGGTCGGTCAGGCCGGCCATCGGCCCGTCTTCAACCGGCGTGGGCGCTGAGCCGGCCGTCCTGCTCGATGACCCGGATCGGGCCACCGAACAGTGCGGAGAGTGGTTCGTCACGCAGCAGCGCCTCACGGCTGCCATCGGCCAGGACCTGCCCGGCACGCAGCAGGATCACCCGTTCGATCTCTGGAATCACCTCTTCGATGTGGTGGGTGACCAGCACCAGGGTGATGCCCTGCTGGGCCAGCGTGCGCATGATGGCCACCAGGTGCTGGCGGGCGACCAGGTCCAGGCCCGTGGACGGCTCATCCAGCAGCAGTGCCTGCGGACGGTTCACCAGTGCCCGGGCAATCAGCACGCGCCGGGTCTCGCCGGCCGACAACTCGGCGTAGGCGCGATCGCGCAGTGCCAGCGCGCCGACCATGGCGAGGGTTTCCAACGCGCGCGCGCGCATGGCCGGGCTGATTTCGCGGAACCCGGGTATGACGTAGCTGGCAAAGAACCCGGTCAGCACCGCCTGCTCCACGGTCAGCCCGGGCATGTCGGCCAGGTTGCTGCTCAGGTCACCTGTGACGATGCCCAGTTGCGCGCGCAGGCGGTCCACCTGCCAGCGGTTCTGGCCCAGGACCCGCACCGGCGTGCGGCCATCGGCCTGCGCCAGGGGATACAGCTCGCGGGTGATCAGCTTCATGAAGGTGGACTTGCCGCAGCCGTTCGGGCCGAGCAGGGCCGTGTGCTGGCCCTGGGCAATGCGCAGGCTGAGCCCGTGCAGCACCTTGACCTGCCCACGCATCACCGAGGCGTGGTCCAGTTCAATCAGCGGCGGGGCATCAACGGCCGTGGCAGGCGATGGGGAGGGGGTAAGCGTGGACAACGACATTCCTCGGCGCTACGAAAGGGCTGCCGTGGGGGCAGCACCCGTGCAGTCTGCACCTTCGCAGGGCATCCTGTCTGCACACCCGCCACCGCCGCCGCCGCGGCGTTCCATCTCCTCCACCCTGGAGTCCCTGATGCCTGATGCCGCAGCGCCTGGTCCAGTGCCGCGCCGACCGCAGCGCCGTTGGCTGGCGGCTGCCCTGCTGGCCAGCCTGCTGCTGGCCGCAGGGGTGCAGGCCCAGCCCCGCGATCCTGGCGCCTACCTGCGGCAGATGGACAGCGACGGCGACGGTCGCATCAGCCAAGCCGAGTACGTCGAGTGGATGCTGTATGCCTTCCGGCGCATGGACCGTGATGGGGATGGGGTGCTGCAGGGGAATGAACTGCCGGGAGGGCGTGGCGGCCCGATCAGCCTGCAGCAGCACCGGGAGGTGTTGCGCCAGCGCTTCCAGCGCCAGGACCGCAATGGTGACGGCTGGCTGGACGCGGCTGAACTGGCGGCACCGCCGCGCTGATGCCGACGCCGTGGCCGGCGTAGAATCTCCCCCATGCCCGAATTGCCTGAAGTAGAAACGACCCGCCGCGGTCTGTCCCCGCATCTGCTGGGACGTGCCATCCATGGCGTGATCCTGCGCCGCGCCGACCTGCGCTGGCCGATTCCGCCGGAGATCGAACAGCAGTTGCCGGGCCAGCGCATCACCGATATCCGCCGTCGGGCCAAGTACCTCCTGCTGGATACCCATGCCGGCAGTGCGCTGCTGCACCTGGGCATGTCCGGCAGCCTCCGGGTGCTGCCAGGGGATACCCCGCTGCGTACGCACGATCATGTGGACATCAGCCTGGACAACGGCAGGTTGCTGCGCTTCAACGATCCGCGCCGTTTCGGCAGCCTGCTGTGGCAGCCTGCCGGCAGTACCCACGCGCTGCTGCAGGGGCTGGGCCCTGAGCCGCTGGATGCTGCCTTCGATGGGGAGTACCTGTTCCAGCGCAGCCGTGGCCGCAAGGCACCGGTGAAAACCTTCCTGATGGATCAGGCCGTGGTAGTGGGCGTGGGCAACATCTATGCCGCCGAAAGCCTGCACCGTGCAGGCATCAGCCCCTTGCGCGAGGCCGGCAGGATTTCGCGCGAACGCTACCAGCGCCTGGCCACGGCGGTGAAAGACATCCTCGGTTACGCCATCACCCGTGGTGGGACCACCCTGCGTGATTTCATCAGCCCCGATGGCGCGCCCGGCTACTTCGAGCAGGAACTGGCCGTGTACGGCCGCGAAGGCCTGCCCTGCCCGGTCTGTGCCCGGCCCTTGCGCCATGCACTGATCGGCCAGCGCGCCAGTGTCTGGTGCGCGCACTGCCAGCGTTGATCCCCTTCACGCACGTCGTGGTGGCGGGCGTATAGTCGGTCCAGGGTTCCTGAGGGGGGATCGGCGGTGGAACAGGCAACGGACATCACCGTGTGGCTGGGTTCGGCGCGTGCCGGCGATCGCGCCGCACTGGAGCGCGTACTGGCCTCGCTCTACCACGAACTGCATGGCATGGCCCGGCGTCAGCTCGCCGGGCGCCAAGGCAGGACCCTGGATGCCACTTCGCTGGTACACGAATCCTATCTGAAGTTGTTTGGCGGCCACGGCGCGGCCTGCTTCGAAGACCGTGCGCATTTCTTCGCCTATGCCGCCTCCGCCGTGCGCAGCGTGGTGGTGGATTACGCGCGCAATCGCCTGGCACGCAAGCGTGGCGGCGACCTGAAGCGGGTGGAAGAACTCCCCGAATACAGCCACAGCGGTGTTGGCCTGGATGAAGATCTGTTGGCCCTGGACGTGGCGCTGGAACGGCTGCATGCCGTTGATCCTCACCTGGCACGGGTGGTCGAGCTGCGCTATTTCGCCGGTCTGTCGGAACAGGAAATCGCCGCGCTGAGCCAGCGTTCCGAGCGCAGCATCCGTCGTGACTGGCAGAAAGCCCGCATCTATCTGCTCGCGGCTGTAAGCGCGGACTGAGCACGCCAATGGACGCCGAACGCTGGCGCCTGCTGTCCGGCTGGCTCGATCAGTTGCTTGAGCTGGACGATGCGGCGGCACGTGCGCGGCTGCAACAGATTGCCGCGCACGACGCCGGGCTGGCCGCTGAACTGGGCCAGTTGCTGGCGCTGCAAATCGACCACGGTGGCTGGCTCGATACACCCGTGTGGCGGCCGCAGGTAGTCCCCGGCCATAGGCGCCAGATCGGTCCCTGGCGCCTGCTGGCGCTGCTCGGCGAAGGCGGCATGGGTCAGGTCTGGCTGGCACAGCGCAGCGATGGACTGTACGACCGCCGCGTCGCGCTCAAACTGCTGCGCAGCGGCCTGGCCGATCCTGGCCTGCAGGCCAGGTTCGCCGACGAGCGGCAGATCCTTGCGCGCCTGCAGCACCCGGGGCTGGCCCAGTTGCTCGATGCCGGGAGCGATGCGCATGGCAACCCGTACATCGTCGTGGAGTACGTGGAAGGCCAATCGCTCACGGCGTGGTGTGCGCAGTGCCAGCCAACCCTGGAGCAGCGGTTGCAGGTGATGCTGCAGGTCTGCGCGGTGGTCAGCCATGCGCATGCCAACCTGGTCATCCACCGCGACCTGAAGCCATCCAACATCTTGGTGACGGCCGATGGCACGGTGAAACTGCTGGATTTCGGTATCGCGGTGCTGCTCGTTGCCGATGCCGACAGTGCTCCCGCCACCGCCGACAGCCGCGCCTTCACCCTGCATTACGCCGCCCCCGAACAGATCCGCGGCGAAGCATTGACCGCGTTGACCGATGTGCATGCGCTCGGGGTGCTGCTGCACGAGCTGGTGACCGGGGAAAAACCGTTCCACCTGCGCCGTCAGGCCGACGCGGACTGGGAGCGGGCCGTGCTGGGTATCCGGCCCGAGCCGGCCTCGCAGCAGGTGGCCCGCCGTGCTGGCCAGGCGCGGGACGAGGCG
>DALZLW010000159.1:0-8993 GCA_032007425.1 Stenotrophomonas sp.
ACGTGGTGGTCGATGCGGTGGACCGGCGCTGGCTGCTCAAGGACATCACCAACCTCATCGCCCAGGAAGACGCCTATGTGCTCGATATCCACAGCGACAATGTGCGCGACAGCGGGCGTGCCCACCTGCGGCTGCGCTTGAAGGTGAACGATTTCGAGCAGCTTTCCAGCCTGATGGGCAAGCTGGATGCACTGCCGGGCGTCAGCCAGGCGCGCCGGCTCGGCTGAGCTTCACGCGGTCACCGCTAGGCTTGCGCGCATGGAACCTGACAAGGACGACTCCGTGCCGCGGCAGCGGCACCTGCCGGCGGCGCACCCCGCGCTTGAGCGCGTGCGCCAGGAAGGGCGCTGGTGGTGGCTGCAGGCCCGCCACACCCGGCGCATCTGGCGATGGGGCCTGCTGGCGGCGGCACTGTTGTTCGCACTGCTGGTAGTGCTGCGGCAGCCGCTGGCCGATTGGTTCTGGAAGGAACCACGCATCGCCCAGCTGCTGCAGCAGGGCGAACAGGCACTGGCCGCCGGGCACCTGGCCGCGGCCGATGGCAGTGGGGCGCGCGATTTCTTCCAGGCGGCGCTGGCGCTGGACGGTGACCGCAGCCAGGCGCGTTCGGGCCTGGCCCGCACCGGACGGATGGCGCTGCGCCAGGCCGACGCTGCCTTGGCGGGCAATGACCTGGTCCAGGCAGAGCAGGCGCTGGCGTTGGCCCGCGAACTGCAGATGCCCCGCGCCGACACCGATGCTGTTGCGGCGGGTATCCGTGCCCGGCACATCCAGGGGCAGGGCGTGGAACAGGCCCTGCACGAAGGGCTGCAGGCGCTGGCCGAAGGACGCCTGGACGACGGTCCGCGCAGCGCATTGCCGCTGTTGCAGCAGGTGTTGCAGGTGCGCGGCAACGATGTCAAAGCCCTGGAAGGGCGCGAAGACGCCTTGAGTGACCTGCTGCAACGGGCGCGCCAGGCCAGTGCGCAGGGGCGATTGGCCGAGGCCGCTGGCTTGCTGGGCAGTGCGCGTCGCTATGATCCGGGCCACGCCGACCTGCCGGCCAGTGAAGAGGCACAGGCGCGGGCCGTGGAGCAGCAACTGCGGCTCAGCGCGCGCGCTGCACGCCGTGGCCGCCTGGATGCCGCCTTCGCCGCATTCCAGCCGGCGCACCTGGTCGCGCCGGAACAGGCTTCGGTACAGCAACAGGGAGAGCGCCTGATGCAGGCCGTGCTGGACGATGGGCGAAGGCTGGCCGGCGATTTCCAGTTCGCCGCGGCACGGCGCCGTAGCGAGCAGGCGCAGCAGCTCGGTGCCAGCCCGGCGCAGTTGCAGCTGGCCCAGCAGGAGCTGCAACGCGCCATGCAGGCGCAGCAGGCGCTGCGTGGCCCGGCGTCCTCGGCCCGCGAGCGCGAACGGCAACTGCGTGCGGCCCTGCAGCGTGTCCAGGATGCCGAAGAAGGCGGGCGTTTCCTGTCGCCGCCCGGAGACAATGCCTTTGATGCCCTGCGTGCCGCACAGGCGCTGGCACCGCGCGATCGGCGCGTGCTGGAGGCGGCCAAACGACTGCTGCCGGCCAGTCGTGGCTGTTTCGAGGATGCCCTGCGGCAGAATCGAGTACAGGCGGCCGGTGCCTGCCTGCAGGCATGGCAGGCACTGGCACCGGGCGAGGCTGCACAGGGCGATGGGCGACGGCGGCTGGCCCAGCGCTGGCTGGCCATCGGCAGTGAACGCCTGGGCAGCGGCGACGTGGCGTTTGCCGAACGTGCGGTGAGCCAGGCCCGGCAATGGCAGCCTGACCTGGCGGACACGCAGTTGCTGGAGGCGCGCGTCAACCAGCTGCGCGGCCGCTAGCCCCGTCCGGCAGTCGGTTCAGGGCTGCACGAACACCGCCCTCACGGCCGCCTGCGCAGCCTGCAAAGAGAAGTGCGCGCTGATGTTGGCCAGGCCACCGGCCGACAGGCGTGCCCACAGCTGGGGGTCCTCATGCAGGCGCACCACCGCCTCGGCAAAGGCCGTGGCATCGGCCGCCACCAGCACATCCTGGCCATCGTGCAGGTGCATGCCTTCCACCGCGCACGGCGTACCGACCACCGGCTGGCCATGGGCCATGCTCAGGTTGATCTTGCCTTTGACCCCGGCGCCGAAGCGCAATGGGGCGACCGCCACGCGCACCTGGTCCATGTACGGCACGATGTCTTCGACGAAGCCGTGCATGCGCACGCCGGGCTGTGCCTGTGCCTGTGCCAGCAGGGCCGGCGGCGGGGCCGCGCCGATGCAGTGCAGGTTGATGGCGGGCAGCGCCGCACGGATGCGCGGGAACACTTCGGCGATGAACCACTGCATCGCATCGAGGTTGGGCGGATGGGCGAAGCCGCCGACGAACACCAGGTCCTGGCGCTGGTCGAACGGCAGTCCGGGGCCGGCGATGTCATGCAGGTTGGAAATCAGCGCGACCCTGACCTGCGGGGCGTCCTGGTGCAGCTGCTCCCGCTCGGCGGCACTGACCAGCACGGTGACGTCGCACTGCTCCATCACCGCCATTTCGCTGCTGCGCGTACGTTCGGCATTGCGCAACAGCGCAGCGTCGCCAGCGACCTCGGCACCGCGTTTTTCACGCAGGTAATGCAGGTCCACCGTATCGAACACCCGGCGCGCCTGCGGCGCGTACTGGCGCACCAGCGGCAGGCATTCACGTGCCAGGTGGTGGCGCACCATCACCACCACGTCAAAGCGCGGTCCATGGGCGGCCAGCCAACTGGCCAGGTTCTGTGCGAACGGGGCGTACCATACCTCCACGCCAAGGCGCTGCAGTGCCTCGGTGGCCGCACCAGCATGTTCGCGGCGGGTGGGCAGGAACACCACGTGCAGCCCTTCGGCCAACAGCATGCGGATCAGGTTGAGCTGGCGCAGTGATGCCGAATCACGCTCCGGGCGCGGCACTTCCTCGTCCAGGATCAGTATCTGGCGCTGGTGGCGGTGCAGCAGCGCAGGGCCGGGGACGCTGCCCACCGGCAGCTGCGCCTGCAGCGCCTGCTGCCATTTCTCGGCGAACACCGTTTGATTGCGCACCTGGTAGGCCTTGATGCCGCTGCCGGTATCAACGCCATTGCTGGTGCCCTCATCGTGGACCACGCGGCTGGCGGGCTGTACCACCACGCGCAGGCCCGACGCGCGCACCTGGAAGGCCAGGTCGGTGTCCTCGTAATAGGCCGGCCGGTAGCGCGTATCCAGTCCACCGAGGCTGTCCCACAGGGCGCGCGATACCATGAGGGCGGCCCCGGAACAGTAATCGGCATCGCGCAGGCTGGCGAAACGCGGATCATCGGCCGATTCAAAGCGGCCGTAGCTCCAGCCGCTGCCATCGGCGAACACCACGCCGCCCGATTCCTGCAGGCGCCCATCGGGATACAGCAACTGCGCACCGACCAGGCCGATTCCCGGGTCGGCCTGCAGGGTGGCCAGCAGGGTGTCCAGCCAACCAGGCTGCGGCACGGTATCGTTGTTCAGCAGCACCGCATACTGGCCGCGCGAACGCGCCACGCCATCGTTGCAGGCCTCGATGAAGCCCCCGTTGCGGGCGCGCACTTCGTAACGCAGCCCCTGCACCTGTGGCATCCACCGCGGGGTTTCGTCGCTGCTGCCATCGTCGATGACGATGATCTCGCAGGCCACCGTTGGCGGATGGGCAGCCAGCGCACGCAGGCAGGCCAGGGTGTGGCTGGCGTGGTTGTAGACCGGGATGACGATGCTGACGACTGGCGCCGGGCTGGACGGCACGCTGAAGGCAGAGAACGCGGTGGCTTCAGGCAGGTACAACGGTCGCAGGGGAGGGGCCGCGGCTGGCCGGCTGTGCACCACGATGCGCTGCCAGGTGGCCCGCCAGCCGCGGGTGCGCAGGCTGGCCGCCGCACGCGCGACAAGGCCGCGCAGACGGTTGAACAGTGAGCGGGCCTCGGCCCAGGACATCAGCATCCGGTTGCAACTCCAGCTTAAGCGGGGGAATCCGGGCGTCCGCCAGCTGGCAGGGCTGGGGTAGACTCGCCACACCTGACATTCTCGCATTCCCGTGCCCCGACGCTACGATTCCGACGACATCGACGACGATTTCGATGAGCCCACCGAAGGCCGCGGTCCCCTGTGGCGGCGGCGCCTGATCACCTGGGGCATGGCTGCCGTGGCCCTGGGGCTGGGCTTCCTGATCCCATACATGGTCTACCTCAACAGCCAGGTCACCCAGCGCTTCGGTGAGTTGCGCTGGCAGGTGCCCACCCGCGTCTATGCGCGCCCCTTGGCGCTGGCGCCGGGCAAGGCGATGGACGCGGCGACGTTGAAAACCGAACTGGCCGCGGCCGCCTACCGCGATGATGGCGTGGGCAAGGCACCGTCCACCTACGCCGTGGCCGGTGGCCGTTTCACCATCGCCAGCCGCGGATTCAACGATGTGGATGGACGGGTTGCCCCGCGTCGGGTCGAGCTGTCGCTGTCCGGCGGCCGCATCGCCTCGCTGCGCGATGCCGATTCACGCAAGGGGCTCAAGGGCGCGCGGCTGGATCCGGCGCGCATCGCCTCGCTGTATGGCCAGAAGCAGGAAGAGCGGCGCCTGGTGCGCATGGAAGAAGCGCCCGAGCTGCTGGTCACCGGCCTGCAGGCGGTGGAAGACAAAGACTTCAGCCGCCATCACGGCATCGACCTGTCCGGCATCGCGCGCGCCGTCTGGGTGGCGGTGCGCTCGGGTGGACAGGTCCGCCAAGGCGCGTCGACGCTGACCCAGCAGCTGGCCCGCAGCGGCCTGCTCGGCATCGGCAAGGAACAGACGCTGACCCGCAAGTTCAATGAAGTGCTGTACGCGCTGATCATGGAAGCGCGTTACGACAAGCGCACGATCTTCGAGGGCTACCTCAACCAGGTCTACCTGGGCCAGCGTGGCAGCCAGGCGATCCATGGCATGTCCGCCGGTGCGGAATTCTGGTTCGGCCGGGATCTGTCCTCGCTGGAGCCGGAACAGGTGGCCCTGCTGATCGGGCTGGTCAAGGGACCGTCGTACTACGATCCGCGGCGTAACCCCGAACGCGCACTGGACCGCCGCAACTTCGTGTTGGGCAAGCTGCACCAGGCGCAACTGCTCGATGATGGTGCCTACCAGAAAGCCCTGAAGGCGCCGCTGGGCGTGCCGAAGAACCCGGGGCTGGTGGCCGCCAACCGTTTCCCGGCCTATGTCGATCTGGTTCGCCGCCAGCTGGGGCACGATTACTCCGAGGCCACGCTGCAGGGCGCCGGACTGAGCGTGATGACCGGCATGGCGCCCTCGGCCCAGGCCTACGCCGAAGGCGCCGTCACCCGCACGGTGAAATCGCTGGAAAACAAGCGTCGTCCCGAGCTGCAGGCAGGCCTGGTGCTGACCGACGTCCATAACGGCGACGTGCTGGCGGTGGTCGGCAGCCGCGATGTGACCGAGCCGGGTTTCAACCGTGCGATCGAAGCGCAACGGCAGGTCGGTTCGCTGCTCAAGCCCTTCGTCTACCTGCTCGCACTGGCGCAGCCGGATCGTTACTCGTTGGCCAGCTGGGTCGATGACACCCCGGTCACGGTCAATCTCGGTCGTGGCCGTAACTGGTCGCCGGGCAATGCGGACAACCGCAGCCATGGCACGGTGCGGTTGATCGATGCGCTGGCCCACTCCTACAACCAGGCCACGGTGCGGCTGGGCATGCAGGTGGGACCGGAGCGGGTGACCCAGCTCATCCATGTGCTGGCGGGCATCAAGGCGACGCCGAATCCATCGGTGATCCTCGGTGCCACCGACCAGAGCCCGTATGCCATGGCCCAGCTGTACCAGTTCCTCGCCTCGGGCGGGGAAATCCAACCGCTGCACGCGGTGCGCGGGGTGCTGGACCCGGAAGGCAAGCTGCTCAAGCGGTATGACAAAACCCCCGCAGCCGCGCAGGAAGGTGACTCGATCGCCGCCAACCTGATCAGCATCGGCCTGCAGCAGGTGGTGGCCAGCGGTACCGCGCAGCGGCTCAATGCCGATGGTCTGGGACGGCTGCAGGCAGCGGGCAAGACCGGTACCTCCAATGACGGGCGTGACAGCTGGTATGCCGGCTACACCGGCGACCATCTGGCCGTGGTGTGGATGGGCAACGACCAGAACGAACAAACCGGCCTGTTTGGTGCCACCGGGGCCATGCGGGTGTGGTCGGGGATCTTCTCGCGCCTGCCCAGTGCGCCGTTGCAGGTCGCCAACAAGGGCCTGGATTGGCAGTACGCCGAGCCTTCGGGCAGTGGTACCACCGACGAAACCTGTCCCGGCGCCCGGCGACTGCCGTTCGTGGTGGGCTATGCACCGGCTTACGCGCCGTGTGCCCCGCCTGCCGCGCTGCCGGAAGAAGGGGGCGAGGGCGGCGGTTGGCGCAGCTGGCTGGGCCTGGACCGCAAGCCTGAACCGCCCGCGCAGTCCCCGCCAGCACCGGCGACTACCTCACCGCAACCGAGATGATGTCCATGCCGTACCGTTCAACACGCCTGTTGCTGCCTGTAACGCTGGCCACTGTGCTGGCCGCCTGCGTCGGCAGTGCGCCGCCGATCAAGGCCCCGCCGGCGGCAGCCGGCCCAACGCCGGCGCAGCGCCTGGCAGCAGTGGAGGCGGCGGCTGGTCCGGACGACAAGGAGCTGTCCGTGCAGCCGTTGCGTGACCCGGAAGTGGATGACCTGCGGCAGCAGGCGCTGGCCCAGCGCCAGGGCAATGACCTGGGCGCCGCGGCAGCCAGCCTGGACCAGGCGCTGCAGCTGGTGGAAGGGGATCCTGCGGTGCTGCAGGAGCGCGCGGAAGTGGCCCTGCTGCAGGGCCAATGGGCCCCGGCACAGGCCTTTGCCCACCGCGCCCTTGAACTGGGTTCCCGGACCGGACCGCTGTGCCGTCGCCACTGGGCGACGATCGAACAGGCCCGGCTGGCCTTGGGTGAGCAGGAGAATGCGGCGTCTGCCCATGCGCAGCTGGAAGGCTGCACCGTGCCGGGCATCAAGCGCTTCTGATGATGCTGGCTGCTGCGTTCGCCGGGCCGGGCCCGGCGTTACCAGTAGTCGGCCGGCGCCTACGGCCGGCGAGGGTGCTCAGAACTTGAACACGTACGCGAGGCCGTAGGCCAGCGGATCGATGTCGACCTTGCCCAGCTTCTGGCCATCGAGCTTCACCTCGGTGTCGATGTCGATCCAGCGCACGTCAACGCGCAGCGCGCTCTTCTCGTTGATGGCGAAATCCAGGCCTGCATGGGCGGCCAGGCCCCAGGAATCGTCCAGCTTCAGCTTCTGCCCGGCCAGCGCGCCGCCGGTTTCTTCGCTGAAGAACGTGGTGTAGTTGATGCCAGCACCCACGAACGGCGAGACCTTGCCTTGGCTGTTGAAGTGGTACTGCAGGCTCACCACCGGCGGCAGGTGCTTGGTGCTGCCCACGCGGCCGAGGCCTGCGATGTTGATGTCATGCTTGAACGGCAGTGCCGCCAGCACTTCGATGCCCACGTTGTCGGCGATGAAGTACTCGCCGGTGATGGTCGGCTTGATGTCATTGCCCACGTCCACGGCGAGCGTGCCGCCGGCCAGACTGCCGTTGTTGGATTTCGGTGCGACCTGGTGGGCGCCGGCGGCAACGGTCCAGCTGCCCTTGGATTGGGCCATGGCCGGGGCGGCAGCCAGGGACAGGGCGAGGGCCATGCCGGCCAGCAGGAGGGGGGAGGAGGTGCGCATGATCGTTCCTGTTGCGTGGTTGATGCGTGCAGTGTCGGCCTGTGCTGGCGACCGCGCCTTGATCCGGATCAATCCACGGCGGTTGCCCGAGCCGTGGCCATCGTCGTACCGGCCGTCGGCCAGAAGCGCGCCGGACGGCGGCGAGGCAGCGCGTCCTGGATCGGCCAGGGAGCTGCCAGGGCTGGCAGGCAGGGGCGGCGGGCATGCCCCAGGCACGCTGGCCGCCGGTGGTCAGGGCCAGCCTGCTAGACTAGTGGGCCTTATCCACCCCCGCCGCACTGTGCGGCTGCAGGAGCTCGCTAACATGGCAATCAAGGTTGGTATCAACGGTTTCGGTCGTATCGGTCGCAACGTGCTGCGCTCGGCCGTGCTGAACTTCGGCGACGACATCGAGATCGTGGCCATCAACGATCTGCTGGAGCCGGATTACCTGGCCTACATGCTGAAGTACGACTCCGTGCACGGCCGTTTCGCTGCCGAGGTGTCGGTGGACGGTGGCAACCTGCTGGTCAATGGCAAGAAGATCCGCCTGACCCAGGAGCGTGACCCGGCCAACCTCAAGTGGAACGAAGTGGACGTGGATGTGGTGATTGAATCCACCGGCCTGTTCCTGACCAAGGACACCGCGCAGAAGCACATCGATGCCGGCGCGAAGAAGGTGATCCTGTCGGCCCCGTCGAAGGACGATACGCCGATGTTCGTCTATGGCGTGAACGACAAGACCTACGCCGGACAGGCCATCATTTCCAACGCATCGTGCACCACCAACTGCCTGGCCCCGCTGGCCAAGGTCATCAATGACAAGTGGGGCATCAAGCGCGGCCTGATGACCACCGTGCACGCGGCAACGGCGACCCAGAAGACCGTCGACGGCCCGTCCAACAAGGACTGGCGCGGTGGCCGTGGCATCCTGGAAAACATCATTCCCTCGTCCACCGGCGCGGCCAAGGCCGTCGGCGTGGTGATTCCGGAACTGAACAAGAAGCTCACCGGCATGAGCTTCCGCGTGCCGACCTCGGACGTGTCGGTGGTCGACCTGACCGTCGAGCTGGAAAAGGAAGCCACCTACGCCGAGATCTGCGCCGAAGTGAAGGCACAGAGCGAAGGCGCCCTGAAGGGCGTGCTGGGCTACACCGAAGACAAGGTCGTGGCCACCGATTTCCGCGGTGAAACCCACACCTCGGTGTTCGATGCCGAAGCCGGTATCGCCTTGGATGGCACCTTCGTCAAGCTGGTGTCCTGGTACGACAACGAGTGGGGCTATTCCAACA
>DALZLW010000160.1:0-8911 GCA_032007425.1 Stenotrophomonas sp.
CCCTGCCCGCTCAGTCCCGGCCCTGCAACGGCTGCCAGGGGGCCTGCGCCAGCACCGCCCGGGCCCGGTCGGCCAGCGCCGCCGAACCCGCAAGTTCGCGACCATTTATCGCCGCCAATGCCCAGATGCCGCTGGCATTGCAGGCAAAAGCGGCAGTGACTGTAGCCAGATCGGCAGTAGTCAGCGGCCGGACCACCTGCGCCCCATCCCAGCCGGCCTGCAGCAGCGCTTCGGTCACCCCGCGCAGGGCCGGTGCCCGCGGCCACACCAGCTGGTGGCCATCGTGTACCGCGATGTTCCAGGTGCTGCCCTCGCTGACCCGGTCATCCCAGCCCACGAGCAGCGCGTCGTCGGCACCCTCTGCCAGCGCGGCGCGGCGCTGGGCGAACAGACCGAAGGTGCCTACGTGCTTGAGTTCGGGGAAGTCACGCACAGCAACCACGGTGCGCACGCGGCGTGCCGTGGTCAGCTGCATCGGTGCGCCGACGCTCACCAGGACATCGGCCGGGACCGCCGCCAGCGGATTGCGGAAATCGAACTGACGCGCGATCACGGTCACCCGTACCGACGCGTCGACCCTACCGACCTGGTCCAGCGCCGCGTCCACCCAGCCGCGCACGGCATCCAGGTCCAACGCGCTGTCGAACAGTGCGCGGGTGCCGGCCTGCAGCCGGGCCAGGTGCAGGTCCAGCCCCTGCACGGCCCTGCCGCGCACCTGCAACGAGGTGAAATGGCCATAGTTGACCAGGGCGGCCGACAGCAGATCGGCCTCCACCGGCTGCCCGTTGCAGGTCAGCAGGTGCATCGATGGACCTCGCGGTGATGGCTGGCCACCGGGCGGGATCGGCCAGCGTGGCTCAGCGGAACGGCAGGCCGCGGCCGCCCATGGCGCCCATCATGCCTTTCATGCTGCGCATCATGCCCTTCATGCCGCCGCCGGCCATCTTGCCCATCATCTTTTCCATCTGCATGAACTGCTTCATCAGCTTGTTCACGTCAGCCGGGGTCACGCCCGAGCCCTTGGCGATACGCGCACGACGCGAGCCGTTGAGCAGGTTCGGGTGGCGACGCTCTTTCTTGGTCATCGAGTTGATGATGGCGATCATGCGCGGCACTTCCTTGCCCTGGCTGACCTGCTGCTTGAGGTGCTCGGGGATCTGCCCCAGGCCCGGCAGCTTGTCCATCAGGCCGCCGATGCCACCCATGTTCTGCATCTGCTCAAGTTGGTCGCGCATGTCGTTCAGATCGAACTTCTTGCCCTTGGCGACCTTCTCGGCCAGCTTCTGCGCCTTGTCCTTGTCGACCTGCTGCTCGACCTGCTCCACCAGCGACAACACGTCGCCCATGTCGAGGATGCGGCTGGCGATGCGGTCGGGGTGGAAGACATCCAGGCCTTCCGGCTTTTCACTGACACCGACGAACTTGATCGGCTTGCCGGTGATGTAGCGCACGCTCAGCGCGGCACCGCCACGGGCGTCACCGTCGGTCTTGGTCAGCACCACGCCGGTCAGAGGCAACGCATCGCCGAAGGCCTTGGCCGTGTTGGCCGCGTCCTGGCCGGTCATGGCATCGACCACGAACAGGGTTTCAGCCGGATTGACCGCCGCGTGCAGGGCCTTGATCTCGGCCATCATCGCTTCATCGATGGCCAGGCGGCCGGCGGTATCGACCAGCAGCACGTCCACGAAGGACTTGCGGGCATCATCGATGGCGGCGCGGACGATGGCTTCCGGCTTCTGGTCGGCGCTGGACGGGAAGAACAGCACGCCGACCTGATCGGCCAGGGTCTTGAGCTGTTCGATCGCTGCCGGACGGTACACGTCGGCCGACACCACCATCACCTTCTTCTTGCGCTTTTCCTTCAGGTGCTTGGCCAGCTTGCCGACCGTGGTGGTCTTGCCCGCACCCTGCAGGCCAGCCATCAGGATGATCGCCGGCGCCGGCACATTGAGGTTCAACTCGGTAGCCTGGCTGCCCATCACCGTGGTCAGCTCGTCGCGTACCACCTTGATCAGGGCCTGGCCCGGGGTAAGCGACTTGAGCACTTCCTGGCCAACGGCGCGCACCTTGATGCGCTCGATCAAGGCCTGCACCACCGGCAGTGCGACATCGGCCTCCAACAGGGCGATGCGCACTTCGCGGGTGGCCTCGCGGATGTTTTCCTCGGTCAGGCGGCCGCGGCCACGCAGGCGCTCGATGGTGCCGGAAAGGCGCTGGGTCAGTGACTCGAACATGCGGTGCAACCTGTCTGGAGCGAAGGACGTAGAGACATACAGTATAGCGGCTAGCGCCCGGCGACCGCGCTGCGACGCCATGGCCGTCGCCAGCCCCGGCGCGCTGTGAGAAACTGCAACGATGACAATCGTTCTCATCGCCGCCCTGTTCTACTTGAGCGCCAGCGGGCTGCTGGTCCGCCAGGTCGGGCAAAACCCCGCCGCCCGTGGCGGCGCGTGGCTGTGGGCCGCCCTGCCCGGCATCGCCCTGCATGCCGGCTACCACGTGGAAGTGGCGCTGCGCACCAGCGGCGGACCGGACATGCACTTCTTCGCCGCCCTGTCCCTGGTCGGCCTGGGCATGGCCGGACTGACCACGCTGGTGGGTGCACGCGGGCGCATGGCGGCGCTGGGCGTGGTGGTGTTCCCGCTGGCAGCGGTACTGCTGGCGGCCTACCACGGCTATGGCCACGAGCCGAGCAAATTGCTGGGCTGGCGTCTGGCCAGCCACGCCTGGCTGGCCCTGCTGGCCTATGCCACGCTGAGCATCGCTGCGCTGCTGGCGATCATGCTCTGGGTCCAGGAACGTGCGTTGCGTCGGCGCCGCTTTGGGCCCTGGCTGCGCGCACTGCCGCCGTTGACCGACCTGGAGTCGTTGCTGTTCCGGGTGATCACCGTGGGTTTTGCCCTGCTCACCCTGACCCTGGTCACCGGCGTGCTGTTCGTCGATGACCTGCTGGCGCAGAAACTGGTGCACAAGACCGTGCTGAGCGTGCTGTCCTGGCTGGTGTTCGGGGTGCTGCTGATCGGCCGCCGCCGCTACGGCTGGCGCGGCCGCAAGGCCGTGCACTGGACCCTGACGGCGATGGTCCTGCTGCTGCTGGCCTTCTTCGGCAGCCAGTTCGTGATCGAACTGGTGTTCGGGCATACGACCCGCTGACGCAGCGGGTCATCCGACCACGCATTCCACCTTGTCCCCACGCCGTTGGCGCGCGCCCTTGATCAACAAGGGGTTGTCCACCAGAAAGTGCACGCGCGTACCAGGCAGATTGCAGTACGGGAACGGTAACGCCGTGGCGGCAGCTTACTGCGCGGCGGCTTCCAGTGCCTCGGTCAACCGCTCCACCGCGATCACTTCCATGCCCTTCACCGTGCCGCCCTTGGGCGCGTTGGCCTTGGGCACGATCGCGCGCTTGAACCCATGGGTTGCCGCCTCGCGCAGGCGATCTTCACCATTGGGCACCGGCCGGATCTCGCCCGACAGGCCGACCTCGCCAAAGGCGATGGTTTTTTCCGCCAAAGGCCGATCCTGCAAGGACGACAGCACCGCCAGCAACACCGGCAGGTCGGCCGCGGTCTCCTGCACGCGGATGCCACCGACGACATTGACGAACACGTCCTGATCGCCCACCAGGACCCCACCATGCCGATGCAGCACCGCCAGCAGCATCGCCAGCCGGTTCTGCTCCAACCCCACCGCGACACGGCGCGGGTTGGCCAATGGCGATGCATCCACCAGCGCCTGCACTTCCACCAGCAGCGGCCGGGTGCCTTCGCGGGTCACCATGACGCAGCTGCCAGGCTGGCGGGTGCTGCCACCGGACAGGAAGATCGCCGAAGGATTGGACACTTCCTTCAGGCCTTTGTCGCCCATCGCGAAAACACCCAGTTCGTTGACCGCGCCAAAGCGGTTCTTGAACGCCCGCAACAGGCGGAAACGACTGCCGCTCTCGCCTTCGAAATACAACACCGCGTCCACCATGTGCTCCAGTACCCGAGGACCGGCGATGCCACCTTCCTTGGTTACATGGCCGACCAGGAACACGGCCGTGCCGGTTTCCTTGGCGAAACGCACCAGCCGCGCCGCGCTCTCGCGTACCTGGCTGACCGACCCCGGTGCGGCGGTCAGCGATTCGGTCCACAGCGTCTGGATCGAGTCGGCGACGATCACCCGCGGCTTGGCCGATACCGCGTGCCGCAGGATCGACTCCACGCCTGTCTCTGACAGCGCGTTGATCCCTTCCAGCGGCAGTTCCAGGCGCCGCGCGCGGCCGGCGACCTGGGCCAGGGATTCTTCGCCGGTGACATACAGCACCGGCAGCGCCGCAGCCATGGTGGCGACCGCCTGCAACAACAGCGTGGACTTGCCGATGCCCGGGTCGCCACCGACCAGCACCACGGCGCCCTCGACCAGCCCGCCCCCCAGCACCCGGTCGAACTCGCCGATGCCAGTGCTCACACGCTGGTGCTCGGTGTGCTGCACATCCTTGAGCGCGGTGATCTTCGGCGGATCGACCTTGCCTGCCCAGCCGTCGCGCCGCGACACCGCCGCCGATGCCTTGCCGGTCGCCGGGCTTTCCAGGATGACTTCGCTGAGCACATTCCAGACCCCGCACTCCGTGCATTGGCCCTGCCATTTGCTGTACTCGGCGCCGCATTCGCTGCAGACATACGCACGCTGGGCCTTGGCCATGGAAGCTTTCCTGCTGGGGGTGGCCGGGCAGCATAGCCGAGCGCCGTCGCAGCTGCTGAGACAAGCCCCGTCGCCGCCCGTCGGCGCACTCAATCAAGTGCCGACAAAGCCGATACGATAGGCGGCTTCGTACCACCCCCCACCTTTGAAGGATCTCCCCATGACTGGCAGCTACAGCCAGAGCCTCGTCCTGTTCTCGCTGCTGGTCGCCATCCTGGCGTCCTACACAGCGCTGGACATGGCCGGTCGCCTTGCTACTGCGGAACGGCGCGTGGCGCGCTGGTGGCTGGCCGGTGGCGCCGCGGCGATGGGCCTGGGCATCTGGTCGATGCACTTCATCGGCATGCTGGCCTTCAACCTGCCCATCCCGATCGGCTACGACCTGGCACTGACCCTGTATTCGCTGGTGGTGTCGATAGGCGCTTCGGCCTATGCCCTGTGGCTGGTGTCACGCCCGCAGTTGCCGCCGCTGCGGCTTGCTGCCGGTGCCGTGCTGATGGGCCTGGGCATCGCCACCATGCATTACCTGGGCATGGCCGCGATGCGCATGCAGCCGGGGATTGATTACCACATGGGCTGGCTGCTGGCCTCCATTGCCATCGCCGTCGGCGCGGCCGGTGCGGCGTTGTGGATCGCGTTCAAGCTGCGCAGCCAGCAGCGCAACGTACTGCGCCTGCGTGGCCTGGCTTCGGTGGTGATGGGCATCGCCATCGTCGGCATGCATTACACCGGCATGGCTGCGGCGCGCTTCCCCGAGGGCAGCATCTGTGGCGCGGTGATCGGTGGCGGCATCGACAGCCGCTGGCTGGCCATCCTGGTGATCGTCACCACGCTGGGCACGATCGGCATCGCCCTGGTGGCCTCGCTGTTCGACCGCCAGATGCAGGAGCGCACGGGCCTGCTGGCTGACTCGCTCAAGCATGCCAATGACCGCCTGATGCAGGCTGCCCTGCACGATCCATTGACCCAGTTGCCCAACCGCATGCTGCTGCAGGACCGCATCGAGCAGGCGATCGAGAAAGCGCGCCGCCGCAACCACTCGGTGGCGGTGATGTTCTGCGACCTGGACGGCTTCAAGACGGTCAATGATGCCTACGGCCACCAACTCGGTGACCGCCTGCTGGTGCAGATGAGCCAGCGCGTGACCGCCCTGCTGCGCCCGCAGGACACCCTTGCACGGCTGGGCGGCGACGAGTTCGTGATCGTGCTGGCAATCGACGAGCCCGATGATGCCGTGGTGGTCGCCGAACGGATCATTGCCGCCGTGGCCGAGCCCTTCGTGATCGATGCGGCCGAACTGCAGGTCAGTGCCAGCCTGGGCATTGCGCTCTACCCGGACGATGCCACCGGCGAGCGCGACCTGATGGCCCATGCCGATGCGGCGATGTACCACACCAAGCAATCGGGTCGGAATGGCTATACGTTCTTTACCCCGTCGATGCAGGTCAGCGCCAACCGCCAGTTGCGGCTGCTCCAGGACCTGCGCAAGGCCGTTTCACGCGACGAACTGCTGCTGCATTACCAGCCCAAATTCGCCTCCGCGGGCACGCCGGCGGTCGGCGCTGAGGCGCTGCTGCGCTGGCAGCACCCCGAACTGGGGCTGCTGGGCCCGGACATCTTCATCCCGATCGCCGAACGCAGCGGGCTGATCCTGCCGATCGGCGACTGGGTGCTGGACCGGGCCTGTGCCCAGCTGCGGATCTGGCACGATGCCGGCCACCCGGAATGGAGCATGGCGGTGAACCTGTCACCGCTGCAGTTCGCCGCTCCCGGTCTGGTGGACACGGTGAAAACGGTGCTGCAGCAGCACGGTATCGAACCGAGCCGGTTGACGTTGGAGGTCACCGAAACCACCGCGATGAAGAACGTGGAAGCCAGCCTGCAGATCCTCAATGCGCTGACCGCGCTGGGAGTGAGGATCGCCATCGATGACTTCGGCACCGGCTATTCCAGCCTGCTCTATCTCAAGCGCATGCCTGCCACGGAGCTGAAGATCGACCGCGCCTTCGTGCGCGAGCTGGAACAGAACGCCGAAGATGCAGCGATCGTGTCCTCCATCGTGGCCCTGGGGCGCTCGCTGCAGTTGCAGGTGGTCGCCGAAGGGGTGGAAACGGCCGGGCAGCAGAACTACCTCAGCGATCTGGGCTGTGACCAACTGCAGGGCTATCACCTGGGCAAGCCGATGTCCCCCACGGAGTTCCTGCAGAAAGTCGGCTGAACCGAGCTGGCGGCGCCGGGCCACGCCAGGCCGATGCGGCGCGCCTTGCACCGTGCGCTCGCCGCGCTTGACGCCGGCTACCCCAGGGTTCCAGCCGCGCGGTTACTGATGCCAGCCCATGCCCGGCCGATACGGCGCGTGCCGTGCCACCTCCGCTTACGGCCGCCGCCGGCTTGCGCTACCGCCAGATACAACAACGCCGGGCAGTGCCCGGCGTTGTCGTACCGCACGTCGTGGAAACGACGTCAGTGCATCATGTGCACGTTCATGTTGTGCATCACCCACAGGGTGCCGGCCACGATGATGCCGATCACCAGCACGGTGAAGGCCGCAGCGGTGACGTTCCAGCGGCTTTCCGAAGAACGGTCCAGGTGCAGGAAGAACACCAGGTGCACCAGCATCTGCAGCACCGCGGTGACCGCGATGATCACACCAGTGACACCGCGGGAGAGATCGCCCGCCATCACCGCCCAGAACGGGATGACGGTCAGGATCACCGCCAGCACGAAGCCGATCAGGTACGACTTCACGCTGCCGTGGCTTTCACCACCGGCACCGTGGCCGTGGTCGTGTGCGTGGTTGTCATGTGCCATTACAGCGCTCCGTTGAGGTAGATGACCGAGAACACGCCGATCCAGATCAGATCCAGGAAGTGCCAGAACAGGCTCAGGCAGGCCATGCGGGTCTTGGTTGCGGGCGTCAGGCCGTTGCGCTTGATCTGCACGAACATCACCGCCAGCCACAGCAGGCCAGCCGTCACGTGCAGGCCGTGGGTGCCGACCAGGGCGAAGAACGCCGACAGGAAGGCACTGCGGTCCGGACCGTAACCCTGATGGATCAGGTGGTTGAACTCCCACACTTCCATGCACATGAAGCCGAAGCCCAGCAGCCAGGTGATGGCCAGCCACAGGTACATCTGGCCGATCTGCTTGCGGTGCATGGCGATCATGCCGAGCCCGAAGGTCAGCGAAGAGGTCAACAGCAGCGCGGTTTCCCAAGCCACGAAGGACAGGTCGAACAGGTCCTTCGGGGTCGGGCCGCCGTCATTGCCGCCCACCAGCACCACGTACGTGGCAAACAGCGAGGCGAAGATGAGGCAGTCACTCATCAGGTACACCCAGAAACCGAAGACGGTGTTGCCGCCGGTGTCGTGGTGCTCGTGGTCGTCATGGCCATGGGCCGCCGCTTGCGCGGCGTGCCCATGGTTCAGGGTCGAGGTATTGGTGCTCATGCCTTCAGCTCCGACTTCACCAGGCCCTGGGCTTCCAGGTGCTTGCGGTGTTCGTTCTCGATGCGTTCCACCTCGGCAGCCGGGACCCAGTAGTCCACGTCGTTGTCGAAGGTGCGGTAGATGAACGTGGCGATCATGCCGACGAAGCCGACGATGGCCAGCCACCAGATGTGCCAGATCATCGCAAAGCCGAACACCAGGCTGAAGGCACCGATCACCACGCCCGTGCCGGTGTTGCGCGGCATGTGGATGTCGCTGTACTTGGCCGGCTTGGGCCAGGCTTCACCGCGCTGCTTGCGCTCCCAGAAATCGTCCAGTTCGGTGACTTCCGGCAGCGTGCCGAAGTTATAGAAGGACGGCGGCGACGAGGTTTCCCACTCCAGCGTACGGGCATCCCACGGATCGCCGGTGAGGTCGGCGGTCTTCTTGCGGTCGCGGATGGAGACCACGATCTGGATGACCTGGCACAGGATGCCGGCGCCGACGATGAAGGCACCGCCTGCGGCGATCAGCAGCAGCGGCTCGTAGGCCGGGTTCACGGTGTGCTGCAGGCGACGGGTCATGCCCATGAAGCCCAGCACGTACATCGGCATGAAGGTCACGTAGAAGCCGATGAACCAGCACCAGAACGCGCACTTGCCCCAGAACTCGTTGAGGCGGAAGCCGAACATCTTGGGCCACCAGTAGGTGATGCCGGCGAACATGCCGAACACCACGCCGCCGATGATGACGTTGTGGAAGTGGGCGATCAGGAACAGGCTGTTGTGCAGCACGAA
>DALZLW010000161.1:0-8835 GCA_032007425.1 Stenotrophomonas sp.
CGCTGCGGCGGGGTCGACCGCCGCCCCGGCTCGACCGGCCAGGCGGGCCTGCATGGCCTGCACCTGCATGTCGAGTTCGCGCAGGCGGCGGACTTCCTGTGCATAGTTGGCTTTCAACGTTTCCAGTTGCTGGGCCAGCGCCTCGATGTCAGCCGCCGGTGGTTCACCAGCGGCCTGCACCGCAGGGCCGTGGATCAGTGCCAGCGCCGCCAGCGCCAGCGATGTGCTGCGGAGATGCGTAGACATGGATGCGTCCTGTTCGAGCTACCCCCACCACCGGCACCTTACGGGCCGGCGCCGATCCCCCGACCCAGTACGATCGCCTGTGCGACGCTCTGCCCGAGAGGAATGTTGCTGGCCAGGCCTTGCCGGACCAGTTCAATCTGCAGGGGGTTGTCGACCTGGTGGCCAGAGCCGGCCAAGGCAATCACCTGACCGACACTGCCACTACGGACCCACTGCTGGACCTGGCCGACACCGTCGATCTGCAGCAGCAGCCCGACCTGATGGCGATCGACGTTGGTGCTGGCCTGTGTGGCGCCGTCGATGGCCGACACGCCTGCCGGCGAGCCGACAGGAGCCGCATCCACCGCGCCATCGCGCACGAGCAGCGTGGTGCGGTTGCGCGCCTGGTTGTGGTCGCCGGCCAACTGCACGCTCTGCACCAGGCCGGTCACGTTGGCCAACCCGGAACTAACGACGCTGCCAGCCGCGCCGGTAGGCAACGCGGCATCGGCCGCGGTGACCCGGACGCTGGGAACGAAACTGATCACGGGCCGCAGGCCGCGGCGCAGGTCCATGCCGACGGTCAGCGCGCCTTCCAGAACGCTGCCGTTGGGGGCGCGCCAGATCGACACCATGCTGACCCCGAACCAGGCGACGTTGTCGCCCGCCACCGTATAGCGGCCGCGCATCAGGTTCAGCTCGGCATCGGGGATCTCGGCCAGGCCCCGGCCCGGGGCTGCGGCCACCGGGGCGACATGGCCGGCGGCGGCAGTCACCAACGCCAGCACGGCACTGAAAAATGATCTGGACACGGCACGCTCCTTCAGAACAGGTCTGCATGGGTGAAACCAAAATCGACCAGCTCGGCGTCGGTGATCGCGCCCTGCCGGGCATACAGCGCGCGCGCGCTGGGCTGCTCACTGGGTTGCAGCAGCACTGTGTTGCGATCGAAGTCACTGCCGATCACCACGAAGACCGCGCGCGATGGCCAGGCCTGCAGGAACTCCTGCAGTGCGATGTTGCGGTTGCCCAGGATGGGATCGCCCAGCTCAACGCGGTCGCCCTGTACCTGCTTGAGCACCACGAAATGGCGGAAGCCGCGCACATCCATCAACACCAGCCCGGGCACGCGCAGGCTGCGCAGGCGGGCTTCGTCGACGCGGTAGCCACGACCACGCAGGCCCAGCGACTCGACGTAGCGCTTGATGTCCAGCAGCGAAAAGCCGCGTTCGCGCACCAACGCAGGATCGGCGACCCCCATCATTCCCTCGATCACCGTGGCCTCGTCCGCGTCCAGGTGGTAGGCATGGCGCAACAGCGTGGCCAAGGCCGCAGCACCGCAGCTGTAGTCGGTGTGCTGCCGCACCAGATGGCGATAGCGCCGCTCCTGCATGCTTTCCACCTGCCGTTGCAGCAGCGCGCCGTTGGGCAGGACACCGCTGAACACCACGTCACCGGCCTCGGCTGCCAACGGCTGCGGCAGACCCAGCCCAACCAGCAGCGGCAGCAGGCACATGCGCATCACAGTGACCCTCGATGGACCGGCGCAGGTGGAAGCCCCTGCCCCAGGGGGGAGGCGGGACAGGGGCTTCCGGAACGCCCGATCAGTGGCGGATGATCGGGTTTGTTGCTCTCAACGCAGACTGGCCGCGGAACCGGCCAGGCCTGGCCCTTACTCGCCGCCGCCCGGGGTACCGCCGCCGGTGGAAGGCTGGGCCACTGCCAGTGCCAGGCTGTTGGCCTGCAGGTTGCCGGTGCCCGAGGCCACGTTCACGCCGATGTTGCCCGACGCATTGGCGAACGCACTGCCCGACAGCGCCGCCGTGTTGGTAGCATTGACCGCCACCCAGCGCGTGCTGCGCACGGTGCCGCTGAGGCTGGCATACAGATCGGCCACGCCCAGTTCGACGAACTGGCTGGTGCCGCTTTCATCGGTATCGAAGGCGATACCACCCACGCCTTCGCGGTACGGATTGTCCGTAGCGTTCTGGATCGAGTCATCCATGTCGATGTGGCCGGTGCTGTTGCCACCGGGATGCGGCAGACCACCGTTCCAGGTATCGAGGTAGTAATTGTCCTGCTGGTAGGCGTTGCCACGGCCCTGATAGCTGCCGGCGCCGATCGCCAAGGTGCCACCCGCCACGCGACCGCGCAGCGTCACTTCGGTGGTATCGGACATGGCCTGCATGTAGCCGGCATTGGACACCACATTGCCGCTGGACATCTGATTGGAGCTGATGCTGGACTGCGCCATCGCACTGGTGGCCACCGATGCGGCCAGCGCGTTCTTCTGCGCGTTGTTGTTGCCGGAAGCCACGTTGACCCCGATGTTGCCGGAAGCACCGCTGAAGGCGTTGCCACCGAGCCCGGCAGCGTTGGTCACGCCGCTGTTCATCGTCTGGTTGCCACCCACGGCCTGGTTGACGAACACCTCGGCGTCGGCCATCCCGAAGCTGAAGGACGCATCGGCCGCCGACAGCGACGCGGCATTGTCCTGGGCGTTGTTGTCACCGGCAGCGACGTTGGAGCCCAGGTTGCCCGAGGCGTCGGCAGCGACGTCATCACTGATGCCGGCACTGTTGGCCAGCAGGGAATTACTGCCATGGTTGCCACTGATGGACTGGCGGTTGTCGATGATCGCGATCGCCGCAGAATCAAGGTCGATCGCACCGGTAATGGTCGGATCACCAGAGAAGTGGATGTCCGACGACAGACGCAGGTCCTTTTCCAGATTCACGGCCACGCCGTGGTTGTTCCTTTCCTGGCGTTCGTCGGCCTGGATGTTGCTGTGCTTCTGCACGTTCTCGTTGACGCTGGTATTGCTGGCGCTGTTGGTGCTGCTGTTGCTGGTCGTGCTGTTGTAGCGCACGTTGGCGGTGCTGTTGCTGGTGGTATTGGTGCGCACCACGTTGCGGGTATCGTTCACCGTGTCGTTGTCGGTGTCGTTGTGGGTCCGGCTTTCAACCACGCTGTGGTCATGGTTGATGTTGGCGCTGCGGTTCTGGTTGTCCCAGCCATTGGCCGCGGCAGCAGTGGAGACGCTGGCGATGGCCACGGCGAGCAGCGTCTGCTTGATGGTCGTTTTCATGGTGCCCTCTCTCTCATCAGGTGGTGGTGCGTGGGTGGTGCTCACGGCGATCCCTTCACGGCCATGCAAAGTGTGTTGGCCGTGTCATTGCCGATCCCCGCGATCTGATTGAGTTGCAGGACACCGTTGAACCCTTGCAGCGCCGACGCGGAAACGCCGACCTGCCGAGTACCTGCGGCCACGCCGTCGCCGGCGCTCCCCTGCCCCCCTGCCAACGCGGTCACGCTCGCGGCGGCCAAAGCCGCATCGTCGGACTCGCTTATGCCCCGTTGGGCCAGTGCGATGCCCACCACGTTCATCGACGTGTTGGCATGGCCACTGGCCTGGTTGATGCTGGCGATGCCATTGGCACCGCCCAGCGCCTGTCCCTCGATGCTGGCGCGGGCCTGAAGCGGCCCCGCCTCTACATACGTGCGGCTCAGCTGCTGGCCGCCCTGTACCTGAACCACGGCCCGTTGGCCGCGTGCAAGGCTGCGCAGATTGGCCTGCTGGTTGAAATCGCCGGCGGCCTGGTTGATGGCGATGGCGCCGCTCGCACCGGACAGTGCACGGCCTTCAAGCCGGGTCTGGTCCAGGTAATCGAGCATGCCGCTGTAGCCATCGGCGCGGGCGAGCGCGGGGGCCACTGTCAGCAGCAGCAGCCAGCGCAGGGTAGACGCGTTCATGGGCCACCTGCTGGACGGCCCAGCGGAAACTGCGCCAGCGCACCGCGCACACTGGCGCCGATGCCGCTGGTGGCGTTGCCAACGGCGCCCAGCGGGCCACTGACCGCCGCACCGAGCTGATTGCCGCCCAACACCCCGTCGGGGTTGCCCAGCCGACCCACGGCGCCGCCCAGGGCCGTCTGGGTGACCCGTTCGACCGTGGTTGTGCCGGCAGCCGCATGAGCCCGGGGCGGCGTTGCGCCCAGACCGGCGAAGTCATCATCACCGAGCTCATCCATGCCGCCGATCGGGGTGCCCAGCGCCGCCGACACTTCGCGGCGTGGCGAGGGATCGGCGATCAGCGCCTGCCCCGCCGGTGCAGGCCGATATGCCGGGCGTACCGGCACATCACGCAGCAGGACAACCTCGCCCGGGCGGGCCGTGACACCCTGACGGGCGCCGGACGCATCGGCAAGGCCCGGCAACAGCAGGACCGTGCCGGCCAGGGTGAAACGGGTGATCCAGCCAACGCTGTCCATGCCATCCTCCCGATGCGTGTGCAGGGGAGATCGCACGGACCGTGCCAACATCGAATCGCTTGTGCAGCAAGGGGGCTGCGTGGAGGCCTTCCCTGCCGTTTGTCACCGCCGGGTTACACCCGGTGCCGGCGCCGGATCACATGCCCTTGCTGGACAAGGGCTGCGCAGCCCCAGGCGGGTGTAACAGCGGCGTTACGCTACAGGTGGCGCCCCGTTACACCGTCGGAACGACGGTTCCCCGCAGCGCACTCAGCGCGCGGGGGTTGGCGGCTCGGCATCATCGATGCCCACGTTGCTCGAGGCCGCATCGTAGACCTGCTGGTCCAGCAGCCCGGTTTCCTTGGCCACCAGCACCGGCACCAGCATCTGGCCCGTTACGTTGGTCATCGTCCGCATCATGTCCAGGATGCGGTCGATCGCATACAGGTAGCCGATGGTTTCCAACGGCAGGTTGGCCGCGCTGAGCACCACCGTGGCCATGATCACCGCCGTACCCGGCACGCCGGCGGTGCCGAAGCTGCCCAGCACCGAGGCGATCAGCACCACGACATACTGCTCCGGCGACATCGGCACGCCGCTGTACTGGGAAATGAACACCGCGCACAGCGCCGGATAGATCGCCCCGCAGCCGTCCATCTTGATGCTGGCGCCCAGCGGCACGGCGAATGCGCCGTAATCCTTGTTGACCCCCAGGTTGTGGGTGATCGAACGCAGCGCCACCGGCATCGCCGCGAAGCTGGACGAGCTGACGAAGGCGACCTGCATGCCCGGCGCGGCACCACGGAAGAACTTCAGCGGGTTCAGGCCATGGGACAGCAGCAATGCGCCGTACACCACCACGATGTGCAGGGCGCAGGCGATGTACAGCGCCAGCACGAAGTTGCCCAGCGGCAACAGCTTCTCGAAACCATAGCTGCCGACCAGGCCGGCGATCAGGCCGAAGGTCCCGATCGGGGTGACTTCCAGCACGAAGCGGGTCACCTGGATCATGATCTCGCTCATCTGCCCGACCAGCTTGCGCGCCTCGGTCACCTTTTCGCCCAGCTTGACGATGGCAAAGCCGACCAGCCCGGCGAAGAAGATCACCGGCAGGATCGAGCCACGGCCGGCCGCCAGCACGGTTTCACCGGCGGCATTGACCCGCGTGCCGATGCCGGACAGCGCAAACACCACGTTGGACGGCACCACATCCAGCAGCACCTGCACCACGCTGGGCACTTCGCGCGGGACGTAGTTGTTGGCCATGCTCAGGTTGAGGTTGCCACTGCCCGGCTGCAGCACCGTACCGACCAGCAGGCCCACGCCCACCGCCAGCGCGGCGGTGATGACAAACCACAGGAAGGTGCGGCCACTGAGCGCGGCGACCGACTTCTGCCCATGCAGCGAGGAAATCGCATTGATCACCGCGAAGAACACCAGCGGCACGGCGATCATCTTGATCAGGGTGACGTACAGGTCGCCCAGCGGGCCGAACCAGGTTTCGGCCGCCGGGCCCATCACCCAGCCGGCCAGCGCGCCGAGAACGAAACCTGCAACCACGCGTTGCCAGAACGGGATGCGCAGCCAGGCAGACACCAGCTTCATGGAGGATCCAAGGGGGAATTTGAGAATGCTCGCACCTTAGCCCATGGCGAGCCCCTGCACGACCATGTAAGGGACAAATCTGTGTGTCATCGGCGTGCCTTGCCGGGTTGGGCATAATGAACGCCCCGTTATGTTTCGTGAGATGCCTGCTGCATGAGCCGCCCCATCACCCTTGCCGCCGCCTGCGCCGCCACCCTGCTGCTGGGGGCCTGTGCCAGCAGCCCCAGTGCTTCCGCCCCTGCTGCCGCGCAGGTGACGGTGCCCACCGTGGCCCATCCGGAAGGTGAGACCCCGCAGTGGTGGTACCGCAACGGCGCCGCCCAGGCCGCAGCACGAGGCGCCATGAACGGCAAAGCCAAGAACGTCATCCTGTTCCTTGGCGATGGCATGAGCCTGACCACCGTGGCCGCCGCGCGCATCTATGAAGGCCAGCGCAAGGGCGGCTCGGGTGAAGAGAACCTGTTGTCGTGGGAACGCTTCCCGGCCACCGCGTTCAGCAAGACCTACAACACCGATTCGCAGACCCCGGACTCGGCCGGCACCATGACCGCCATCACTACCGGGGTGAAGACCCACATGGGTGCGATCGGCGTGAGCGCCGGCACCCGCAGCGACTGCGCCGACAGCCTCGACAAGGGCCTGCTGACCTGGCTGCAGCTGGCCGACAGCGCCGGCTTGGGCACGGGCATCGTGTCCACCGCCCGCCTGACCCATGCCACTCCGGCGGCCACTTATGCGCATTCGCCGGAACGCAATTGGGAAAACGATACCGACCTGACCGAAGAAGCCAAGGCCGCCGGTTGCAAGGACATCGCCCAGCAATTGCTGTCCACCGCACGTTATGGGCGCGGCCCGCAGGTGGTGCTGGGCGGTGGCCGTGGTGAGTTCACGACGGTGGAAGAGCGCGACCCGGAATATGACGACAAGGTCGGCCAGCGCCTGGACGGGCGCAACCTGGTGCAGGAATGGCAGCGGGCCCATCCGCAGGGCGCCTATGTGTGGAATGCCGCCCAGCTGGCCGCCGCGGCCGACGCACCGCAGCTGCTGGGCCTGTTCGAGCCCGACCACATGCAGTACGAGTACGAGCGCAGCAAGGATGTGGCCGGTGAACCCAGCCTGGCCGAGCTTACCCGGGCGGCGATCAACAACCTGTCCAAGCAGTCGCAGGGCTATGTGCTGATGGTGGAAGGTGCGCGCATCGACCACGCCAACCACAGCGGCAACGCCTATCGTGCGCTGACCGACACCGTGGCACTGTCCGATGCAGTGCGCACCGCCGCGGAAATGACTTCAGCCGATGACACCCTGATCATCGTCACCGCTGACCATTCGCACACGCTGAACTTCGTTGGCTACCCCGCCCGCGGCAACCCCATCCTGGGCAAGGTCAAGGACAAGGGCGGCGAAGACGGCGCCGGCAAGCTGGACCTGGCCCGCGACGGCCTGGGCCAGCCCTACACCACGCTGACCTACGCCAACGGCCCCGGTTACACCGGCGCCAGCAACCAGCAGCCGGCTGGCAGCAAGCGCTACCCGCACAACCCCAGCAGCTTCGAAGCGGCCAGCGGTCGCCCCGACCTCGCCGATCACGACACCGAGCATCCCGATTACATGCAGGAAGCACTGGTGCCGTCCAAGAGCGAATCGCACGGCGGCGAAGACGTGGGCATCTGGGCCCGTGGTCCGGGCAGCCAGGCGATCCGCGGCACGCTGGAACAGAACTCGATCTATCACATGATCGTGCAGGCCACGCCGGCGCTGCGCCAGCGCCTGTGCCAGGCCGGTACTTGCGATGCCGCCGGCGTGCCGGTGGAGCTGCCGCAGGGCAAGCAGTTCGAGCGTGACGCCAGCAAGCCTGCAACGCACTGAAGCACGCGATGCGTGGCGCGCCGTTTACCGGCGCGCCTGTTGGAGCCTGAGCGGACGGCGGCCATACTGGCCGACGTTTCCGTTTCTGTCCCAGGTGGCCGTGTCCGTCTTTCCTGCCCTCGCCCCGGTTGAAGCACCGCTGCTGGTCGGCTACAGCGGCGGCCTCGATTCGACTGTGCTGCTGCACTGGCTGTGGCGCAGCGCACAGGCCGCGGGCCAGCCACTGCGCGCCGTGCATGTGCACCACGGGCTGCAGGCCGCCGCAGAGGACTGGGTCGCCCATTGCCAGCAGCAGTGCGCGGCCCTGGACGTCGCGCTGGCGGTGCACCGCGTCCGCGTGGACACCGGCGCCGGACTGGGCCTGGAAGGGGCCGCGCGCCAGGCACGGCGCACGGCGTTCGCCACCGAACTGCGCCCCGGCGAGGTGTTGGCACTGGCCCAGCACCAGGACGACCAGGCCGAGACACTGCTGCTGCGCGCCCTGCGCGGATCGGGGGTGGATGGCCTGGCCGGCATGGCGGTGCACAGCCAGCTTCAGGGGCATGCGCTGTGGCGGCCCCTGCTGGACGTGCCGCGCAGCGCCCTGCAGGCCTATGCCCTGGCGCACGGGCTGGACTGGATCGAAGACCCCAGCAACGCCGAGGACGACGCCGATCGCAACTTCCTGCGCCTGCAGGTACTGCCCCTGCTGCGCCAGCGCTGGCCCCATGCGGGCGCAGCGCTGGCGACCAGTGCCACATTGTGTGGACAACTGCGTGACCTGCTGGACGAAGAAGACGCTGAGCTGCTGGCCCACCTGCAGCCTGCACCGCGGGTGCTGTCGGTGGAGCTGCTGGCCCAGGTCGCCACGGCGCGCCAGGCACGGGTGCTGCGCGCGTGGGTGCAG
>DALZLW010000162.1:0-8757 GCA_032007425.1 Stenotrophomonas sp.
TTCAAGATGATGCTGGTCAACATGCTGGAAGGCCGCTTCATCAGCCCGTACGACTACGAGATCGCCGAACGCATCGCCACCGTGCTGTGTGGTGGCAAGGTTGACCGAGGCACCGTGGTGGACGAGGAATGGCTGTTGACCCTGGAGCGCAAGCACTTCGTCGAACTGGCCCAGCAGGAAAAGACCCAGGCCCGCATCGCGCACATGCTCAAGACCGGCAAGCCCTTGCGGAACTGATTGTTGGCGCGTGCCGGCTGCGGCCGGTACCCCCTGCCGTGGCAGTCGAGCACGGCTCGACGCTACAACACCCATTCGAGAGATCACTGCAATGACCAAGCAAATCCAGGACGCCTACATCGTCGCCGCCACCCGTACGCCGGTTGGCAAGGCGCCCAAGGGCATGTTCCGCAACACCCGTCCCGATGACCTGCTGGCGCACGTGCTGCGCAGCGTGGTCGCCCAGGCCCCGGGCGTGGACGTGAACCGGATCGATGACGCCATCGTCGGCTGCGCGATGCCCGAGGCCGAGCAGGGCATGAACGTGGCACGCATCGGCGTGCTGCTGGCCGGCCTGCCCAACACCATTGCCGCGCAGACCGTGAACCGCTTCTGCTCCTCGGGCCTGCAGGCCGTGGCCCAAGCCGCCGACGCGATCCGCCTCGGCACGGCCGACCTGATGCTGGCCGGCGGCACCGAGTCGATGTCGATGGTGCCGATGATGGGCAACAAGATCGCGATGGCACCGAGCGTGTTCGACAACGACCACGTGGCCATCGCCTACGGCATGGGCATCACCGCCGAGAAGGTCGCCGAAGAATGGAAGGTCTCGCGTGAAGACCAGGACGCCTTCGCCCTGGCCTCGCACCGGAAGGCCATGGCCGCGATCCAGAACGGCGACTTCAAGGACGAGATCAGTCCGTACGACATCGTCTCGCACCTGCCGGATCTGGCCGATGGCCAGCGCATCATCACCCGCAACAAGATCGCCGACACCGACGAGGGCCCGCGCCCGGATTCGTCGGCCGAAGGCCTGGCCAAGCTGCGCCCGGTGTTCCGCAACGGACAGTTCGGCGGCACCGTGACCGCCGGCAACTCGTCGCAGATGAGCGATGGTGCCGGTGCCGTGCTGCTGGCATCGGAACAGGCGATCAAGGACTACGGACTGACCCCGCTGGCCCGTTTCGTCAGCTTCTCGGTGGCCGGCGTGCGCCCGGAAGTGATGGGCATCGGCCCGATCGCAGCCATTCCCAAAGCGCTGAAACAGGCTGGACTGAGCCAGGACCAGCTGGACTGGATCGAGCTCAACGAAGCCTTTGCCGCCCAGTCGCTGGCGGTGATCCGCGATTGCGGTCTGGACCCCGACAAGGTCAACCCGCTGGGTGGTGCGATCGCCCTTGGCCACCCGCTCGGTGCCACCGGCGCCATCCGCACGGCGACCCTGCTCCATGGCCTGCGCCGTCGTCAGCAGAAGTACGGCATGGTCACCATGTGCATCGGCACCGGCATGGGCGCGGCCGGCATCTTCGAATCACTGTAAGACTGAAAAACCCGCCGATCTCGATGAGGTCGGCGGGTTCCTGGTGGGGCCGGGCCGGACCATGTCCGGCCCTTCAATAACGGCCGAAGCCTGCAGCGTGACGAGCCACGGTCGTCACCTACCCTCGACCGCCCGGCTTCAGCCCTCGGCCAGCATGGCCTGCAGCTTCTCGCGCGCCGGCTTGGCCAGCTTCTCGCTGTCCAGGGCAAAGCGGATTGTCGCCTCCACCAGGCCCAGGTGCGTGCCGCAGTCAAAACGCGTGCCTTCGAAGCGATAGGCATCGACCGTTTCCTGCGGCAGCAGCGCCGCGATCGCGTCGGTCAACTGGATTTCACCACCAGCACCGGTGCCGGTGGCCTCGAGCAGCTCGAAGATCTTCGGGCTGAGCACATAGCGCCCCACCACCGCCAGATTGCTCGGTGCCTCTTCCGGCTTGGGCTTTTCCACGATCTTGGAAATACGTCCCTTGCTGCCATCGAAGGCCTCGGTGGCGACGATGCCGTAGCTGGCGGTTTTCTCGTGCGGCACGTCCTCGACGGCGATCACGCTGCCACCGGTGCGTTCGGCCAGGTCGGCCATCTGCTTCAGTGCACCGTCGCCGCGGTTGTGCATGAGGTCGTCCGGCAGGATGACCGCGAAAGGCTCATCGCCGACCACGGCCTTGGCGCACAGCACCGCATGGCCCAGGCCCAGCGCTTCGGCCTGGGTCACGAAAATCGCACGCACGCCCTCGGGCAGCACGTGGCGGATCATTTCCAGCTGCTCGACCTTGCCGGCGCGTTCAAGCTTCTGCTCGAGTTCGTAGGCCTTGTCGAAATAATCAGCGACCGCGTGCTTGTAGCGGTTGGTGATGAAAATCAGGGTATCGCAACCGGCCTCGATGGCTTCATCGACGGCGTACTGGATGAGCGGACGATCGATGATCGGCAGCATTTCTTTCGGAACCGTCTTGGTTGCCGGCAAAAAGCGCGTCCCGAGCCCTGCCACTGGAAATACCGCCTTACGGATTCGCTTGCTCATTGATTATCTGTTCGCCTCGCGAGGTTGAAAGGGAAGCACTTTACCTGAAGGAATGTAATGATCCTGTTCGAGTGGCGAAAACTCCGGCATCGTCGCGAACAGGATCCCCTTGATGGCGTCGACATCATACTTGGCGATGGCTTCGCGCAGTTTCGCCACATTATCCAGCACCAGCTCGCGCGAGAACGTGCGCACCCCGGCCTCGAGCACCTTCGGATGGGCGGTGGGACGGTAGTCTTCGTCGGAATAGAACAGGGTTTCGTGCAGTTTCTCGCCAGGCCGGAGGCCGGTGTAGACGATGCCGATGTCCTTGTACGGCTGCTTGCCCGCCAGACGGATCATCTGCTCGGCCAGTACCCGGATCGGCACCGGTTCACCCATGTCCAGCGTGTAGATCGCCCCGTGCGAAGCCGAGGCCGCGGCCTGCAGGATCAGCTGGCAGGCCTCGGGGATGGTCATGAAGTAGCGTGTCACTTCGGGGTCGGTCACCGTCACCGGGCCACCCTTGAGGATCTGCTCGCGGAACAGCGGCACGACGCTGCCAGCCGAGGCCAGCACATTGCCAAAGCGCACGGTGACGAACCGGGTATGCCCCGAGGCCTGGTCCAGGCTCTGGCAGATCATTTCGGCGTAACGCTTGCTTGCGCCCAGCGAATTGACCGGATCGACGGCCTTGTCGGTGGAGATGAAAACAAAGTGCTCGACCTTGGCCTCCACGCAGGCGCGGGCCACGTTTTCCGTGGCCAGGATATTGTTGCGCACGGCTTCGCGCAGCTGCCGCTCGAGCACGGGAACCTGCTTGTACGCCGCTGCATGGAAGGCCGCTTCAACCTTGTGCAGCGACAACGCATGGCGGATGACCGCCGGATCACCGCAGTCACCCAGCACGGCCTCGACTTCGATGTTGGGGAAGCTGCGCTGCAGCTCCGCCTCGATGGTCAGCAGCAGCAGTTCGCTCATTTCCAGAAGGACAATGCGCCCTGCCCCATGCCGGGCACATTGGCGGCACAGCTCCGAGCCGATCGAGCCGCCGGCCCCGGTCACCAGTACGGTCCGCCCTCCCAGCCAGCCCCGGATGAGGTTCCAGTCCGGCATGATCGGCTTGCGGCCCAGCAGGTCCTCGATGGCCACTTCCTTCAGTTGCCCGGGCAGCGAATGTCCTTGCAGGATGTCGCTCAACTTGGGCACGGTCCGGAACGGCACGCCGGTGCTTTCGCAGATCGCCACCACGCGCTGCATGCCCACCGCGTCCAGCGAGGGAATGGCGATGACGATCAGTTTGGCCGCGGCCTCGCGCGCCACCGCCGGCGCGTCATCCAGAGTGCCCAGGATCGGCACGCCCTGCAGTTTTGCCCCCTGCAGATGCGGCGCATCGTCGAGCAGGCCGACCGGCTCGAAATCACCGGAGCGGCGCAGGTCACGCATCAACGTTTCAGCGGCCTGCCCTGCGCCGAGGATCAGCACGCGGCGGGCGGTGGAGTCAGACTGCAGGGCCTGGTAGTCCTTCCACGCGCGGTAAAGCAGGCGCGGCGCGCCCAGCAGTGCCGACAGCGCGAAGGGATAGATGACCAGCACCGACATGGGCACGCCGTTGAAACGGTCCCAGGCCAGCGCCAGCACGATGGCCACCATGCCGATGAAGCTGGCCTTGAAGATGTTGATGAGGTCGGCGACGCTGGCAAAACGCCACAGGCCGCGGTAGAGCCCGACCCGCCAGAACACCAGGGCCTGGATGGCCAGCACGATGGCGGTTTCCAGGCTCAACAGTGGCAATGCCGGCGCGTTGGGCAGTATCGAGTAACGGCCGGCGTGCAGCAGCTGCCAGCACGCCCATACCATGAACAGATCGTGGCCGATGATGGCCGCGCGCGGGACAAGGCTGATGAGGCGATTACGCAGGGATGACATGGAAAGCGTTGTCCTCAGTAATGACGGAGCCGCCAGCGGGCCAGCAGCCACAGGCAGGTCGAGAATGCCCACCAGCCGAGGGCCACCCCGGTCTGCGCCAGCGGCGCAAGGGCCGCCGAGCGCAGCAGCAGCAGGGATCCGAGCAGCCCCAGCAGCGCGTAGGCGCTGGTGACCAGCGGATGGCCTGCGCCAGCCTTCACGGCGCGCTGGTACACATGCTGGGTATGCGGTTCCATCCAACGTTGCCGCGAAAGCATGCGCGACAACAGTGTGAAGCCCGCGTCCACAAGAAAGGCGGTGAACGGCACAAGGGCCAATGGCCAGCTCAGCGTGGGCACCGCCAGCCAGGCGATCGTGAACAGCGCGGCCATGGCATAGCCGAGCGCACCACTGCCGACATCGCCCATGAATATGCGCGCCTTCGGAAAATTGAAGGGCAGGAAACCCAGGCACGCCGCCGCGACCGCCACCGGTGCCAGCGACCAGGGTGCCGGCATGACCGCGGCGAATCCGAGGGCGGCCACGATGGCCTGCGTGCTGGCAATGCCATTGATCCCATCCATGAAGTTCCAGATGTTGATCAGCGAGGCGGCCAGCAGGAAGACCAGCGCCAACTGCCAGGAGGCCGCTCCTTGCAGGAAGGCCGCGACCGCGAGCAGGGCTGCCGCGATCAGATGGATGACCAGTCGCTGCAGGGCCGGCAAGGGACGGTGGTCATCCCACCAGCCGATGCCCGCCACCAGCAGCAGCCCAGTGGCGAACAACAGCAGCGCCGTGCGCGCCTGCGGCCACTGCAGCGCGGCCAGCAGCGTCAGCGCCAGCACCATGAGCACGATGGCGACGCCGCCACCACGGGGGGTGGCCACCTGGTGGCTACGCCGTTCGCCCGGCAGATCGACCAACTGCCGTTGCAGGGCATAGCGACGGGCCAGCCAGGTCAGCAGGCCCGCCCCCAGGCAGGCCATTGCCATCAACGTCGCCGGCGAAGCGGCCAGGTCGGTCACGACTCAGAGCACCGCGTAGTTCAACAGCGGCTTGACCGTACCCCATTCCTTGCAACTGGGGCACTGCCAATGGTGGGTACGCGCGCCGAAGCCGCAGCGCGTGCAGCGGTAGGCCGGGTTGCGCACCAGCAACTGGTCGGTGATGTGCTTGAGGTCATGCAGGGTGGCAGTGGGATCTGCACCCTCGGCCAGGGTGAGGTCGATCAAGGCCGATTCGCCGCGCACGGACGGCCGGTCCTTGAGTTGGCGGCCCAGGTAGGCCCGCGCGGGTGCGACGCCCTCCTGCTCTTCCATCAGGTGGGTCAGCGCCAGCACAGGAGCAATACCTCGGTAATGCTCGGTCATTTCCGACAGGAACGCGCGCGCGCCGCCGAGATCGCCCACCTTGCGGTAGTTCTGCATCAGCGGGCGCAGAACTTCGGGCAGGTATTCCGGATCGTTGCGTGCAGCGCGCTCGAACGCACGCACGGCCGCCTCGGCATTGCCTGCATCGGTCTCAAGCCGTCCCTCGATGATGCCGGCACGGACCGACATGGCATCGGCCTGGTAGGCACGGGCAATAGCCGCCCGCGCCTCTTCCAGCTTGCCTGCGCCACGGAAGCGCTCAGCCAGCTCACATTCGAATTGGCCGATCAGCTTCCCCATCGGCTCGCCAGTGACCTCTTCGTACCGCGTGGCATTGTCGATGGCCTTTTCCCAATCCCGCTCGGCCTGGTAGATGCCGATCAGGTGTTTGAGCGCCTGCGGTGCACGCTGGTCGATCTGCGCCAGTTCAGAGAACACGGTTTCGGCCCGGTCCAGCAGGCCGGATTTCATGTAGTCCTCGCCCAGTGCCAGCAATGCCTGCACGCGCTGGGCATCGCTGAGGTCATGGCGGTTGACCAGGCCCTGGTGGAGACGGATCGCACGGTCCACTTCGCCGCGGCGACGGAACAGATGGCCCAGCGCGACCTGGGTTTCAAACGTTTCCTTGTCCAGTTCGGCGATATGCAGGAACAGTTCGATCGCCTTGTCAGGCTGCTCATTGAGCAGGTAGTTCAGGCCACGGAAATAGGTGCTGGACAGGCGGCTGACCTGGTTGTCGCCGTGCCGTTGGCCACCACGGCGACCAATGACCCAGCCGGCCAGTGCGGCCAACGGCACGCAGAGGAAGAACCAGAACCACTCACTGATGAACTCCATCGGCGATCAACGTCCTTGCGGATTCGGGGCGGTACCAGGCTGGCCCGCCGGGCCGGTCGACAATGCTTTGTTGGCACGTCGCAGGCCTGCGTAAAGGGGGATCACCACACTGACCAGGACCAGGCCCGCGCCAACGACCACACCCACCAGCAGGGCCGTGATCAGGGCGACGCCGACCGAGGTATGCAGTTCGGTGAAAACAAGATTGAAGGTCATCGGGGTCAGGTTGACCGCACCGATGATCAGGCCAATGACGAGGACCGCCAACAGGACCAGCAGACGAAAGACCTTCATGCGACGACTCAAGAGGCAGGAGGCCCTAGCTTATCCGACTCGCGTCCCAGACCGCACGCCCCGCGTTCAGGCGGGATCGGCATCCTGCGGCACCACGGCGCTGACCCGCTCGCGCAATTCCTTGCCCGGCTTGAAATGCGGCACATGCTTGCCCGGCAAGGCGACGGATTCGCCAGTCTTGGGGTTGCGACCGACACGCGGCGGCCGGTAGTGCAGGGAGAAACTGCCAAAACCACGGATTTCGATCCGGTCACCGGCAGAAAGCGCCCCTCCCATCATTTCCAACAACGACTTGACCGCCAGATCGACATCATCTGCCTTCAGGTGCGCCTGACGGCGCGCGAGGATCTCGATCAGTTCGGACTTGGTCACATTGCAGGCTCGTTACGGGAACTTCCAACCCTGAAACGGCCCGGGCGATGCCCGGGCCGTCCAGGAAACTACAGACAACGAGGGCCGATTACTCGGACTTGTTGCCGTTCAGCTGCGCGCGCAGCAGGGCGCCGAGCTGGGTGGTGCCGCTGGACGCCGAAGAGGACTGGTATTCCTCCAGCACTTCGCGCATTTCTGCATCGTCCTTGGCCTTGATCGACAGCTGCAGGGTACGGCCCTTGCGGTCCATGCCAACGAACTTGGCTTCGACCTTGTCGCCGACCTTCAGGTGCTGGGTGGCGTCATCAACGCGCTCGTTGGCGATGTCGCGGGCAGCAACATAGCCTTCGATGCCGTCGGCCAGTTCGACCACGGCGCCCTTGGCGTCGACTTCCTTCACCACGCCTTCAACCTTGGAACCCTTCGGGTTGACAGCCATGAACTGACCGAACGGGTCCTGTTCCAGCTGCTTCACGCCGAGGCTGATGCGCTCGCGCTCCGGGTCCACGGCCAGCACGACGGCTTCCAGGGTATCGCCCTTCTTGTAGTTGCGGACGACGTCTTCGCCGGTGGTGGCCCAGCTGATGTCGGACAGGTGCACCAGACCGTCGATGCCGCCGTCCAGACCGATGAAGATGCCGAAATCGGTGATCGACTTGATCTGGCCCGACACCTTGTCACCCTTCTTCTGGGTGGCAGCGAAGGTTTCCCACGGATTGGCGGCAACCTGCTTCATGCCCAGCGAGATACGGCGACGCTCTTCATCGACGTCCAGCACCATGACTTCGACTTCGTCACCGACCTGCACAACCTTGGACGGGTTGACGTTCTTGTTGGTCCAGTCCATTTCCGACACGTGCACCAGGCCTTCGACGCCCGGCTCGATCTCGACGAACGCGCCGTAATCGGTCACGTTGGAGACCTTGCCGAACACGCGGCTGTTGGCCGGGTAACGACGGGCGATGTTGTCCCACGGATCTTCGCCCAGCTGCTTCAGGCCCAGCGAAACGCGGTTGCGCTCGCGGTCGAACTTCAGCACGCGGACGTCCATTTCGTCGCCGACGTTCACGACTTCGGACGGATGGCGCACGCGCTTCCAGGCCATGTCGGTGATGTGCAGCAGGCCGTCGATACCGCCCAGGTCCACGAACGCGCCGTAGTCGGTCAGGTTCTTGACGACACCCTTCAGGATGGCGCCTTCCTGCAGCTTGTCCATCAGCTGCTCGCGCTCTTCCGAGTGCTCGCTTTCGACGACAGCGCGGCGCGACACCACGACGTTGTTGCGCTTGCGGTCCAGCTTGATCAGCTTGAACTCAAGTTCCTTGCCTTCCAGGTAGGCCGGATCGCGCACCGGGCGCACATCGACCAGGGAACCCGGCAGGAAGGCGCGGACATCCTTGATGTCCACGGTGAAACCACCCTTGACCTTGCCGCTGATGC
>DALZLW010000163.1:0-8530 GCA_032007425.1 Stenotrophomonas sp.
CATCCCCCGCCCGCCGCCGCCGCCCGCATGCAACGACGCGATTTCCTCTACAACGCTTCCCTGGCCTTGGCCGCCTTTGGTCTGCCAGGCCTGCCCCTCGCTGCGGCGGAAAGCCGCCAGTTGGGCCTGCGCCGTCTCGGACAGCCGCAGCCGTTCGATTTCGCAGCCTTGAAGGGACAGGCACGGGCGCTGGCACAAGCCCCCTACCAGACCCACAAGCGCACCCTGCCGCCGGCCGTGGAAGCCCTGGACTGGGACCAGTACCAATCCATCCGCTATCGCCAGGACCATGCGTTGTGGGCCGACCAGCCCGGCCGCTACCAGGCCAAGTTCTTCCACCTCGGCCTGTACTTCCATTCGCCGGTGCGCATGTTCGACGTGGTCGATGGCAAGGCGCAGGAATTGGCCTATGACGGGGCGGCCTTCGATTACGGCAGCAGCGGAATCAAGGGACGCACGCTGCCGGCCAACCTGGGCTTCGCCGGCTTCCGGCTCAACACCCGCCAGGACACCGACCGTGACTTTGCCGCATTCCTCGGCGCCAGCTATTTCCGCGCGGTGGGCAAGGAAGGCCAGTATGGCCAGTCCGCGCGCGGACTGGCGATCGATACAGGCATGGGCAGGCCAGAGGAATTCCCCGATTTCATCGCCTATTACCTGGAACAGCCGGCGGCCGATTCCAATACCCTGGTGGTGTACGCCCTGTTGGATTCGCCCAGCGTGGCCGGTGCCTATCGCTTTGCCATCACCAACGGTGACGTGCTGTTGATGGACATCGACAGTGCGCTGTATCCACGCAAGGCCATCGAGCGGCTGGGCATCGCCCCGTGCACCAGCATGTACCAGGTCGGCGAGAATGATCGGCGCATGGCCTGGGACTGGCGCCCCGAGATCCACGATACCGATGGCCTGTCGATGTGGACCGGCAGCGGCGAGTGGATCTGGCGACCGCTATGCAATCCGCGCGAACTGCGCTTCAACATGTTCGTCGATGACAACCCGCGTGGCTTCGGTCTGCTGCAACGCGACCGCAATTTCGACCACTACCAGGACGACGGGGTTTTCTACGAGAAGCGTCCGTGCCTGTGGGTCGAGCCCAAGGCGGCGTGGGGCAAGGGTTCGGTGCAGTTGGTGGAGATTCCCACGGTGGACGAAACCTTCGACAACATCGTGGCGTTCTGGAATCCAGAGGCCAAGCCTCAGCCGGGGCAGGAGCTCCTGCTGGGGTATCGGCTTTACTGGGGTGCGCAGCCGCCTGCCCAGCCCCCACTGGCCCACTGCGTGGCCAGCCGCACCGGACTGGGCGGGGTGATCGGCAAGAAGCGCGACTACTTCTCCTGGCGCTTCGCGGTGGATTTCCAGGGCGGTGAACTGGCGGCGCTGATCGACAAGGGCGAGGTGGAGGCGGTGGTCGAGGCCAGCCGCGGGCGGGTGGAGATCGTCTCGGCGCGCCCGTTGCGGGAAATCGACGGTTACCGGGCCATGTTCGACCTGGTGCCGGGCGACGGCGAAACCGCGCAGATCGACATCCGCCTGTACCTGCGCAGCGGCGGCAGGACGCTGACCGAAACCTGGTTGTACCAGTACAGCCCGCCACCGGCCGGCGCGCCGGAACGCACCTTGTATTGATCCAGCAGCCTGCGTGGACGGGAGCCGGGTGGCTCCCGGCAGGTCAGTCCTACGGCGCCGGGCTTGTGTGCCTGCGCCGCACGGGCCACGGTCTAGCCGGCCTGGGCTGGATCGATGCGAGCCTGGCCGCGGGTGATTTTCTTGAACTCGGCGCGGCTCACCGAGACATAGCGCTCGTTACCGCCGATCTCCACCTGCGGCCCGTCCTGCACGGCGTGGCCTTCGGCGTCCACCCGCACGGTCATCGTGGCTTTCTTGCCGCTGTGGCAGATGGTCTTGATCTCCTGCATCTCATCGGCCCAGGCCAGCAGGTACTGGCTGCCTTCGAACAGTTCGCCGCGGAAATCGGTGCGCAGCCCGTAGCACAGCACCGGAATACGCTGCTGGTCGACGATTTCGCTCAACTGCCAGACCTGGGCCCGGCTCAGGAACTGCGCTTCGTCCACCAACACGCAGTCCAATGGCCCGTGGGTATCAATGTCCTGCTGGATGCAGGCCTGCAGGTCGGTATCGGCCTGGAAGGCGATGCCTTCGGCGCGCAGCCCGATGCGTGAGGCGACCACCCCGGCCCCGGCGCGGTCGTCCAGGCGCGGGGTCAGGATCGCCACGCGCATGCCGCGTTCGCGGTAATTGTGCGCGCTCTGCAGCAGCGTGGTGGTCTTGCCGGCGTTCATCGCCGAATAATAGAAATAGAGCTTGGCCATCGGCCTATTCTACGGCCGCCGACTGCCTACTCCAGCGCGTCGGCAGGAATCGACTGCGGCAGACCCACATCCACGTTAGGGTTCATTGGCCGGGACCAGTAGGCGTCCTGCGTGCACCAATAGTGCTCGGCATCCCACCAGGCGTCGTCGAAGACCAGATGTGCGGGTATCTGGGTGTTGGCCAGTGGTCCGGTCCGTGGCATCACAACCAGCCCCGGCTGAACGACGCCCAGGCGTGAGCCAGTGAGTCGCCTGCGCCCTTGGGCGAGCGCCCGCTCCATCCGTGGTTTGGCGTGCTCATCGGCAAACTCGGCGAACACGGCTGGGCCGCGCCGCAGGGCATCGGCCTGCTGGTCAGCCGTCAATAGCGTCCAGTAAAGCTCCCGCTCGCGCAGGAAATCGTGATACATCCGTTCGGCGGCAAGGTCCATCCAGACGTAAGCCAAGGGACGGTCGATCTCCACGCCCTCACCGTTCCAGTACATGCGCGCGACCATCGACTGCGAAAACTTGTCGGCATGGCGCGCGGCGCGTTTGAAACTCTCAACGGCCGCCGGATAGTCGCGATCGCGGTAGTGGCCCAGGCCGATGCTGCGCCAGCGCAGGTCCGGGTGGGCCTCGAGGAATCCGTGGTTGAACACCTCTGCTGGAATGGGCTTGGCGGCTTGCAGGCGGCATTGGGCAGGCGTGGGCGGGGGGCTGGCCAGGACTGCACTGGCAAGCATGCACGCCAACGCCGCCAATGCCGCCAATGCCCGCAATTGAAGCTTCCGTTCCATGTTGGCCTCCTTGGTCCTCCAGACCAATAACACCGTTGCCAGCCTGCGACAAGTCCGGCCGTCCCCTGCCGCCGCCCGGTACAATCGCTGGATCATGCATGGTCTCAATCCCCCCCAGGCTGCCGCCGTCCTCCATGTGCAGGGCCCCTTGCTGGTGCTTGCCGGCGCCGGCAGTGGCAAGACTCGCGTCATCGTGGAGAAGATCGCCCACCTGATCAGCTGTGGCCGTTATCCGGCCCGGCGCATCGCGGCAATCACCTTCACCAACAAATCCGCCAAGGAAATGCGTGAACGCGTGGCCAAGCGCCTGCGTGAACAGGACGCGGCCGAAGTCACCATCTGCACCTTCCATGCGTTGGGGCTGAAGTTCCTGCAGATCGAACACGCCGCGGTGGGGCTCAAGAAGGGCTTTTCGATCTTCGATGCCGACGATGCCGCCGCGCAGATCAAGGACCTGATGCACGGCGCCAAGCCTGACGACATTGAAGACATGAAGAACCTGGTGTCGCGGGCCAAGAACGCCGGGCTGTCGCCGGAACAGGCCATGCGCGAGGCCCGCAGCAACCGCGAGAAGGAAGCCGCCAGCGTGTACGAGCGCTACCAGCTGCGGCTGACCGCGTTCAATGCAGTGGACTTCGATGACCTGATCCGCCTGCCGGTGCAGATCCTGGAGGAAAACCCGGAGATCGCCTTGGCCTGGCGCGAACGCATCGGTTACCTGCTGGTGGACGAATGCCAGGACACCAACGATGCCCAGTACCGGCTGCTCAAGCAGTTGGCGGGTACCGCGGGCAACTTCACCTGCGTGGGTGATGACGATCAGTCCATCTATGCCTGGCGCGGTGCGAACCCGGAAAACCTGCAGCAGATGGGGCGCGACTACCCGGCACTGGAAATCATCAAGCTGGAGCAGAACTACCGCTGCTCCAACCGGGTACTGCGCGCGGCCAACGCGCTGATCGCCAACAACCCGCATGAGCACCTGAAGAAGCTGTGGAGCGACCAGGCCGACGGCGAGCGGATCCGCGTGTGGGAGTGCCGCAACAGCGAGCACGAGGCGGAAAAAGTCGCCGCCGAAATCGCCTTCGTGGCGCAGGCCCGGCAGGTGCCCTGGAGTGATTTCTGCATCCTGTTCCGTGGCAATTTCCAGTCGCGGCCGCTGGAAAAGGCCATGCAGCTGCTGCGCATCCCTTATCACCTCAATGGTGGCACGATGTTCCTGGAGCGGCAGGAGGTCAAGGACACGCTGGCCTGGCTGCGCCTGCTGGTGAATCCGGACGACGACACCGCCTTCCTGCGCGCCGTGCAGGCGCCCAAACGCGAGGTGGGCGCGGGCACCCTGGCCAAGCTGGCCGAGCTGGCTTCGGCCAAGGACATGCCGATGGCGCAGGCCGCCGAGGCGATCGGCGCCCTGCAGCAACTGCCGCCGCGCGCCGCCAACAGCCTGGCCCGCTTCACCGACATCCTGCGCGACCTGCGCGCGCAGACACGCGAAATCAGCTCCGGCGACATGATCCGCAAGGTGGCCAAGGAATCGGGCCTGCTCAGCGAACTGCGGCAACAGGCCAAGGAAGAAGCCAGTTACCAGCGCCGCGCCAACAACATCGAAGAACTGGCGCAGTGGTTTGAATCCGGCCCGCGCGGGGCGACGGCCGCCGACCTGGCGGGTCAGCTGGCGCTGCTGTCGCGTAGCGACAAGGATGAGGGCGGCAACCAGGTGCGCATGATGACCATGCATGCGTCCAAGGGGCTGGAGTTCCCTTATGTGTTCATCGTCGGCTGCGAGGATGGCGTGCTGCCACACCAGGTGAGCCTTGATGAAGGCAACCTGCAGGAAGAGCGGCGCCTGCTGTACGTCGGCATCACCCGCGCCAAGATCCAGCTGTGGATGAGCTACAGCAAGCTGACGCGCAAGTTCGGTGAGCACGTGCGGCTCAAGCCCAGCCGCTTCTTCGAAGAGATCCCCGCCGAGGAGATCCAGCGTGACGGCGCCGATCCGGTCGCCGATGCCGCACGCAAGAAGGAACGCGCCAATGCCGGGCTGGCGGCCATCCAGGCGTTGTTCGACTGAGATCCCGGCATCGGCAACGCGAGTCGGCTCACCGGCTCGACTCGACGCTGGTCGCCTGGCGGCGCAGAATCAGCCGGAACCGCCGGGAGGCCGATGATGGTGCTGATCCAAAGCCGACGCCTGCAGCTGCGCGCCCTCCATCCTGCGAGTGATGCTGCACCGATGCTGGCGCTGCTCAATGATCCCGGCTTTGTCCGTTTCATCGGCGAGCGCGGCGTGCGCAGCCAGGCCCAGGCCCAGGACTACATCACCCAGCGCATCCTGCCGGCCTATGCGCTGCATGGCCATGGCATGTATGCGGTGGAACGGCGCAGCGACGGCGCCTGGCTGGGCAACGCCGGCCTGGTGGTGCGCGATGGCCTGCCTGCGCCGGATATCGGCTACGCGCTACTGCAGGAATTCGCCGGCCAAGGGTATGGCCGGGAAGCGGCGCAGGCGGTGTTCGACCATGCCCGCACCCAGCTGCAGCTGCCACATCTGTTTGGTATCACCCAACCGGACAACAGCGCCTCGGTGGCGATCCTGCGTGGGTTGGGCATGCAGGCGCGGGGCCTGGTGCAACTGCCCGGCAGCGAGGCCTGGGTCAGCCTGTTCGCCACGGCCGGGGCACCGCCGGTGTAAGCCCCGGCCCGTGGGTTCAGCTGCCGCGCAGCGCCGCCAGTTCGGCCTGCAGCTGGGCCACGGCGGCCTCCAACTGGGCCACCCGCTCGACCAGTTCCGGATCGGTGGGAGCACCGGCACCTGCGCTGCCACTGCTGTTGGCAAAGCGGGCGGCCAGGGCGGCAGCGTCCACTTCGCCGCACAGCAGGTGCATGAAGCGGTCTTCGCGCTGGCCCGTCGCACGTGGCAGCTGCACCACCAGTTCGCGTTGGAGCAGCCGTTCGATGGCGTGGCGGGCTTCGTCTGGGTCGGCGAAGCGGTGCAGCCGCTCGCTGCGGCTGGTCAGCTCGCCCAGCGTCTGCGGGCCGCGCAGCAGCAACTGGGCCAGCAGCACGGTCTGCTGGCGGGTCAGGTCCAGCGCGGCCTGCAGCCGGTGCTCATAGCGTTCGGCACGCGAGGAATAATGCTGCCGGGCCAGGCCCAGAGTCTCCAGCTGGCGCAGCGCATGCTGCACCGAGCCGGCATCCAGTGCCATCAGCGGGTCGCGTGCGGTCTTCTGGTTGGCGGCCGACTGGGCGGCGTTCACCGTCAAAGGGTAAACATCCGGGGTAGTGGCTTCTTTTTCCACCAGGCAGCCCAGCAGGCGCGCCTGGGCGGCATCCAGCAGGGGGCGGGCAGGGGTGTCGGTCATCGGGATACCACGCAATGCAGGAGCGATCGGCCAAGCATAGCCGGTGCCGGCGGCGGGTTTGCCGTTAAAATGGCGCGATATCTGTAGCCGGTGAAGTCCATGCGCCATCCCGCCCCCCTGATTTTCCCCCTGCTGGCCTGTGCGGTGCTGGGCCTTTCAGCCTGCAAGCGCGTCGAGGACCCGGCAGCGGCCGCCGATGCGGCTGCGGCAGCCCCCGCCGCGGCGGCCCAGGCTGCCGATGCCAGTGCCAACGACAACCTCAACGCCGTGCTGTGGATGCAGCGTGCGCAGGAATACAAGGCGATCACCGAGCAGACCTACCGTGCCGCCGCCGATCGCCTCGATGCTGCGCTGGCGCAGCCGCACTGGGATGCACTGGTGCCTGAAGAACGCGGCAACGAGGCCAAGGGCCTGAAGCCCGCGGTGGTGTTGGACCTGGACGAGACGGTGCTGGACAACTCGCCCTACCAGGCGCGCCTGGTGCGCGACGGCAAGGAGTACGATGAACTGAGCTGGGACCAGTGGGTGGCCGAGAAGAAGGCCAAGGCCATCCCGGGTGTGGTGGATTTTGCCAAGGCCGCCAATGCCAAGGGCGTCACCCTGCTGTACATCTCCAACCGCGCCGTGCACCTGAAGGACGCTACGCTGGCCAACCTGCGCGAGCAGGGTCTGCCGGTGGCTGATGACAACGTGTTCCTGGGGCTGGGGACGGTGGTCGAGGGCTGCGAACAGGCCGGCAGCGAGAAGAACTGCCGCCGCCGACTGGCCGGCCAGCAGTACCGCGTGCTGATGCAGTTCGGCGACCAGCTCGGTGATTTCGTCGAAGTGACGGCCAATACCAACCAAGGCCGCGACGCGCTGCTGCAGCAGTACCACGACTGGTTCGGCGAGCGCTGGTGGATGCTGCCCAACCCGACCTATGGTGGCTTCGAGCCGGCGCAGTTCAACAACGACTACGGCCAATCGCGCCAGGCCCGCCACGAGGCCAAGCGCGCCGCGCTGGACTATGCGCCATGAGCCGCGCGCCCTTGCCCCTGCGTGACGACGAGCGCCTGATCTTCGCCTTGGACGTGCCCGATGGGGAGCAGGCCCTGGCTTGGGTGGATCGTCTGGGTGACAGTGTGTCGTTCTACAAGATCGGCATGGAACTGCTGGCTTCGGGCGACTATTTCCAGGTGCTCGATGCGCTGGCCAAGCGCGACAAACGGGTTTTCGTCGACCTCAAGTTCTTTGACATCCCGGCAACCGCTGCGGCCGTGATCAAGCGCCTCGGCCAATGGCCGGTGAGCTACGCCACCATCCATGGCTGGCACCCGGCGATGATGGCGGCCTGCGCGGCCGCCAACAGCAGTGAGATGCGCCTGCTGGCGGTCACCGTGCTGACCTCGATGGGTCGCCCGGACCTGGCCGGCATGGGCATCGACCGTGAGCCAGTGGACGTGGTGGTCGAGCGTGCACTGGCCGCCCAGGCGGCCGGGATCGACGGCGTGATCGCTTCCGGCCAGGAAGCCGCACCGATCCGTGCCACCACCGGCGCTGGTTTTTCCATCGTCTGCCCGGGCATCCGTCCCGGCGGCCCTGCAGGTGACGACCAGAAGCGCACCGTGGGCGTGGCCGAGGCTTTCGCCGACGGTGCCGATGCGATCGTGGTTGGCCGTCCGATCCGCCTGGCCGGCGACCCGCGCGCTGCCGCGCTGGCGATCCAGCAGGAAATCCGCAACGCCCGCCGCTGAGTGCGCGCGCTGCAGGGGCGATGGCACGCTGCAGGTGCGTCACGGGCTTGTCCTACCCACTGAACAGGAGCAACCCGAGGACCGATAGGAGGAACTGCCCAGCCAGGCACTTGCGCCAGCCGCGAAGATACTGTGAATTCGGTGATTGACCCGTCACACGCCATCCGTCTGACCCTGAACTGTCTTGCTCGTGCTGGATAACAGCCTGCAAGATGGCGTTCGGTCTGGGGAGTCCGGAAACATGCGAAACCGACATCGGCGCGCCATGGGCGGCGCCTGCGCAACAGCAGCGCTGCTCCTGCTGCTGGCCGCCTGCCAGCGCC
>DALZLW010000164.1:0-8369 GCA_032007425.1 Stenotrophomonas sp.
ACCGACTGAGGTACTGAGCGTCCGACCGCCTGAACACAAAAAATCGGACACTCTCGCGCTCTGGTGTAACGATACTCGCGACGCTGACTACTACTTCCTCGAGCCAATCCCCGGCGAGTATGAGCTGATCGACGGCAGTTACCTCGGCGATGCGCAGGAAGCCCCCAGGCCGGCGCGGGTCGCCGCCGGCCAGCCCGTACCGCGATCCGGATGGTGGTACAGCCCGGCGCGTGCAGGCTCCAGTCGTTACTTCAACGAAGGCGCGACGTTCCCGGAGTTCGCCGATAGCGACTGGGGCAGCACCTTCTGGCTCTGGGCCGATGACCAGTCAGCGCCACGGTTGCGTTGAAGAACAGGCAACTCGCCCGATTGCCCGGCGACACGCCACCCTGATGCGGCACGTCGCTCCGCCCGGTCAGTTGAAGGTGAGGTGTGTTATTGGCGGGTTGTCAGTGCGAACGGCACCGAATGACAACACCGAGCGTTGCCCGGCGAGTGCAGCGGGAAAAAGTCGGGCATGGCTTGCCCTGCTCACCTGAAAACTGAAAGAACAGAAAGCAGGAAAAGGGCACATCCCCTTTCCTGCCAATCGCATCGATCAGATCAGGGCTCAGCCCTTGAATGCCGCCAGGTCGGCCTGCGCCTGGCGCAGGTCTTCCATCTTCTCGCGCAGCTTGAACTGCTTGTCGCTCAGCTTTTGCTGCGCCTTCGAGATCTTCTTCTTGTCACCCTTGGCCTGGGCTTCATGCAGGCTCTGCTCTGCCTTGCGCACATCTTCCTGCACCTTGCGCACGCCTTCCTGCCTTTCACGCACCTTGGTTCCAGCCTTGGCCCTCTGGCCCGCATCGGTGCAGTTGGCCTTGGCCTGGGCCAGAGCCGTCTGCAGGCCAGCGATCTTATTACTATTGCCGGACTGCTTGGCCACTTCGATCTGTGCTTCGATGGCACTGACCTTGGTGGCGCAGCCCTGCGTGTTGCCTGCGAAGGCGCTGGAAGCTGCCATCAGGGCGAACGGAACGACTGCAGACAGGATGAGCTTTTTCATTGTGTTTCCTGACAAGGTGGATGCCAACGGCAACTGCTCGTTTGTGCGGACGCTGAAAACCACCCGCCCATGGCGGCTTTCCAACCGACCCGCAAGTGCGTCGAGGATTGCGAGGTGATCATCGACAAGGCCGCTCCGAAGCAGGTGGGTCCTCATGATGAGGTCGTCATGGTGCGGTGCATCCCCAGTACGTGACCATAGGACCGGTCTGCAACTCCTCTGCGCATCACCACGGCGGTGTCCGCTACCAGCGCCGGTAAACGTTCGCCCAAAAAGAAACCCGCCTTTCGGCGGGTTTCCTTTTTTCCAGCAGGTGCCTGGCGTTGGATCAGAAGTCCATGCCGCCCATGCCACCCATGCCGCCCATGCCACCGCCAGCAGCTGCAGCGCCGTCATCCTTCTTCGGGGCTTCGGCCACCATGGCTTCGGTGGTGATCATCAGGCCGGCGATCGAGGCGGCGTTCTGCAGGGCAGAACGGGTCACCTTGGTCGGGTCCAGGATGCCGAATTCCAGCATGTCACCGAACTCGCCGCTGGCGGCGTTGTAGCCAAAGCTGCCGGTGCCTTCCTTGACCTTGTTGATGATCACGGAGGGTTCTTCGCCGGCATTGGCGACGATTTCGCGCAGCGGGGCTTCCATCGCGCGCAGGGCGATCTGGATGCCGTGGTTCTGGTCTTCGTTGGCACCCTTCAGGCCGCCGAGGGCGGTCACGGCACGCACCAGGGCGACGCCGCCGCCCGGGACAACGCCTTCTTCAACGGCTGCACGGGTGGCGTGCAGGGCGTCATCGACGCGATCCTTCTTTTCCTTCATTTCGATTTCGGTCGAGGCACCGACCTTGATCACGGCAACGCCGCCGGCCAGCTTGGCCACGCGTTCCTGCAGCTTCTCGCGATCGTAATCGGAAGAAGTGTCCTGGATCTGGGTCTTGATCTGGCCCACGCGTGCATCAACGTTGGCCTTGTCGCCGACGCCGTCGATGATGGTGGTGTTTTCCTTGGAAACCTGCACCTTCTTGGCGCGGCCCAGGTCCTTGATCGTGGCCTTTTCCAGCGACAGGCCGATTTCTTCGGAAATCACGGTACCGCCGGTCAGCACGGCCATGTCTTCCAGCATCGCCTTGCGACGGTCGCCGAAGCCCGGAGCCTTGACGGCCACGACCTTGACGATGCCACGGATGGTGTTGACCACCAGGGTGGCCAGCGCTTCGCCTTCCACTTCCTCGGCGACGATCAGCAGCGGCTTGCCGGCCTTGGCGACGCCTTCCAGCACCGGCAGCAGGTCACGGACGTTGGAGATCTTCTTGTCGTGCAGCAGGATGAACGGGTCATCCAGGTCGGCGGTCTGCGACTGCTGGTTGTTGATGAAGTACGGGGACAGGTAGCCGCGGTCGAACTGCATGCCCTTGACCACGTCCAGTTCGTTGTCCAGGCCCGAGCCTTCCTCAACGGTGATCACGCCTTCCTTGCCGACTTCCTTCATCGCGTCGGCAATGATCTGGCCGATCGACTCGTCGGAGTTGGCCGAGATGGTACCGACCTGGGCGATCGCCTTGTCGTCGGCGGTCGGCTTGGAGATGCTCTTCAGCTCGGCGACGGCGGCCACGACGGCCTTGTCGATACCGCGCTTGAGGTCCATCGGGTTCATGCCGGCGGCAACGGCCTTGGCGCCTTCGCGGATCAGGGCCTGGGCCAGCACGGTGGCGGTGGTGGTGCCGTCGCCGGCGTCATCGTTGGTGCGCGACGCGACTTCCTTCACCATCTGCGCGCCCATGTTTTCGAACTTGTCAGCCAGTTCGATTTCCTTGGCGACGGACACGCCGTCCTTGGTGATGGTCGGGGCGCCGAAGCTCTTTTCCAGCACGACGTTACGGCCCTTCGGGCCCAGGGTGGCCTTGACGGCATTGGCAAGCACGTTGACGCCGCGCACCATGCGCGAACGGGCGTCTTCACCGAAACGAATATCCTTGGCAGACATTGCGATTACCTTTTATTTAGCGCCAGGCCAGGCCCGGCTGCAGTGAATGAGGGGGTGTTACAGCCCCGGGCGCTGCCCGGGCAACGCGATCAGCCGATGACGGCGAGCACGTCGTCTTCGCGCAGGACCTTGTATTCCACGCCTTCGCTCTTGTACGAGCTGCCGGCGTACTGGCCGTAGATGACCTTGTCACCGACCTTCAGCGACGGGGCACGCACGGTGCCATTGTCCAGCGGCTTGCCCGGACCGACGGCGACGACTTCACCCTTGGTGGACTTTTCCTTGGCGGAGTCCGGAATCACGATGCCACCGGCGGAGATTTCGTCGGCTTCGATGGGCTTGACCACGATGCGGTCGTGCAGCGGCTTGATGCTCATGTGAGACCTCTTAAGTGATTGATTGGTCTGAAAAAGTCCGGCGATTTTAGCACTCCCCCCTGGGGACTGCCAGAACCGCGCGTTAAAAAACCCGGCAGTGCGGGACGAAGCAGAGATGGAGCCCGGCAAGAGCGATTCAAGGGCGACCCGCGGATTTTTTTCATGGCCGGCATCGTGCGCGGGGTTCGGCACTGGACGCGGGCCGGTTCACCCTCATTAGGTGACCCCCGTCCCATAACCGGACAATTACGGTCCACTTACGACAGGTTGTCATCAAAACCCCCTTAGATTCGGCGAGCACCCCGCACACCATGGAGGAGTCGATGCGCCTGCTTTCCCCGCTTGCCGCCGCCTGTCTGTTGGCGTTGGCCGCCAGCCCGGCCCGGGCCGATGTTTTCATCAATGAACTGCATTACGACGACAGCACGCCGGCCGGCGATGTCGGCGAAGCCATCGAAGTCCTCGCCACCGCCGGCGAGGACCTGTCCGGCTACCGCCTGTTCCTTTACAACGGCAGCAATGCCGGGGCGGCCACCACGTATTCGGAGCAGGCCGTGCCTGCCGGCATCGCCGCCGGTTGTGGCAGCGCGCGCATCGCGGTGGTGGACTACCCGACCAACGGTATCCAGAACGGCCCCAGCGACGGCATCGCCCTGGTCGATGCGGCTGGCCAGGTCGTGCAGTTCCTGAGCTACGAAGGCACGATCACCGCCGCCAACGGCCCGGCCGCCGGCATGACCAGCCAGAACATCCCGGTCAGTGAAACCAACAGCACCGCCCCCGGCACGTCACTGCAGTTGACCGGCAGTGGCAGCCAGTACGCGCACTTCACCTGGGCCGAGTCGGCCGCGGCCACGTTCGGCACCTGCAACAATGGCCAGACCTTCAGTGGCGGTGGCAGCACCGGCCCCAATACGCCGCCGTCGGTGACCACCACGGTGCCGGCGCAGGGCAGCACGACCTTCCCGGCCGCCGGCGATCTGGAAGTGGTGTTCAGTGAGACCGTCAGTTTCAGCAGTGGCGCCTTCGCGCTGAGCTGCGGACAATCGGGCAGCGTGCCACTGAGCTACCCCAGCAGTGGCCGCAGCATCCGCTTGTCCACCGATACCGCGCTGGTGGCCGGCGAAACCTGCCGCTTCGACATCCGCGCCCGGAGCATCAAGGACAACCAGGGCGCACGCCCGGCCGCCGATTCGCGCATTGCCTTCACGGTGGCCAGCACCACCCCGCCGGATCCGGGTGAGCCCGGTGAACCGGGCGAGCCGTCCAACCCCGGTGCGTATTACTCGCGGGTCAACACCTCCAGCCCCAGCCAGCTGCGCTGCTCGCTGCACGAGACCATCAAGGGCCATACGGTCTACCCATACAGCGGTTCGGGCACCAGCACCTGGACCATCCTGGAAATTGCCGAGGAAGATCCCAGCAACCCCAACCGCATCCTCGATGCCTACCGCAACCGCAGCTACGCCAAGGTCACCGACCGTGCCGGCAGCGGCAGCGGGCTGCGCTACAACCGCGAGCACACCTGGCCCAATTCACTGGGCTTCCCCAGCACCAGCGGTGACAAGGGCCTGCCCTACGCACCGTATACCGACACCCACATGCTGTACCTGACGGACGCACAGTGGAATGCCGATCGCGGCAACAAGCCCTTTGCCAACTGTGACAGCGGCTGCGGCGAACGGGCCACCGAGGCCAACAACGGCAGCGGCGGCGGCAGTGGCGGCTTCCCCGGTAATTCCAACTGGGTGCGCACGCCCGATGGCAACCAGGGCAGCTTCCAGGTCTGGGGCAAGCGCAAGGGCGACATGGCGCGGGCGGTGATGTACATGGCCATCCGCTACGAAGGCGGCAAGGATGCGGTAACCGGCCAGTCCGAACCGGACCTGGAACTCACCGATGACCGCAACAAGATCGTCCGCACCAGCAGCTCGCCGGCCTACATGGGGTTGCTGTCCACCTTGATCGAATGGCACCTGGCGGACCCGCCGGATGCCGCCGAACAGGCCCGCAACGAGGTGATCTACAGCTTCCAGGGCAACCGCAACCCGTTCATCGACCACCCGGAATGGGCGACCCCGGCACTGTTCACCTCGGCCAAGCCCAGCAGCTGCCAGTTGGCCAACTGATGATTTTTACAACGTGACTCATGCCGCTGCCGGGCCCGCGCGCCCGGCAGCGGTTCTATACTCGGTGCCCATGCCGAGCCCCGATCCCGTTCTGTTGCTGCTCACCACCTGCCCCGACGAGGGCAGCGCCGAGCGTATTGCCCAGGCTCTGGTCGGCGAGCAGCTGGCGGCCTGCGTGACGCGCCTGGCCGGCGCACGATCGACCTACCGCTGGCAGGGCGAGGTCACCACCGACACCGAGCTGCAGTTGCTGGTGAAGACCACCGCCAGCCGTGTCGATGACGCAATTGCCCGGATCATCGCGCTGCATCCGTATGAACTCCCGGAATGCATCGCGGTCGAAGCCTCGGCGGGCCTGCCGGCCTATCTTGATTGGATCCGGGCGCAGACCCGGGAGGACTTACGTTGAAGAGTGCCGAAGTGATGACGCGGATTCGCCGTTGGGCAGCACCATGCCTGCTGATGTTGCTGTCGCTGCCCGCTTGGGCATTGGATGAAAAAGACCTGCTGCCGGTTGACCAGGCCTTTGCACTCACGGCCACGGCCGACAGTCGTGAGCAGATCCAGGTGCAGTGGAAAATCGCCCCGGGCTATTACCTCTACCGCCACCGTACCAGCGTGAAGGCCGACCCGGCGTTCGCGGCCGGCACGCTGCAGTTGCCGGCCGGTGACAAGCACCACGACGATTTCTTCGGCGAGGTGGAAACCTACCGCAAGGTCCTCACCGGCACCCTGCCCGGCAAGCCGACGGCCGATGCCGGCACCATCAACCTGGAAATCCGCTACCAGGGCTGTGCCGACGCCGGCGTGTGCTATCCGCCGCAGAAACGCGTCGTGCAGGTCACCCTGCCCGGGGGCGGCGCCGCATCGGCGGCCACACCGGCCTCGCCACTGGGCGCCAATCCGCTGGCCGCCGCCAGTGGCGTGCTGCGCCTGCCCGGTACGGCCAGCGCCACCGACACCCTGCCGCTGCCATCCGAGCAGGCGTTCGGCTTCGAGGCCATCGTCGATTCCGGCAACCAGGTGCTGCTGCGTTTCACCCCGGCGCCGGGCTATTACCTGTACCGCGACCGCACTGCGCTCAAGCTGGAAGGTGCGCCGGGCATCGGCCTTGCCGCGCCGCGCTGGCCGCAGGCACGTTCGCACCGGGACGAACATTTCGGCGATGTGGCGGTGTACTTCGACCAGGTCGACGTGCCGCTACCGCTGCGCCGCACCGCGACCGGTGCCGCCGCGGCGACCCTGGTCGCCACCTTCCAGGGCTGCCAGGAAAACGGCATCTGCTACCCGCCGATGACCCGGCGCATCGCGCTCTCCCTGCCTGCGGGCAAGGTCAATGCACAGGCCGGCGAAGCCGCCGCGCCCAGCACGGTGATACCACCGCTGGATCCGCAGGGCCGCCGTGACCAGGCCGAGGGCGACGGGCTGCGCCTGCTGCCCACCGTTCCTGATCCGGCCCCCGCCGACGGCGCCGCCGCACCCGATGCCAGCGCCGACAACGCGCTGCGCACCCGCCCACCCGGCAGCCTGGCCAGCCAATCCGGCGCGACGGACACCAGCAGCAGCGCCAGCCTGCTGGGCATCCTGCTGCTGGCCGTGGCCGGCGGCCTGATCCTGAACCTGATGCCCTGCGTGCTGCCCATCCTGTCGCTCAAGGTGCTGGGCGTCGCGCAGAGCGGGGAAAGCCGCCAGCGTGCCCGCTCGCACGCGCTGTGGTACACCGCCGGCGTGCTGGTCTCCTTCGCGGTGATCGGTGGGCTGGTGGTGGCGCTGCGTGCCGTCGGCCAGGCCGCGGGCTGGGGCTTCCAGTTGCAGCACCCGTGGTTCATCGCCGCGCTGGTGTACCTGATGTTCGTGGTCGGCCTGAGCCTGTCCGGGGTATTCACCCTGGGCGCCAGCGTCGGCGGTCTGGGCCAGTCGCTGGCCGCACGCAGCGGCCCGGCCGGTGATTTCTTCACCGGCGTGCTGGCCTGCGTGGTGGCCAGCCCCTGCGTCGCCCCGTTCATGGGCCCGGCACTCGCCTATGCACTGGCCGCGCCGGTGCTGCAGGCCATGCTGGTGTTCCTGGCGTTGGGCTTCGGCCTGGCCCTGCCGTTCCTGCTGATCGGCTTCGTGCCGGCGCTGGCCAGCCGCCTGCCGCGCCCCGGTGCGTGGATGGAAACGCTGAAGCAGGTGCTGGCCTTCCCCATGTACGGCACGGCGTTGTGGCTGCTGTGGGTGCTGGGCAAGCAGCGCGGCGTGGACGCCATGGCGGTGGTGCTGGGCGGGCTGGTGGTGCTGGCGCTGGGCCTGTGGTGGTACGAGCGCAGCCGCTGGCGCAGCCAGCGCGTGGCCGGCCTGCTGGCGGCGCTGCTGGTGCTGGTGTCGCTGGTGCCGGTGTGGGGCGTCACCCGCCTGCAGCCGCCGGCACGTGCCGCGCAGCCCGCCTTCGACAACGTGGTCGAGTATTCGCCAGAACTGCTGGACCGCCTGCGCGCCGACAACCGCGTGGTGTTCGTCAACATGACCGCCGACTGGTGCGTCACCTGCAAGGCCAACGAGCGCACCGTGCTGTCGCGGCCGGCGTTCCAGGACCTGCTGCGGCAGACCAATGCGGTGTACATGCGTGGCGATTACACCAACGTGGATGACCAGATCACCGACTTCCTCAACGAGCACAAGGCCGTTGGCGTGCCGTTGTACGTGGTCTACGGCCCCGGCGCACCGCCGACCGTGCTGCCCACCGTGCTGACCCAGGCCCTGGCGGAAGAAGCGCTGCTGCGCACCGCCCGATGAGCTGGAAACGGCCGGCACTGCTCTGGGCAGCGGTGCTGGCCGCCGCTGCCGGGCTGTGGGCCGGG
>DALZLW010000165.1:0-1060 GCA_032007425.1 Stenotrophomonas sp.
GGCTCGATCGAGCACAAGATGGGCATCAAGGGCTCGGTCACCTGCGTGATGAACTTCGACGGCGCCCAGGGCTATCTGGTCGGACAACCCCACAAGGGTCTCCAGGCCATGTTCACCATGATGAACACTGCACGCCTGGGTGTTGGTCTGCAGGGCATCGGCCTGTCCGAGCGCGCCTACCAGAATGCACTGGCCTATGCCCGCGAGCGCCTGCAGTCGCGCGCGCTCAGTGGGGCGAAGTTCCCGGACAAGCCAGCCGACCCGATCCTGGTGCACCCGGACGTGCGACGCATGTTGCTCAGCATCCGTGCACTGGTGGAAGGCAGCCGCCTGCTGGCGTTGCATGCCGCCATGCTGATCGACGTTGCCCACAGCGCCAGCGATGCAGGCGAACGCGAGCGCGCCGACACCCTGGTGAGCTTCCTGACCCCGATTTCGAAAGCCTGCCAGACCGAATGGGGCATCGAGAACACCTACAACGCCCTGCAGTGTTTCGGCGGCCACGGCTACATCCACGAACACGGGATGGAGCAGCTGGCCCGCGACGCGCGCATCACGACCCTCTATGAAGGCACCACCGGCATCCAGGCCCTGGACCTGATCGGCCGCAAGACGGCTGCCAGCCAGGGTGCCGGCCTGAAACTGTTCCTGGCCGAGATCGAGACCTTTGCCAAGGCCAACGAGGACAATCCCGAGCTGGCCGAGTTCATTGCCCCGTTGCGCGCCAAGGCGGCCGAGTGGGCCACCCTGACCCGCGACGTGTTGACCCGCGCTGCGGCCAATCCGGACGAACTGGGCGCGGCCAGCCACGACTACCTGTTCTATTCCGGCTACGTGGTACTGGCCTACTGGTGGGCCCGCAGCGTCGCCGCTGCCGAGGCCAGCAGCCACAGCGCAGCCTTCAAGCAGGCCAAGCGCGAAACAGCACGCTTCTACTACGCCCGCCTGCTCCCGCGCACCCTGTCCCACGCTGCGGCCATGCAATCAGGCGCAGACACCCTGATGGCGATGGAAGACAGCCGCTTCGGCGACTGAGCGAGAGCCGCCAGAGCCAGAGCCA
>DALZLW010000165.1:1160-8366 GCA_032007425.1 Stenotrophomonas sp.
AGCCAAAGCCAAAGCCAAAGCCAAAGCAACAGCAGCATCGCTGGGGATGGCGGGGCGGTGCAGCTGGGCAGGACACGCCGTAAACCCATCCATGGGGGCTCGGTGATGCCATCCATGGCATCACACGGTCCTGCCCACCTACCCCGCCCCACCCCGACAGTTCCACGGCAGCTCAGACGCAGCAAAGCCCGATAGCCAGACAGTCGGATAGCCAGACAGACAGACAGACAGACAGCCAGAAAGCCAGAAAGCCAGACAGACAGCCAGACAGCCAGACAGCCAGAAAGCCAGAAAGCCGGATAGCCAGCAGGCAGCGGGCAGCAGGCAGCGGGCAGCGGGCAGCAGCAAACCTGCTGGAGTAGAGTCCCCTTTAAAGCTGCTGGAGTAGAGCCCCCTTTTGTTAAAGGGGGCGCGCCGAAGGCGCGGGGAATAGGAAGAATGCGCGGACCGGAATCGTTGCATTTTGGGTATCGGCGCGAGCGCCGATACCCAAAATGCAATGATTCCGGTATAAGCTGTTTTCCCGATGGAGACAGACACTACCCGCCTAGGTCTGATCGATACCGGAGTTGCGCATTCCGCTCCGGACGCCGCCGCGTCGGCCCTCGTTACTCCCCCCCTGCAGCGCCCCGGCACGGTGCGCCTGCTGTCACTCGATGCCCACGGCCGGGTCCTGGACTGGATCACCTGGCAGGACGCCGCCTGCCTTTACGCCCGTGAAGCGGTCGCCTGGACCCTGGGAGACCCCTGCTTGCACATCAGTGGTGGCACCAACCGGTTCAGCGGCCTGCGCAGCGGCCTGGATGTCCACCCCATCATCGCCGCGCGGGGCCACGCCCGTTCCCGCGCCCCGGATCCAACACCAAACCTCACCAATCCCGCACTGTTTGCCCGCGATGCCCACCTGTGCCTGTACTGCGGCCAGAACTTCAGCCGCCCCTCGCTCACCCGCGATCATGTGATGCCACTGTCCAAGGGCGGGCTGGATACCTGGGAAAACGTGGTCACCGCCTGCTTCCACTGCAACTCGCGCAAACGCGACCGCACCCCGCAGCAGGCCAACATGCCCTTGCTGGCCGTGCCGTTCCGCCCCAGTTGGATCGAGCACTTGATCCTGTCCAACCGCAACATCCTGGCCGACCAGATGGCCTTCCTGAAGGCCCAGTTGCCGAAGCGTTCCAAGCTGCACGACTGAACCTGCGCCCTCTGCACCATCACCCGCCTGTCACGGGTGTCGGCGTTTGCTTGCTCCACCCTGCATTGAGGGCGAAAATGGGCGTTCAGAACAAGTGCGAACATGATGATCGACTCTGCCCGCTATCCCCGCCTCGCGCGCGTCCAGACCCCTGAAGACCTGCGTACGTTCGATGAATCCGAATTGAGGGCGGTTGCTGATGAACTGCGCGCCTACCTGATTGAATCGGTCGGCAAGAGCGGTGGCCACTTCGCGGCCGGGCTGGGCGTGATCGAGCTCACCGTCGCCCTGCATTACCTCTACCAGACGCCGATGGACCAGCTGGTCTGGGACGTCGGCCACCAGACCTACCCGCACAAGATCCTCACCGGTCGTCGCGACGAGATCCACACGGTCAAGCAGAAGGACGGCGTCGCACCCTTTCCCAAGCGCGAAGAAAGCGAGTTCGACACCTTTGGCGTCGGTCACTCTTCCACCTCCATTTCCGCCGCGCTGGGCATGGCCATCGCCCGCCAGCGCGAGGGCGACGAGCGCCGCGTGGTGGCGGTGATCGGAGATGGTGCGATGACCGCCGGCATGGCTTTCGAAGCCCTGATGCATGCCGGTGGCATGGAGCCCGAGCCGAACCTGCTGGTGATCCTCAACGACAACAACATGTCCATTTCCGAGGCCGTTGGCGGTCTGACCAAGGTCCTGGGCCGTGCCACCGGCAGCCGCACGCTCAATGCACTTCGCGAAGGTGGCAAGAAGATCCTCGGCGACAAGAAGAACAACCCGGCTCGCTTCGTGAAGCGCTGGGAAGAGCATTGGAAAGGCATGTTCGTGCCGTCCACGATGTTCGAGGAAATGGGCTTCCATTACACCGGGCCGATCGATGGCCACGACATGCCGGCCCTGCTGTCCACGCTCAAGACCCTGCGCACCCTGAAAGGCCCCAAGCTGCTGCATGTGCTCACCACCAAGGGCAAGGGGTATGAGCCGGCGGAAGGCGACCAGATTGGTTACCACGCCGTTGGTCCGTTCGACCCGGACAAGGGCCTGGTGGCCAAGACCGGGGTGAAAAAGCCTACGTATACGGACGTGTTCGGTGATTGGCTGTGCGATGCCGCCGCCGCTGAGCCACGTCTGTTCGGCATTACCCCCGCCATGCGCGAGGGCTCCGGTCTGGTCCGCTTCAGCCGTGAGTTCCCCGAGCGCTACTTCGACGTGGCCATCGCCGAACAGCACGCGGTCACCCTGGCCGCCGGCATGGCCACCCAGGGCGGCAAGCCGGTCGTGGCGATCTATTCAACCTTCCTGCAACGCGCCTATGACCAGTTGGTCCACGATGTCGCCATCCAGAACCTGGACGTGCTGTTTGCGATCGACCGTGCCGGTGTGGTCGGCCCGGACGGCGCCACGCACGCCGGCAATCTGGATCTGAGCTACCTGCGCTGCGTCCCGAACCTGGTGGTGATGGCCCCGGCCGACGAAGCCGAATGCCGGCAGATGCTGAGCACCGGTCTGCAGCACCCTGGCCCGGCAGCGGTGCGCTATCCACGCGGCAGCGGCACCGGCGTCGCCGCCGGCAATGACCTGTCCACCCTGCCCATCGGCAAGGGCCAGATCCGCCTGCACGGCCAGCACATCGCGCTGCTCGCCTTTGGCAGCACGGCCGAGGCCGCGCAGGCGGTTGGCCGCGAACTGGGGCTGAGCGTGGTCAACATGCGCTTCATCAAGCCGCTGGACCGTGCGCTGGTGCTGGACATGGCGGCACGTCACCAGGCGCTGGTGACCATTGAAGACAACGTGGTGGCCGGCGGTGCCGGTTCAGCCGTGGCCGAACTGCTCAATGGCGAGGGCGTGCTGAGGCCGTTCCTGCACCTGGGCCTGCCCGATGAATTCCAGCATCATGCCAGTCGGGAAGACCTGCTGGCCGAAGCCGGCATCGATGCGGCAGGGATTCGTGCGGCGGTGCTGCGCCGCTGGCCCGATCTGGCCAACGGCAGTGCCGCGCTGAGTGCCGCCAGCTGAGGAAGCACACGACCAGGTCTGCGGTGCCCGGCACCCGCAGACCTGGCCTGTATCGGCCGTTGACCTGGCCGGCTCAGTTCACCAGGAACTGGCCACGGCAGCCACCGCTGACCCAGATACCATTGCGGTCATAGCCCCACGTGCTTCCCTCGATACACGGCGAGCCCGAGTTCTGCTTCAGCAATCGAGCATCACGGCGGACGGTGACGTTGCAGCGGCGCTCGCGGCGGTCGTTGGAGTCGCACTGGACCACCTGGCCACGGCCGTCGTTGCCCGGGCGGTGGTTCCAGCCCTGCTGCCCACCCCATCCGCCACGACGCTCACCGACGAACTCCGCACGGCAGCCCTGCGTGACCCATATGCCATTACGCGATTGCCCCCAGCTTTTTCCTTCGATGCAGGGGCTGCCGGAGAGCTGCCGCACCAGTCGCGCGCGACCGTCGATCCCGCACTCCTGGGTGCGGTTACGCACGGATTCACAGCGCACCACACTGGGCCCACCCTCAGCGTGACGCTCATAACCCCATGACTGTGCCTGGACCGCCGTGCTGCCGGCTGCCGCCAGCAGGCCCACCAGCACGGTGGCGGTGGTCAAACGGCGTACCTGGTGAAAATGGACTTCCCTGCGCATCGTAGTGTGCTCCGGTATTGGGTGGCCCAAGCATCGATCATGCGCCGTCCTTCCACCATCGTACAAACTGCATCGGGTGGGTGGGCATTCAACTAGCCCATGGCAGGCTGAACAGGCAGCAGCGGGTCATGACTTTCGGCCGTGTCCAGCGGTTCAAGCATGAGGGGATCCGGTTCGTTGCGTCCATGCCAGACCGCATCTACAAAGCTCTCTCCCGCCTCCACGCGGACCCCACAGGCCTCGCCGGTTTCAGCATGGTGTTCACGTGCCAGCGCTTCGGCAAAATCGAAGGCCATGCTGCCGTCTCGGAAAAAAACACTTTCTGCGCGCAGCGGATGGACCACGCGCCATTGGCGCTCATGGCTTTGAACGAGGATCAACATGCGGGGTCTCTCTCCGTGAGGCGGCATATCGAGGTACGCCGAGCAGTACTGAACGTCAGCGCGGACCTAGAGCGTAGTGGGTCAAAGCGCCGCCGGCTATCGGGATTTTCTGAATCTGCGCCGCAAATGGCTGGCGGTAATGAGGGTGGAAGAGTGCCCAGCGTCTGTCGATGCACTGCACGGTGATGATCACGATTGCCTCCTGCCAGAGTGGGCCAGGTAAAGCCACTGATGGCTGCCGCTGATGCGTCCCGCCCGTGTCTACAGCCTATGCCGGGGTCGACCCACCCTACATCAGACAAATCCTAAAAATGCCGCCTGTCCAGCAGGGCACACCGGTTTCCACGCCCTGCTGGACCAGCGGGCGACCACGGCACCCCACTCACAACGCTGAGCGGATTCAGCGCTCAAAAACGGTGATGCTTGTCACACACCGTTGGGGCCGCCACACTACTTCTGTCAACAGGGGCCCCTTCCACATGCGCACCTTCCTCGTCCAGCGCCCGGCGCTGCTCAAGTTCTACTTTGCTGCCAGCTATTTGATTCTGATCGAAGAAGTGATTCGCGCCACCCTGCTCTGATCAGGGATCAGTTGCAGCGTCACGCAGCGGGCAACTGGACGCGCCACCGGTGAGGGCGGAGAATGCGCGGCCCATCCGCGCTTCCACCTTGCCCCATGTCTGAGCTTCCCCCATTGCCCGTCATTACCCCCGGCCTGTACCGCCACTTCAAGGGTGGGCGATACGCTGTGATGGATGTCGTACGCAGCAGTGAAACGCTGGAGCCACTGGTGTTGTACCGGGCACTGTATGGCGAGGGCGGCCTGTGGGTACGTCCCTACGCCATGTTCGTCGAGCAGGTGATGGGGCCGGACGGCCCGCAGCCACGGTTTGCCCCGATCAGCGACGAAGACGACGCAGCGGGGTGAATCCTCATGGCTATCTGGCCGCCGCCGCGGCGCTGGAAGTCCAGGGCACATCCTTGTGATCCCTCTGTGCTCGAAGGCGAGCGCCCACTGAGTCGCTGGCGTTGCTCTACCACGGGTAGAACAAGGTCACGAAGAAGATGCCGACAAACACGGCCAGAATGATGAGCAGCCACTTGCGCTGGCGTCCGGAAGGTCTGGGAGTGCCGGGAGTATTCATCGTGGGGGTCTCACTGCTGGCCGCAGCTGCGGCGTTGATCAACAGCGTGCCCAAATGTCGGCATTCACGAGGTGCAGAGCGCGTGCAGGTCGCGTGACTGCCGCTGGGTCCACGAAAAAACCCGCCCGGCGATGCCCGGCGGGTTTTTTTCAGGCCACGCAGCGCTCGTCGAACCAGGCCCGGCGAGCACTGCACCCGCCCGCTTACTTGCGGGTGCCGTCCAGCCAGTTCGGCCCCTTGTTCTTCAGGAAGAACACGTAGACAAACAGCGACAGCGCGATCACCGCGGTGACGTAGACGCTGAACTCCGTCACCTTGTCTGCCTTCAGCGCGCCCTGGTACAGCAGGGGCGCGGTACCGCCGAACAGCGAGTTGGCCAGTGCGTAGCCCAGGCCGACGCCGAGCGCGCGGATGTGGGTCGGGAACAGCTCGGCCTTCACCACCGCATTGATCGAGGTGTAGCCGGTGAGGATGATGAAGCCGACTGCCAGAATGGTGAAGGCGGTGACTGCATTGGTCGCCTGCGGCAGCGCACCGATCATGTAGGCGCTGTACAGCACGCCGCCGGCACCGAAGAACACCAGCAGGCTCTTGCGGCCAATGATGTCCGACAGCCAACCACCGACCGGCTGCAGCAGCATCAGGAAGGTCAGCACGCCCAGGTTGATCCAGGTACCGACGATGACGTCATTGCCGGCGAAGGCGGTCTGGATCATCTTCGGCCCGTTCACCGAATAGGTGTAGAACGCCACGGTGCCGCCAGCGGTGATCAGGAAGCACAGCAGCAGCGGACGCCACTGGTGCACGAACAGTTCGTACATGGAACCGGAAGCACGCGCCTTGCCGGTACGCGCCGCCTCGATGGCGTCTTCGCCGAGCGACTCGTCCATGGTCCGGCGCAGCCAGAACACGACCACCGCGGCGATACCACCCAGGCCGAAGGCCACGCGCCAGCCCCAATCGGAGATGTCCGGCTTGCCCCAGAAGGTCAGCATGAACAGCAGCACCGCCTGCGCCAGCACATGGCCACCCACCAGGGTGACGTAGTGGAACGAAGACAGGAAGCCGCGACGGCCAGGAATGGCCGCCTCGGACATGTAGGTAGCACTGGCACCGTACTCACCGCCGGTGGCAAAGCCCTGCAGCAGACGCGCGAACAGCAGGATGACCGCTGCCCAGATACCGATGGACGCCGCCGTCGGCGCCAGTGCGATGATCAGCGAGCACAGGGCCATCAGGGTGACCGAGACCGTCAACGCCAGACGACGGCCGTAGCGGTCAGCGAAGCGGCCGAAATACCAGGCGCCGATCGGACGCATCAGGAAGGTCGCCGCGAAGATCGCCCAGACATAGATGGTGGAGTTCTTGTCTTCCGGCGAGAAGAACTGCGATTCGAAGTACACCGCGAACACCGAATAGACGTAAACGTCATACCACTCGACCAGATTGCCGGCCGAGCCTTTCAGGGTATTGGAGATGGAGCGTTTCAGACTGGGTACCGGCTTGGCCGTCGCGGCCGCCTGGGATGCAGAGGTACTCATGGGGGAAAGGGCCCTTTATTCATGGAATGCGACAACCGTAAGAGCCGCCACGCTGGCCAAGGGCACAGGGCGGCAAAATCGTATCGGCTGAATCGATCTACCTTACCCCACGTGCATGACATGTATGGGGGGCATACGACTATGTAGCTAGATGACAGGCCGAATGCGCCAGCAATTCGCTGTATCCGCACGCCCGGGCAAAAAAAAACCTGCGCATCGCTGCACAGGCTTCTTTATTTACAGTGGTCGGGACGGCCGGATTTGAACCGACGACCCTCTGCCCCCCAGGCAGATGCGC
>DALZLW010000166.1:0-8349 GCA_032007425.1 Stenotrophomonas sp.
GATTGGGAGAAAAACGGACGCTGCATCGATTTCTGATCAGCATTGAGCCAACGCGGCGTCATGCCGCCCAGCCGAGACAACGAGCCCAGCGAATGGCGACCAGAGAACGTCCCCTTTCCCCGCACCTTCAGGTGTATCGCTGGCAGATTCAGATGGCCACCTCGATCCTGCATCGAGCCACGGGCATCTTTCTGTCTGTTGGTGCCCTCATCATCGCCGGAGGCCTGTTGGCTCTGATGATGGGGCCCGAATCCTGGAACTGCTTCACCGGCCTGGCCGGCGCCTGGTATGGGCAGCTGTTCCTGTTTGCATGGACGTGGGCTTTCGCCTACCACCTGTGCAACGGCATCCGTCACGTGGTGCAGGATTTCGCCATCGGCTTCAGCATCGCCGCCTTCGTGCGCAGCAGCTGGATGTCGGTCATCGTCTCGCTGGTCATCACCGCGCTGGTGTGGGCCTACGTGCTCGTCTCCGGAGGTGCCGCGTGAGCCGTTTCCGTACCCCGCTCAAGAACGTGCGCGGTCTGGGTGCCGCCAAGTCCGGCACCGACCACTTCGTGCACCAGCGCCTGACCGCCACCGCCCTGGTGGCGCTGGCCATCTGGTTCCTGGTCTTCGTGTTGAGCCTCATCGGCTCTGATTACGCGACCGCCACCGCCGCCATCGCCAAACCGTGGAATGCGGTGCTGCTGGTCGGCTTCCTGGTGGCGATGTTCTGGCATGCGCAGCTTGGCCTGCAGATCGTGCTGGAAGACTACATCCACAATTCGCTGCTGGCCCTTGCGCTGCAGACCACGGTGAAGTTCATCGCCGTGCTCGGCGGGATCGTCAGTGTGTTTGCGGTCGTCCGCATTGCGCTCGGCGCTGCCTGATCCCAGGCACCAAGACAGGAATCCAGATTAGATGTCCGCTTACAAGATCACCGAACACAAGTACGACATGGTCGTCGTCGGCGCCGGTGGCGCCGGCCTGCGCGCCACGTTCGGCCTGGCAGCCAAGGGCCTGCAGACCGTCTGCCTGACCAAGGTCTTCCCGACCCGTTCGCACACCGTGGCCGCGCAGGGCGGTATCTCCGCCGCGCTGGCCAACATGGGCGAAGACGATTGGCGTTACCACTTCTACGACACGATCAAGGGCTCGGATTGGCTGGGTGACCAGGACGCCATCGAGTACATGTGCCGTGAGGCCATCCCGGCCATCATCGAGCTGGAACACTATGGCGTGCCGTTCAGCCGCACCGAAGATGGCAAGATCTACCAGCGCCCGTTCGGTGGCATGACCACCAAGTACGGTGAAGGCCCGGCGGCGCAGCGTACCTGCGCGGCGGCCGACCGTACCGGCCACGCCATGCTGCACACGCTGTACCAGCAATCGCTGAAGCACGATGCGCGCTTCATGATCGAGTACTTCGCGCTGGACCTGATCTTCGATGAAGACGGTGCCTGCCGTGGCGTGCTGGCGCTGGACATGTCCGATGGCACGCTGCACCTGTTCCGCGCCCAGGGCGTGGTGCTGGCCACCGGCGGTTACGGCCGCGCCTACTTCAGCGCGACCTCCGCCCACACCTGCACCGGTGACGGCGGCGGCCTGGCGATGCGCGCCGGCCTGGCGATGCAGGACATGGAATTCGTCCAGTTCCACCCGACGGGCATCTACGGTGCCGGCTGCCTGATCACCGAAGGTGTCCGCGGCGAAGGCGGCATCCTGCGCAACAGCAGCGGCGAGCGCTTCATGGAGCGCTATGCACCGCATTACAAGGACCTGGCCTCGCGTGACGTGGTGGCCCGTTCGATGACCGTGGAAATCCGCGAAGGCCGCGGCGTGGGCGAGCACAAGGACCACATCCTGCTCGACCTGACCCACCTCGGCCCGGGCGTGATCGACGACAAGCTGCCGGGCATCGCCGAGAGCGCGCGTATCTTTGCCGGCGTGGACGTGCACAAGCAGCCGATCCCGGTGATCCCGACCGTGCACTACAACATGGGTGGCATCCCGACCAACTTCCATGGTGAAGTGGTGCGCAAGGTCGGCGACAACCCCGATGCCGTGGTGCCGGGCCTGTACGCCATCGGCGAAGCGGCCTGCGTATCCGTGCACGGTGCCAACCGCCTGGGTTCCAACTCGCTGCTCGACCTGGTGGTGTTCGGTCGCGCCGTGGCCAACCGCTGCGCCGAGACGATCAAGCCGGGCGCCGCGCACAAGCCGCTGCCGTCCGATGCCTGCGACAAGGCGCTGGGCCTGCTGGACAAGCTGCGTTACGCCAATGGCGACACGCCGACCTCGGTCATCCGTGACCGCATGCAGCGCACCATGCAGGCCGATGCGGCGGTGTTCCGTACCAGCCAGACGCTGAAGGAAGGCTGCGAGAAGATGGCCGACGTCTTCAATTCGTTCCAGGACGTGAAGGTGTCCGACCGCTCGCTGGTCTGGAACTCGGACCTGATCGAAACCTACGAGCTGAACAACCTGCTGCTCAACGCGGTGGCGACGATCAACTCGGCCGAGCAGCGCAAGGAAAGCCGCGGCGCGCATGCGCACGAGGACTTCCCGGACCGCGACGACGTCAACTGGCACAAGCACACGCTGGTGTCCGTCGACGACAACGGCAAGTGCAGCTTCGACTACCGTCCGGTGCACATGTACACGCTCACCGACGAAGTGGCCGTGGTGCCGCCGAAGCCGCGCGTCTACTGATCGCGTCCCCCGCCTACCATGCAATCCGCGCCGTGATGGCGCGGGCCGCCTGAGCCAACGAGAGCAGCCATGGCCGAGTTTTCCCTGCCAAAGAATTCGAAGATCACCAAGGGCAAGCATTTCCCCGCTGCCAGTGGTGCCAAGAACGTGCGCACGTTCAAGGTGTACCGCTGGAGTCCGGACGACGACAGCAACCCGCGTACCGACACCTATGACATCGATCTGGATGCGTGCGGGCCGATGGTCCTGGACGCGCTGATCAAGATCAAGAACGAGATCGACCCGACGCTGACCTTCCGCCGTTCGTGCCGCGAGGGCATCTGCGGTTCGTGCGCGATGAACATCGATGGCACCAACACCCTGGCCTGCACCCGCGCCATCGCGGACTGCGGCAAGAAGGAAGTGCCGATCTATCCGCTGCCGCACATGAACGTGGTCAAGGACCTGGTCCCGGACCTGACCCACTTCTACGCGCAGTACGCCTCGATCAAGCCGTGGATCCGCACCCAGACCCCGGCACCGCCGGACCGCGAGCGCCTGCAGTCGCCTGACGACCGCAAGAAGCTCGATGGCCTGTATGAGTGCATCCTGTGCGCCTGCTGCTCCACCAGCTGCCCGAGCTACTGGTGGAATGGCGAGCGTTACCTGGGCCCGGCGATCCTGCTGCAGGCCTATCGCTGGATCATCGATTCGCGCGATGAGGACACCGGTGCGCGCCTGGACGACCTGGAAGACCCGTTCAAGCTGTACCGCTGCCACACCATCATGAACTGCGCCCGGACCTGTCCGAAGGGCCTGAACCCGGCGCTGGCCATTGCCGAGATCAAGAAGCTGATGATGGCGCGTCGCGCCTGAGGGTGCACAGGGGCGCGCGCTGCGCGTCCCTGTCGTCGCGGCACAGGCACGAGGTGCCGCCGCCTGTTTCCTGGAGTGACTGCACGCCGCCGGCGTGCCAGCCCGGTGGTGTGGAATGGATGAAGTCCTTCTGTTGAAGAAGCTGCGCTGGCGCTGCCGCCGCGGCATGCGCGAGCTGGATCAGCTGTTCGAGCGCTATCTCGACGAGAAGTGGGGCAGTGCCCCGGCGGAAGAACGGGAGGTTTTCCTGTTCCTGATCGATTGTGAGGACGATAAGTTGTGGCGCTGGCTGATGGGTTACGAGGCCTGCCCGCATGCACACGCCGTCCCCTTGCTCGACCAGATCCGTACCCTCAAGGCTTGAGTGGCGGCCCTCGTGGCTGCAGGCCGGTGCCCAGTTCGGGGTCCTGCTGGCGGCCCCCTGGCTGCTGGCGGCCACCGCGCTGCCACGGCCCGGGTTGGGGCCGACGATCGCTCTGGTCTGGTTGGCTGGTGGCCTTGATGCCCTGCGCCGCCTGCGCAGGCCGCAGCGGCTGTTGTGGCTGACAGCAGCCCCGAAGCCGCTGCTGCTCGATGCGCTGCCACTGGAGGCGCCAACCCTGCAACTGCGCGGCCCCTGGGTGCAACTGCGCTGGCAGGGCCCGCACCGCCGCGGGCACCTGCTGTTCTGGCCGGGCCAGCTCAGCCGCGCGCAACGACGTGAACTGCGACTGGCCCTTCGTGCCCGACCAGTACCGCTCCGCCCCCACGAGATGGCACCATAGAGCGAATTCATCGGCAGACCCGCATGTTCCAGCCATTAATCGTCGCCATCGGCCTGCGCTACCTGCGCGCCAAACGGCGCAACGGCTTCATCTCCTTCATATCGATGGCGTCCATCCTCGGTATTGCGCTGGGTGTGACGGTGTTGATCACCACGTTGTCGGTGATGAGCGGGTTCCAGAAGGAAATCCGTGACCGCCTGCTGCAGATGTCGGCGCACACCACCATCAGCCGTGACGGTGAGCCCATGGCGGACTGGCCGCGGGTGGTCGACACCGCCAACCAGGACAAGCGGGTAGTGGGCGCGGCCCCGTACATCGAAATCCAGGGCATGCTCAGCGGCGTGCGCGTGCAGGGCGCGCTGGTGCAGGGCGTCGACCCGAAGCTGGAGCCCAAGGTCTCGGTCATCGCTGACAAGATGACCACCGGGCGTTTCGACAGCCTGACCCCGGGCAGCTACAACATCCTGCTCGGCGCCGAGCTGGCGCAGTGGGTCGGCGTCCACGTCGGCGATACCGTGGTCGTGACCCTGGCTGAAGTGCAGGGCACGCCGATCGGTGCCGTGCCGCGGATGAAGCGCTTCACCGTCAGCGGGGTCTTCCAGGCCGGTTACAACGAGATCGACCGCGGCGTGGCGTTTGCCAACATGCAGGATCTGGAACGGGTGCTGCGCATCGACGGCGCCACCGGCGTGCGCCTGAAGCTGCACGATATGGACCGCGCGCTGGAGGTCGGCGTCGACCTGGCGCATACGCTTGGCGGTGCTTACCGGGTCAATGACTGGACCCAGCAGAATGCCAACCTCTACCACTCGTTGAAGATGGAAAAGACGGTGATGGGCATCCTGTTGTCGCTGATCATCGCGATGGGCGCCTTCAACCTGGTGTCCTCGCAGGTGATGCTGGTCACCGACAAGCAGGCCGATATCGCCATCCTGCGCACCCTGGGCCTCAGCCCCGGCGGGGTGATGGGGGTGTTCATGGTGCAGGGTTCGCTGATCGGCATCATCGGCACGGTCGTGGGCGTGCTCGGTGGCATCACCCTGACCCTGAACCTGGAACGCATCCTTGGCCTGATCGAGCGGGTGTTCAATATCACCCTGCTGCCGGAAGACGTGTATTACATCACCGGTCTGCCCACCGACATGCAGGCCTTCGACATTGTCGTGATCACCTTGATCGCACTGCTGATGAGCTTCCTGGCAACGCTTTACCCTGCGTGGCGTGCCGCCCGCACCCAGCCGGCGGAGGCCCTGCGTTATGAATGAGATTCTGTCCCCCGGCCAGGAAGTGATCCGCGCCGACAAGCTGGGAAAAACCTACGCCGAAGGCAAGCTGCACACCCAGGTGTTCCGTGGCTTGGACCTGCGGGTGCTGGCGGGCGAGACCGTGGCCATCATCGGCGCCTCGGGCGCGGGCAAGAGCACCCTGCTGCACCTGCTGGGCGGGCTGGACGTGCCGACCAGTGGTGAAGTCTTCGTCGCGGGCAAGTCGATGTCGGCATTGTCCGACGTCCACCGCGGCCAGCTGCGCAACCAGTCGCTGGGCTTCGTGTACCAGTTCCACCACCTGCTGCCGGAGTTCACCGCGCTGGAAAACGTGATGATGCCGGTGCTGCTGGGCCGTGGCGAAGTCGCCCAGGCCCGCCAGCGGGCGACGGCGCTGCTGGAAGCGGTGGGTCTGGGCCATCGCCTGCAGCACAAGCCCGGCGAACTGTCGGGCGGTGAGCGGCAGCGCGCTGCAGTGGCGCGCGCGCTGGTCAATCAACCGGCCTGCGTGCTGGGCGATGAACCGACTGGCAACCTCGACGACCGCACGGCGGCCACGGTGTTCGAGCTGATGCTCGAGCTCAACCGGGCCCGCCACACCAGCCTTGTGCTGGTCACCCACGACCGTGCCCTGGCGCGGCGGCTGGACCGGGTGCTGGAGCTGCGCGAAGGCGCGCTGCATGAACTGGCGCCCAGCGAAGTCTGAGCGCAGGTCCAACGCCCAGCCGGGGTTGCTTGGCAGGCAACGGTGATGGCGCCATGATGCGCCATCGCCCCGTGCCCCGGACTGTCGCCATGAACCGCCTGTTGCCCCTTGCCGTGCTTTCTGCCTGCCTGGCCCTGGTGGGCTGTGCGACGACTGGCCGCCTGGCCATGGCCGACAAACTACAGCTCTACCGCGAGCATGCCGGCTCCGCCCAGCCGAACCTGCAGTATTTCGGCAGCCTCAATGGCTGGACCGACCTGGGCGACAGCGCGCTGGCGGTGTGGACACGTCCAGGTGAAGCCTACCTCTTGGAATTGTCGGGTACCTGCCCGGATCTGAGCTCCAGCGTGGCCATCGGCCTGACCAGTAGCATGGGACGCGTTTCGGTGCCGTTCGACAAGGTGATCGTGCGCGGGACCGGCGGCTTGCCGACCGTACCGTGCCCGATCCGCAGCATCCGCAAGCTGGACGTCAAAGCGCTCAAGGCCGATGAAAAGGCGCTGCGGCAGGCGCAGGTGCAGGAGCGCGAGTAAGCAGGCCGCACTTGACCTGCTGAGAGAAGCGCGCTGCCGGGCTATCGGCCGGTGCGCGGAAATTTCTGTGCGCAGTCGACCCCGGCAGCGCCGTCCGCGACTCAGGCCGGTACGAAACCAGCCGGCTTGTCGGCGCCGCCGGCGAACAGGAACTTCACCAGTTCTTCCTCGAGGAAGGCGCGGTGCTGCGGGTCACGCGGCGAAAGCCGGTTTTCATTGATGAGCATCGTCTGGTGCGCCAGCCACGCGCTCCAGGCGGGCTTGCCGATATGGTTGAAGATGCGCTGGCCGAGCTCGCCGGGGTAGGGGACGAAATCCAGACCTTCGGCCTGGCGCTGTTCGTGGTCACAGAAGACGGTGCGGGACATGGCAGTTACTCGAGTGTTTGCAGCAGTTTACGGATGGGAGCGGGCAGGCCCAAGGCGGGCAGATCCTGCGGGGCTACCCAGCGCAGGCCAGGGGCAGCATCGATGTCGCCACGAAGGCCCTCGACCCGCACACGCAGCACCTGTAGCAGCAGGCGGTAATGGCTGAAGACATGGCGCACGACGGGCAGCGCCTGCGCCTGCTCCAGCTGGCCATCAATGTGCTGGTCGAACCAGTCCTGCAGCGCCACGCCATCGTCAGCCTGCGGCAGGGTCCACAGCGATGCCCAGATGCCGCTGTCCGGTCGCTTCTGCAGCAGGATGCGACCGCGCTGATCGAGCAGCAGCAGTGCACTGGCCTGGCGTTCGGGCAATCGCTTGCTGGGTTTGGGGGTGGGCAGCGCCTCGGTCAAGCCAAGCTGGCGCGCGCGGCAGTCCTGCTGCACGGGGCAGATCACGCAGCTTGGCCGGGCGCGGGTGCAGACGGTCGCACCCAGGTCCATCTGCGCCTGGGTGTAGTCGGCCATCCGCCCCGCTGGCACATGCCTGACGTGGGCATCGGCCAGCGCCCACAGCTGACGCTCCACCGCAGGCAGCCCGGGGAAGCCTTCGATGCCGTGGTAGCGGCTCAGCACCCTTTTTACATTGCCATCGAGAATCGGCAATGGGTCATTCCAGGCCTGGCTGAGGATCGCGCCGGCGGTGCTGCGGCCAATGCCGGGCAAGGCCACGAGGGCGTCCAGATCACGCGGCAGGTCGCCGCCGTGCTCGCTGACGCAGCGCTGCGCGGCCGCATGCAGATTGCGCGCGCGCGCGTAGTAACCCAGCCCCGCCCACTGTGCCATCAGCGCATCGTTGCTGGCGGCCGCCAGCGCCGGCAGGCTGGGAAAGTGCTTCAGGAAACGCTCGAAGTAGCCGATGACCGTGCTGACCTGGGTCTGCTGCAGCATGATTTCCGACAGCCACACCCGATACGGTGTACGCGGATGCTGCCACGGCAACTGATGGCGGCCATGTGCATCGAACCAGCGCAGCAGGCGCGGCACGAAGGCGTCGTCCGGCGCGCCGACCGGCGCACCGTCGCGCCGGATCGGAACGGCGAGGGCGGCTTCAGGCACTGCCGAGGGCTTCAGGCAGCAAAGCGTCGACGAAGGCTTCCGGATCGAAC
>DALZLW010000167.1:0-8334 GCA_032007425.1 Stenotrophomonas sp.
AGCCCTGCAGGACTCTGTGAGGCAGGAGCCGAACGGAAGCCCCCATGGGTGGGTTTACGGCGGGTCCTGCAGGGCTGCCCTCCCCGCATCACCATGAGCGCACGTAGCCCCAACGAAAAACCGGCCCTTCAAAAAAAACCGCCCCCGAAGGGGGCCGCCTTTGCCGGGCACAAAAAACCCCGCGGACGCGCCGCGGGGTCTTGGGAACCAGCATCGCCGCCTGCGCGGCACCGGCTTATTGGGCCAGGTTCAGCTCCTTCAGCAGCTGCGGCGCCGGCGCCACTTCCTGCATGATCCACTGCATGTATCGGCTGTCCACCGCGATCATGCGGGTCATCACCGGGTCGAACACCCAGTTGGAACTCACCGACTCCCAGTTGCCGTCAAACGCCAGGCCGACCAGCTTGCCGTGGGCATCCAGCACCGGCGAACCAGAGTTGCCACCGGTGATGTCCAGGTTGGACAGGAAGTTGACCGGCACCGAACCGATGCGCTTGTCTTCCAGGCCGCCATAGCGCTTGGCCTTGACCGCTTCCAACAGCGCCTTCGGCGAGTCGAACGGGTCTTCACCGGTCTCCTTGGCGACCACGCCCTCCAGCGTCGTGAACGGGGTGTACTGCACACCGTCCTTGGCATAACCCATCACATTGCCGAAGGTGATGCGCAGCGACAGGTTGGCGTCCGGATAGACGAACTCGCCTTGGCTCTTCTTGTAGTCCGCCACCGCCTGCAGGTAGGCCGGACGGGCCAGCAGCGATTCGCCTTCACGGACCTTGCGCGCCTGTTCCTGCTTCAACAGGGCCGGCATCACCGCCACGGCGTACTGGATCGCCGGATCGGTGCTGGCTTCAAAGGCAGCACGGTCGGCCTTGAACCACTTCAGGCGCTCGTCCAGCTGGCCCAGGCGGGTCGCCGACAGCTTGCGCACCAGCCCATCCACGGCGGCCGCATCGTTACCAGCCAGCCAGGTGTTCAAGCCTTCGTTGCTGCGCTGATCGGCCGGCAGCGCCACATACTGGCTCAGCCAGTATTGCTGCAACTGCTGGTCCATCTTGGCCACGTAGCGACGGTCCATCTGCCGCAGGCTGCCTTCGATGGAGGCCAGGTCACGTTCCTGATAGCCCGATTCACGCTCTGCATCGGCCTTGCTGCGCTCGATCGACAGCCTGTACAGCGACAGCGCCGTGTTCACCGCCGAGGTGTTGTTGAACTGGTTGACGAAGAAGTCGCGCTCACGCGTGGCCTTGTTGGTCTGCAGATGCTTCAGCAGCTGCGCGTGCGCAGCCAGTGCCGGCTTGCCCGCCGCCCCGCGCTGCTTCAGCCAGCCCAGCACGGCCGCTTCCTCGGCCTGCTTCTGCCCGGCAGCATCGATGCGCTTGAAGCCAACCAACTGGCCTTCGTAGTTCTTGGCCACATTGTTCAGGCTGGCCGCAGTAGCGGCGTACTTCACCTTCACGTCCGGATCGGCCTTGCCGGCCTTTTCGATCAGGTCGATCACGGCCTCGTAATGACGGGCAGTGAAGGGATAGGTGAACTGGGCGGTTTCGTTGAACTCACCAGCCAGTGCATAGCGGTTGGTGCGTCCCGGGTAACCGGCCACCATCACGAAGTCGTCGGCACCCAGCGGCTGGTCGGCGAACTTCAGGAAGTGCTTGGGCTGGTAGGGCACGTTGTCGGCCGAGAACGCGGCCGGCTTGCCGTCCTTGCCGACATAGGCGCGGTAGAAGGAGAAGTCGCCGGTGTGGCGCGGCCACATCCAGTTGTCGATGTCACCGCCGTACTTGCCGACGCTGCCCGGAGGCGCGTAGACCAGACGCACGTCCTTGATTTCCATGTTGCGGAACAGGCGGTAGGTATTACCACCGGAGAACGAGTAAAGGCGGCAACGGAAGCCCGCATCGGCCTCGCAGGCCGCGACCTGGGCCTTGTCGAACGCATCCAGGGCACGGCTGCGGGCCAGCGGGTCATTGCCGGCACCGGCAATGGCAGCCTTGGCTTGGGCGGTCACGTCGGTGATCTGGTCGAGCACGAACACGCGGGCGTTGGGGCCGGCGCTCAGCTCGTCGCCGAGGGTCGGGGCCGTGAAACCGTCCTTGATGAGGTTCTTTTCGGCCGTCGAGTTCAGCTGGATGGCGCCATAGGCACAGTGGTGATTGGTCACCACCAGGCCTTGCGGGGACACGAAGCTGGCAGTGCAGCCGCCCAGCGCCACCACGGCGCCCATCGGGTCGCCGGTGAGATCGGCCAGTTGTTGTGGGGACAGCTTCAGGCCGGCCTTCTGCAACGGTCCGGCGATTTCCGGCAACTGCTGCGGCACCCACATGCCTTCGGCGGCATGGGCGACCTGGGTCAGACCCAGGCTGGCGACGATGGATAGGACAAGCAGGTTCGAGCGCATGCAGCAGCCCCTGAGATTGGAATTGTCGATTGTAGCCCGCTGCCCTGCCCGCCCCCGATCCCCGAAAGTCATGGGCGGCCGGGGGTGGGTGGTAGCGGACCTGGGCGGCGTTGGCCGGATCCTAGCGCTGCAGGGGATGGCCACCGGTGGAAGCGCCGGGCGACGCCCGGCGGCGCGTTGCCGCACCTGCAGCGCAACATCGCAATCGGCGCCATCCCCCTATAATTCGCGTTTTCCTCTGTGAGTCCCGCCCGATGGCGCAAACAATGAAAGCCCTGGTCAAGCGTGAAGCCGGCAAGGGCATCTGGCTGGAAGAAGTCCCGGTGCCGGTCCCCGGCCCGAATGACGTGCTGATCAAACTGGAAAAGACCGCCATCTGCGGTACCGACCTGCACATCTACCTGTGGGACGAGTGGAGCCAGCGCACCATCAAGCCGGGCCTGACCATCGGCCACGAGTTCGTCGGTCGCGTCGCGGCACTCGGCTCGGCGGTGACCGGTTATGAGATCGGCCAGCGGGTGTCGGCCGAAGGCCACATCGTCTGCGGCCACTGCCGCAACTGCCGTGGCGGCCGTCCCCACCTGTGCCCCAACACGGTCGGCATCGGCGTCAACGTCAACGGTGCCTTTGCCGAATACATGGTGATGCCGGCCAGCAACCTGTGGCCGATCCCCGACCAGATTCCTTCGGAACTGGCCGCCTTCTTCGATCCCTACGGCAACGCCGCGCATTGCGCGCTGGAGTTCAATGTCATCGGCGAAGACGTGCTGATCACCGGCGCGGGCCCGATCGGCATCATCGCCGCGGGTATCTGCAAGCACATCGGTGCACGTAACGTGGTGGTGACCGACGTCAACGACTTCCGCCTGAAGCTGGCGGCCGACATGGGCGCTACCCGCGTGGTCAATGTCGCCAACACCTCGCTGAAGGACGTGATGAAGGAACTGCACATGGAGGGCTTCGACGTGGGCCTGGAAATGAGTGGCAACCCACGCGCCTTCAATGACATGCTCGACTGCATGTACCACGGCGGCAAGATCGCCATGCTCGGCATCATGCCCAAGGGCGCCGGCTGCGACTGGGACAAGATCATCTTCAAGGGCCTGACCGTGCAGGGTATCTACGGCCGCAAGATGTACGAGACCTGGTACAAGATGACCCAGCTGGTGCTTTCCGGCTTCCCGCTGGGCAAGGTGATGACCCATCAGTTGCCGATCGACGACTTCCAGAAGGGCTTTGACCTGATGGAAGAAGGCAAGGCCGGCAAGGTCGTGTTGAGCTGGAATTGATGCAGCGTGCCAAAGGCACGTTACATCAATCCGCGCATGTTCCCTGATCCCCGCGCCGTTGGCGCGCCCCCTTGAACAACAACGGGGCTTTCCTCCAGCAGGGTCATCGGTGACAAAAAAGGCGCCCATCGGGCGCCTTTTTCGTGCAACGCCAGGCTGGGCCGGCATGCAATGTCGGACGGTCAGTTACCGATGCCGACCGTCAGCACCACGCGGTTGTCGGCCAGCTTGCCGTTGTTGTCACGCCCTGCACCGTCGGTGCCATGGAAGCCCAGGCCGACATTGAACAGGCCGAACTGACGGCTCACGCCGACGTTGAAATCGGTGTAGTCCTTGCCCGTTGCCGTTTCCAGCGAGGTGCGGCCAACGCCAGCGTTAAGGGTGAAGTCATTGGGCAGCGCCCATTCACCGCCCAGCGCGTAATACCAGCTCTTGGTGTCCGAACCGGAGATGTCATCGGTGTAGGCCACTGTCAGCTTGTACTGCTCGGCAAAGGTGGTGGTGGTGATCAGCTCGTTGTAGTTCAGCTCGCTGGCACCGGGGTAGGTGTAGCGATTGAGCAGCACATCGAAGCTGACGCCTTCGGTGACGTCAAAGCCATAGCCGATCAGGAAGTCGACCTCGGTGCTCGGGTCACCCGGCCCGAAATCCACACCCGAGCCCCAGACACCGGCATACAGCCCAACCGGGCTGTTGTAGGTGAAACCGGCCTGCAGGGTCGGGTCCTCGTCGGTCTGCGACACACCGCGGAACACATAGTCAGATACGGCCGTCACGTTCCAGCTGAACGGAGACTCGGCCTCTTGGGCGCTGGCAGCGAACGAGGACAGCGAAAGAGCGACGACAGCGGCGAGGCTAAGGCAGGCGTGCTTCATGGACATCTCCGAAATGGCGGTGGCGGGAGGAGGACGTTGCGTGTTGAAGAAAAACCCTGTGCAGGTGGCAGCCGGTCTTTTTACGCCGGTTCACGGTTTTTTAACCGGTTTGTTATTGCAGCGCAACATCCTTTTGCGTGTTCAGGTAAACCCGCCGTCGCGGGACGGCGGGTAGAATCGCGTTTTTCCCTGCAGGACCGTGCGCCATGACTGAAGCCACCTCCCCCCTGACCCAGCACTATGCACAGGAACTGGACGCGATCCGCGACCAGGGGCTGTTCAAATCCGAGCGCATCATCACCAGCCCGCAATCGGCGCAGATCACGCTCGACGACGGCCGGCAGGTCCTGAATTTCTGCGCCAACAACTACCTGGGCCTGGCCGACCACCCGGCACTGATCCAGGCCGCCAAGGATGCGCTGGACAGCCACGGGTTCGGCATGGCGTCAGTGCGCTTCATCTGCGGCACGCAGGACATTCACAAGCAGTTGGAACAGCAGATCGCCGCGTTCTTCGGCAAACAGGACACGATCCTCTATGCCGCCTGTTTCGATGCCAACGGCGGGCTGTTCGAGCCCCTGCTCGGTGAGCAGGACGCGATCATTTCCGACGCGCTGAACCATGCATCGATCATTGATGGCGTGCGCCTGTGCAAGGCCAAGCGGTTCCGCTACGCGAACTGTGACATGGCTGAACTGGAGGCCCAGTTGCAGGCGGCCGATGCCGCAGGCTGCCGTACCAAGCTCATCACCACCGATGGTGTGTTCTCGATGGACGGCTTCATCGCGCCCTTGGATGAGATCACAGCGCTGGCGAAGAAGTACAACGCATTGGTGCATATCGATGAATGCCATGCGACCGGTTTCCTCGGTGCTACCGGCCGCGGCTCGGCCGAAGTGAAGGGGGTCCTGGACAAGATCGACATCATCACCGGCACCCTCGGCAAGGCCATGGGCGGTGCGCTGGGCGGGTTCACCTGTGCCAGCGCCGAAGTCATCGAACTGCTGCGCCAGCGTTCGCGCCCCTATCTGTTCTCCAACTCGCTGCCGCCGCACGTAGTCGCCGCTGGCATCAAGGCCTTCGAGATGCTCGATACCGCCGGCGAGCTGCGCCAGACGCTGGCCGACAACACCGCCTACTTCCGCGAGCGCATGACCGCGGCCGGATTCGACGTGAAGCCGGGCGTGCACCCGATCAGCCCGGTGATGCTTTATGACGCGCCACTGGCACAACGCTTTGCTGAGCGCCTGCTCGAAGAAGGCATCTATGCCATCGGCTTCTTCTTCCCGGTAGTGCCCAAGGGCCAGGCGCGTATCCGCACGCAGATGAGTGCCGCCCACACCCGTGAGCAGCTGGATCGCGCCATTGATGCGTTCATCCGCATCGGCGTGGAGTTGGGCGTGATCAAAGGCTGAGGTCCATGGCACCGTGGCCGCCTGCAGCAGGCGGCCACGTACGACGCAGCAGGCCGCCAACGCCGGGCAGTCCAGCCCAATCAGCCGCCGTCGCCGCCACCCTTGCCTTTGGCCACACGGATGCCATTGGCCTTCATCCACGCGTCGAACTCGTCCACGGACATCCGGCGATCCCCTTCACTCATCAGGAACCGATAGCTGCCGCGACTGTCGCGCGCATCAGGTGCCTTGAGCGAGACGATCAGGATTTCCTCAGGGGGCTGCGCCGCCTTGCTGGCGACCTTGTTGCCACTGCAGGCAGCCAGGGCGACGAGTGCAGGCAGCATCAGCCAACGCAGGGAAGCAGGAGTTGGGGTAGAACACAGGGACATAGGGCGCTCCAGGTGCGGTGTACAAGGTCGGACGCCCCCTCGCCCGGATGGAACTGGCCGCAGCCAGCCACGGGACTCAGCCCGGCGGAACGGCAGCCTCCAGTTGCTGCCGGTCGGCGATTTCGAGGACACGCCATTGGCCCTTGCCGAGATCAGCGAGCTGGAGCCCGCCGATCGCCACGCGGACCAGTCTTCGCACCTCGAAACCGAACGCCGCCAGCAGGCGACGAATGTGGCGGTTGCGCCCCTCATCGAGCACGATTTCCAACCAGGCGGTGCGATCACCGTGACGCAGCACGCTCACCGATCGCACAGCGAGAAAGACATCACCATCCTGTATGCCGGTGCGCAACCCGGCCAGCACGACTGCATCAGGTAGACCATCAACCTGCACGTGGTAGGTCTTGTCAGGCCCGGTGGCAGGATCCATCAGCCGCGCCGCCCACTGCGGATCATTGCTGAACAGCAGCAGGCCCTCGCTGGCCTTGTCCAGACGGCCGACCGGGGCCAGCCACGGCAACCCGCCGCCATCGAAGCAACGGTAGACCGTGTCGCGGCCCCGTTCGTCCTGGGTGGTGGTCACCAGCCCACGCGGTTTGTTCAACAGCACATAGACCCGTGGCGCGGCGTCCAGCGCCTGGCCATCGACTTCGATATCACGCGGCGTCCCGGCGATGGGGAACTCCGGATCGCGGACGATCCGACCCGCCACGCGCACCCGGCCGGCGATGATCCAGCGCGCGGCTTCGGTGCGCGAACACAGCCCGGCCTTGGACAACACGCGCGCCAGACCATGCCGCACCTCGCCTGCCGACCGCACAGGCGGCCGCCGGGGTGCTGGCCCGCGAGGGCGCCGTACAGGCGCCACAACAGACGGTGCAGGTCGCTTGGGCCGCATGCCGCGCCGCCCGCCTTACTTCTTGTCTACCGGCTTCGTCTCCACCGCGGCTTCCACGCTCGGCGCGGCAGCGGCCGGAGCAGCGGCCGGGGCAGGACGTGCCTTGACCACGCGCACGCCACGCGCCTTCATCCAGGCGTCAAACTCTTCAGCGGTCATGCGCTTGCCGCCCTGGCTCATGTCAAAGCGCCACGGCGTATTGTCGAACTCCGTCGCCGGCTTGTACGCGGCGGGATCGTTGGGCGCGATGGCCGGCGCCCCGGGCATCACCTTGGCCACGTCCTGGCAGCTTTCGATGCGCAGACGCTGCAGCACGCTGTCCACGGACTGGTTGGCATCGTAGCTGCCGGTCAGCACGCCTGCCGGCATGCCCAACTGCACATTGCGCAGGGCAAGCTCGCCGGCCACCGGCGCAATGGCCGTGGCGGGCAGCGGCAACGGCGCGCTGCTGGCCTTGACCGAACAATCCACGGCCGCCTGGGCGGCGGGAACCAGGGCCAGTGCCAGAGTGGCGGCCAATGCAGTACGCAGCATGTGGAATTCCGTCGTTGAAGGTGTCGAAGGCAGTGTAGCAGCGGCCCGGCACCATTCAAGGACTTACTTCAAATGAATACGGCAAGCCGTTGGTTTTGATGCGTTTTACTGACGGACGGTCACAATTTTCCGGCATAAACAACAAGACCCGGCCGAAGCCGGGTCCTGCTGTGTCTTACCGCTGTGACGTCAGAACTCAGTTCTGGACGTTCAGCTCGGTACGACGGTTCTTGGCGCGACCTTCCGGGTTGTCCGAACCATCAGCGTTGGTGTTCGGAGCAATCGGACGGCTTTCACCGTAACCGATCGGGCCGACCAGACGCGAAGCGCCGACGCCGTTCTGGGTCAGGTAGTTGTACACCGCGGTGGCACGACGCTCGGACAGCTTCTGGTTGTAAGCGTCGGTACCCTTGGAGTCGGTGTGACCGGCAACTTCAACGCGCAGATCCGGGTAACGCTTCAGGATCTCGGTGGCTTCGCTCAGGATCGCCACGGCGTCCGGACGCAGGTTGGCCTTGTCGAAGTCGAAGTTCACGCCCTTCAGATCGATCGAC
>DALZLW010000168.1:0-8238 GCA_032007425.1 Stenotrophomonas sp.
CAGCAGCGCCGTCGGTGCGGCAAACCGCCAACGCTGGGCACGCGCGTCTTCATGGATGCTGAGCACGTTGCCCAGGCCGTCGACATGGCCGCTGACCAGATGCCCGCCCAAGCGGTCGGTGGGGCGCATCGCGCGCTCCAGATTGATCACCGCGCCCTCGGCGAGGCTCCCCAGCGTGGTCAGGCCCAGGGTTTCGGTCGACGCATCGGCCTGGAAACTGCTGCCATCGAAGGCGATGACAGTCAGGCAGACACCATTGATGGCGATGCTTTCGCCCAGTTGCACCTGCTCGAACGGCAGGCTGCCGACGGCAAAGGTGAAGCGGACATCGCCGCCGATGGTTTCACGCGCCGCCACATGGCCGACGCCTTCGATGATTCCAGTGAACACGAAACGTTCTCCGCAGGAGTTGAGCGAAAAACGCCGCAAGGCAAACAGGCACGCACAGGACCCAAGGCCCCGCGGCACCGTCTTCTTTCATCCGGACTATGACCGTCGGCTCCGGCATCGGACCGGATCTGCTGACCCCCGGCAGGCCGGGGCGCTCGCGGGCTCGCACCCGGAAGTGCCTACCGCCGGTGGGGAGTTGCACCCCGCCCTGAAGACGTTTGTATACCGGACAGACCGGCCGAGGCAGTGTACCACCCCCCTCGTCGCCACCGCAGGCCGCGGACCAGACCACAGCGTCGCGCCGATGGCACACCGGTCTGTCCAGTGCGGATGCCGCGGCGCCCGAGGGCTCAGTGCACGGGGCGCAGCAACAGGCGCAGATCGTCCCCGAGCTGGCGTTGATCGACCCGCCGCAGCCGCCGTTGCTGGTCCATGGCGTGGATACCCAGTCGCGCCAGCAGCGGCCTGCCGTGCTCTCCCAGCAGGGTGGGCGCCTGGTACAGCAACAGCTCGTCGGCCCAGCCACCGTGCAGCAGGGCGCCGGCCAGGGTCGCACCGGCCTCGGTGTGCACCTCGTTGATGCCGCGCTCGGCCAGCAGCGCCAGCACCGCAGCAAGATCCAACTGCCCGGCGACCGTGGGAACCTCGGCGAATTCGGTATGACCGTCGGCATGGAACCCGGGCGTGGCGACGGCGGCGTGCAGGTACAGGGTGGGCGCGCCCTCCCCGCGTACCTGACGGCAGGCCAGTGAACGCAGCCGGGGATCGAGCACGACCCGCAGCGGCGGCACAACCTCCCGGCCGGTCAGGCGTACGGTCAACTGCGGGTCGTCGGCCAGCACCGTACCCGCACCGGTCAGGATGGCACCGGCACGCGCGCGCCAATGCTGCACGTCTTCCCGCGCGGCAGGCCCGGTAATCCATTTGGACTGCCCATCGGCCATGCCGGTCCGGCCGTCCAGACTGGACGCCAGTTTGACACGCAGCCAGGGGCGTCCACGTTCGATCCGCGACAGGTAGCCCCGGTTGAGTTCACGCGCAGCGGCGGCCATCAGGCCGTGCTCGACGGCGATGCCGGCTTTGCGCAGCAACGCAAACCCGCCGCCATCCACCTGCGGGAACGGGTCACCCATCGCCGCCACCACCCGGCTGACGCCTGCCTTTATCAACGCCAGTGCACACGGCGGGGTCCGACCGTGGTGTGCGCAGGGCTCCAGAGTGACGTAGGCCGTCGCGCCACGGGCGGCCTCACCCGCTTCGCGCAGGGCGAAGACTTCGGCATGGGGGCCGCCGGCCCGTTGGTGCCAGCCCTGCCCCACTACCCGATCGCCGTGGGCGACCACACAGCCCACCATGGGATTGGGACGGGTGGTATAGGCGCCGCGCTCGGCCAAGCGCAGCGCCTGCGCCATGTGCAGATGGTCGATGGCGCTGAACACAGTTTCGGCAGGATCGGCAGGAGAGGCGGGCATGTCGTATCCGGTGCGCGCAGTGTGTGCGCGGTTCAGCCGCGTTTCTTCTTGGACAGGGCGATCACGCCACCCAGCAGTTGCAGCTGCTCCCCGCCAGCCGGCAGGTCACGCTCCAGTTTCTCGATTTCCTCGCGGAAGTCCGCCACGTCCTGGAAGCTGCGGTACACCGAGGCGAAGCGGACATAGCCGACATGGTCGAGCTTGCGCAGTTCAGCCATCACAAAGCCCCCTACCTTGATGGAGGGCACTTCCCGTTCGCCGCAGATCCGCAACTGGTGGATCACGCTGCGGACCGCTGATTCGATCTTTTCCTCGGCAACGGGACGCTTCTGCAGCGCGCGATCGAACCCTGCACGCAGCTTGCGCGCGTCGAAGGCCTCACGGCTGCCGTCACTCTTGATGATCGCCGGCAATTTGAGCTCGATCGTTTCCAGCGTGCTGAAACGCTCATTGCACGAATCGCACTCACGCCGTCGGCGGATCGTTGCGCCATCTTCAGAGACGCGCGAATCGATCACCCGGGTGTCGGCATGTTGGCAGAACGGACAATGCATGGAGCGCCTTGCTTCTGGAGCCTACTTGGAAACGTCATGCCATCTTCACGGCAGCGTCGCAACGGTACCTGAGAAGCCGCCGCACGGCAAATTCCAGCCCGTCTGTCAAGATCGGAGCGCTGTCCAGCGTCTGCCTGCGCACAGGTGCCGAAGCCGGTTGTCGCCCGGCTTCGGCACGTCGGCCTACGTCAGCCGTAGACAGGGTACTTGCGGCACTGTGCGCTGACAGCCTCGCGTACGCGGCCGATGACCGCTTCATCGGCCGGTGCGTCCAGCACATCGGCGATCCAGTTGGCCAGATCGATGCAATCCTGTTCGACGTAGCCGCGGGTGGTGACGGCCGGGGTGCCCAGACGCAGGCCGGACGTAACGAACGGCGAGCGCGGGTCGTTGGGCACCGAGTTCTTGTTGACCGTGATATGGGCCTTGCCCAGGGCGGCTTCGGCGTCTTTGCCCGACACCTCCTTGCCGATCATGTCCACCAGCATCAGGTGGTTCTGCGTGCCGCCGGAGACGATCTTGTAGCCACGCGCAATCAGCGTTTCGGCCATGGCCTGGGCGTTCTTCACCACCTGCTGCTGGTAGCGGGCGAATGCAGGCTCCAGCGCCTCCTTGAACGCCACCGCCTTGGCAGCGATGACATGCATCAGCGGACCACCCTGGATGCCCGGGAAGACGATGGACTGCAGCTTCTTTTCGATCGCTTCACCCGCGCCCTTGGCCAGGATGATCCCGCCACGCGGGCCACGCAGGGTCTTGTGGGTGGTCGAGGTGACCACGTGGGCATGTTCGATCGGGCTGGGGTAGACGCCGGCCGCGACCAGCCCGGCGACATGGGCCATGTCCACGAACAGGTAGGCGCCGACCTTGTCGGCGATGGCACGGAAGCGGGCCCAGTCAATGACCTGCGAGTAGGCCGAGAAACCCGCCACCACCATCTTCGGCTTGTGCTCCAGCGCAAGGCGTTCGACTTCGTCGTAATCGATCAGGCCCTGTTCGTCGACGCCATACTGCACCGCATTGAACAGTTTGCCCGAAGCGTTGACCTTGGCACCGTGGGTCAGGTGGCCGCCGTGGGCCAGACTCATGCCGAGGATGGTGTCGCCAGCCTCCAGCAGCGCGAAATACACCGCCTGATTGGCCTGGGAGCCGCTGTGCGGTTGCACGTTGGCGTAATCGGCTCCAAACAACTGCTTGAGCCGATCGATGGCCAGCTGTTCGGCGATATCCACGTACTCGCAACCGCCGTAATAGCGCTTGCCCGGGTAACCTTCGGCGTACTTGTTGGTCAGCTGGCTGCCCTGGGCCTCCATCACCGCAGGGCTCGTGTAATTCTCGCTGGCGATCAGCTCGACATGGTCCTCCTGGCGCTGGATTTCAGCGGCAATGGCCTTGGCCAGTTCGGGATCGTAGGTTTCGATGCGGGCGTCGCGCGAGAACATCAGGAAACTCCAGGCGGTGAAGGGCGGCGATTGGCCCTCTAGTGTAGTCCCCCGGACGGCTATGGCGAAGGCACCGACCCCACTGCAAGGATCGATGCCCGCCCCGATCGGATGCGCGGGCGTATGGTCAGCGCCCCCCCCAGTGCCACCCGACGCTCGACGCACGCGCGCCCTGAAGCCACTTTGGCAAGCCTGCTGTCAGGGCTCTTCCTGCACATCGAGGGTATAGCGCCGCGTAGCAAATATCGGCGAGAGTTGGGGAGGAACATCCGCTCCCAGTTCGACTATGTGGCGGCCCAAAGGCAGTGGTCCGACCGCTGCCGACCAGGTCTGCTCTTCGCGGTCGACCGGGACCACGATCGTTTGACCGTCTGGCAACGTCAGCTTGACCGTCTCCCGACCACCCCGGTAAATGCCGCGCAGTTGGGTGTAAGGCGTTACGGTCAGTGGCGAGGTGAGTTCTGGTGCAACGTTCACACGCGGTTCGTCGATACCATCGGCGTATTCCTCACCCGCACTGGGAACGTTGAACCGGCCGACTTGATACAGCTGACCAAAAGCCATTGTCTTCCTCAGGCGGAGGTCTCTGATCAACGGCCCGTAGTAGCGCCAATGGCCATCATCTCCAACGTCGGCCAGATGTGTCCATCCGCTGGCGAGATTGCCATAACGGACTTCTTTGTCAAGCGTCGCCGTTCCTTCGATCAGATACCTGGTTTCACGTTCACTACGGTGAATGGAAACTTCAAAGCGGGTCACCGTCAGCGCCCCCCAAGGCTGCACATCCAGGTTGTAGCGGATGGCTTCACGGGTCTGCGGCAGGCTGACCTCCAGCGGCACCTGTCCGGCAACCGGGCTCGTCACGGTCGCCGACCACGTCTGCTGCAGCGGATGAACAGGCGCTTCCACCGTCGGCCCCTCCCCCAGCCGCACCAGGACGTTGCCACGCGCCGGCGAAGCGACACCTTGCACCCGAACCCTGCGCTGTACTGGAAAATTTTCCGGCGGCGAGGTCACACTGAGCGGGCGGGTAATGGCTCCTTCCACCTCCAGCGCGCTCTGTACGGTAAGCGAATCAGGGAAGGTGCGTGTGTCGTCGACAACGGTCGCCATCACCTGGTGCTGACCTTCAGGCACGTTGCTGAACTCGTGGTGCCAGTCTCCCGTGGGTCCGCCGCTGGCCCTGACGATCTGCTGCTGACCGGCGAGTTCCAGCCTGACGGAGGCGCCCGGCAGTGCCTTGCCGCGCACCTCGGCGCGGTTGCGACTGCCCACTGCTGAAACGATCTCTGGCGCCGGCACGACGATGCTGACCCCGATGCTGGCCCGGGGGCTTGGCTGGTGCGAACCATCCCGCGACGGCGAAGCGAAGGCCGTCAACACACCGTTGACCAGTGCGCTGCTCAGGGGAACCTCCATTCGCATCCGGAACGGGCCATTCCCTACGGACACGGCCCTGGACAAAGGGAGTGCGTCGTTGATCGAGGTGACCGCGAACAGATTCTCGGCACGATCTGACCAGTAACGGCCCGTCAATTCACCATATAGATAGCGATCACTGACATCGAAGCGGACTGGGGTGACGCTTTCCAGTACCGGCCCGTCCGCGCGCGGCTGGAGTGCCTCTGCCGCCGCGGCACGGGCGGGCGACACACCGCCGTGCACGACCAGAATGCCGCCCGCGACCAAGGCAAGCGAGCGCAAGAAACCCAACGTTGACATCCCATACTCCGCATCACTCAAGGAGCGCACAAAATGCACGAGACATCGACGTTAAACTGTGCGTTCGAACCGCTTGAGCAGAAGTTGCAGTTTGTCTCACGCAAATGGACACTGCCCTGCCCCTGATCAACGACCGTTGACCACGAAATCCGCCAGTATTCCCGTTGCGATGGCCACCAGCAGCAAGTTTCCGCGATCATCGCGGATCCAGTGGTGACCGCGCGGCGGGCGCCGCAGGTGATAGTGATTGTAGTCATTCACCACGTAGACCGGACCACGGTAATAGTCGCGGTAGCGGTGGCCGACTTTCCAACCATAGCCGGGGCCCGCCACGTAACCCGGCCGATACGCAGAGCGATACACAACACGCGGCGGCGGTGCCGGCCGGTAATGGCCATGGCGGCGGTGATCATCACGCCAGTCACGACGATCATCGCGTCGGTCGTCGCGCCAATCCCTGCGGGCTTCACGCCGCGCATCCCTGTGATCGCGACGGTCGTCGCGGCGATCATCTCGCCACTCACGACGATCGTGACGACGATCATTGTCAGCGAACGCAGGCAGAACCGTACCCAGTGCCAACACAGAGGCAACGGCGACAGGAAGGAGTCGATGGAAGCGCATGGCAGGCCTCGGTGGCAGGGATTGATATGTCCATCTTGCGTATCCGATCTGAACCTTTTCCGGCTGGAAACGCTTTTCCGGGACGCACCTATCCCTGCCATTCATGCGCGGGCAGGTCAGGGGCTTTCGATGACCTTCCAGTTCGCCGACAGGTTGAGCGGGCTGCCGGTACCCGCCAGCGTCACCCGATAGACACCGGCCGCCAAGCCAGGCAGGGCGCAGCGCCGCCACCCATCGCCGCGGTCATCACAGACCGGCGCGGCCGCTTCCGGACCGGAGACAGTGAGAGTGGCCGCGGCGTCGCCTCCCCAGGTGACCACATCGACGTCCGCCGGCTTGCTCAATTTCAGGTCAAATGCACCGGAAAACGCCTCACTGCCCGCGCTGCGGGCGAAGACAGGCACCACTTGGCCGCTTTTCAGTTGCGGCACGTTGGGCAGCAGGGCCAGGTTGGCCCGCATCGCCGCCGCACCGCCGCGCAGGGTAACGCGGATACGCCGCCCGGCCGTTCCGGCCGGTGCGGGCACGACCCCGCCGGTGACCGAAAGCCCGTCCAGCGCGCGTTCGGACAAGGGCTGGCCGTTGACCGCGGCAAAAGACACGGTGCCTGACAACAGCGCGCCGGGTTCGGCGCTGCTCAGCTCCCAGGCCAGCCAGCGCTCTGTCCTGGGCAAGTCCACATCGAATTCACGCACGCTGTCGGCGGCGATGGACAGGTTGTCGAAGCTCGCCGTCGCCGGCAGCAGCGGGGGCGCCGCCACCGCCGGGCCGGCCAGCAGGGCGAGGGCCGGGAGCAACCGCAGTGGCAGGACGGGCAGGAATGTGGATTTCATGTTGGATGTCTCGCTTGAGGACGGAGCGCCATGCTCCCCCGCCCCCCAGGGCCCCGTCTGTAGGAGAAGCCGTCGGCGCTCCCGCGCCAGCAGCCTGCGCTGCCGTAGGGGTGGGGCAAGGCGACGTGCGCGGTCGCGGCATGGAAGTGGCTTCATCAATGGGTGATAATGACGGGTCATCATTCCGCTCAGCGTCGGCCAGACACCTGGACACCGGCGGCTCGACCACTTCTGGGAGACTCCATGTCCTCGCAATACATCTACACCATGAACCGCGTGTCCAAGGTGGTCCCGCCGAAGCGGCAGATCATCAAGGACATTTCCCTGTCCTTCTTCCCGGGCGCGAAGATCGGCCTGCTGGGCCTGAATGGCGCCGGCAAGTCCACCGTGCTGAAGATCATGGCCGGCGTGGACACCGATTTCGAAGGTGAAGCCCGTCCGCAGGCTGGTATCAAGGTCGGCTACCTGGCCCAGGAGCCGGAGCTGGACCCGACCAAGACCGTGCGTGAAGCCGTCGAAGAGGGCGTGGGCGAAGTGCTGCAGGCACAGGCCGCGCTGGACGCGGTCTACCTGGCCTACGCCGAAGAAGGCGCCGATTTCGACAAGTTGGCCAAGGAACAGGAACGCCTGGAGGCCATCCTCGCCGCCGGCGATGCGCACACGCTTGAAAACCAGCTGGACGTGGCGGCCGATGCACTGCGCCTGCCGCCGTGGGATGCCATTGTCGGCAAGCTTTCCGGGGGCGAGAAGCGCCGCGTGGCCCTGTGCCGCCTGCTGCTGCAGAAGCCGGACATGCTGCTGCTCGACGAACCGACCAACCACCTGGACGCCGAATCGGTGGAATGGCTGGAACAGTTCCTGGCCCGGTACACCGGCACCGTGGTGGCCGTCACCCATGATCGCTACTTCCTGGACAACGCCGCGGAGTGGATCCTGGAACTCGATCGCGGCCGTGGCATTCCGTGGAAGGGCAACTACACCGAGTGGCTGACCCAGAAAGACGAGCGCCTGAAGCAGGAAGACAACCAGGAGAAGGCTCGCCAGAAGGCGATCCAGAAGGAACTGGAGTGGTCGCGGCAGAACGCCAAGGGCGGCCGCACCAAGGGCAAGGCCCGTCTGGCCCGCCTGGAAGAACTGCAGTCGGTTGATTACCAGAAGCGCAACGAGACCAACGAAATCTTCATCCCGCCGGGCGAGCGCC
>DALZLW010000169.1:0-8186 GCA_032007425.1 Stenotrophomonas sp.
GTGCCCGGCGCGGCAACTGGCGCAGGGCTGGGCGCCGCGCTGGTCGCCACGCTGGCACTGGCCTGCTGCTGCACCTGGGCGGTCAGCAGGGCTGTGGCGCGCGCCGCATCACTGCGCGATTGTGCAGGGTTCGCAGTTGGCTGGGCAGGCGTGTCGGGCGCGTTGACGACTGTCGCCGAGGCCGCGCCGCTGCCGGGCCATTGGATGACCAACCGCGAGGTGCTGCCTTCACGCTGTACCTGGGGATGGAAGGTCGTCACCGCCTCGGCCAGCTCGAACACCACCCGGAACGTACCCGGAACCGGCTGGCCGGTGCGTACGCCAGTGACCACGCCCTGCGGGGCCGGCAGCTTCAGGCTGCGCATGGCCGTGGAATCCGGGAAATCAACGACCAGACGGTTGGGGCCCGCCAAGCTGAGTGTCTTGTAGCCCCCCGCACCCGACAGGGCGATCTCCGCGCGGGTACCGGTGGCGGAACTGTCCAGCAGGACCTGCCGGATCTCGCCCGCCCACGTGCTCGCCGCAGCGAGCGCGAACGCAGCAGCGGCACAGACAGCGGAGATTCGGATACTCAGGCGCATGGCTCAGGATTCAATCACCCTCCTGAACGAAATGCAAACCTTTTCCCTTAATAATCCGTAACTTTGATCAACTTCTTGCGGTCAATAGGGAGAAAGACCACGCAACTGGGCCTCAGCGGCCAACCGCGGCAGCCACTGCCGCCCCACATGGCTCAGCGCCTGCAGCTGGACGCGGCGGCCTTCGTCGGCCATCGCCAGCAGGACCCGCAGGTCGCAGGGTGGCAGGGCACCGCCCCCCCGTTCCGGCCACTCCACCAGCCACAGGGAGGCCGTGCCTTCGTCCAGCCCCAGGAAATCCAGCTCACCCGCGCCACCGATACGGTACAGATCCAGATGCCAGGCCTCGCTGCCGTCATCGAGCGGATAACGCTCCACCAGCGTGTAGGTCGGGCTACGGACCGGACCAGTGACCCCCAGCGCGCGCAACAGGGCACGTGCCGTGGTGGATTTGCCGGCGCCCAGATCGCCCTGCAGCTCTACCATTGCCTGTGGCGGACGGGTCTTGGCCAGCACTTGGCCGAACAGCTCGGTGTGCTCCGGGGTGGGAAGGTCGAAAGCAGTCATGGGGTCGATCCAGGGTTGCAGAGCCGGCGCAACGGCGCCAGCAGGTCGGTGGGCAGCAGGCCGCGCTGGCCGTCGGTGGCGGCGAGATCGCCAGCTGCGGCATGCAGCAGCGCTCCGCAGGCAGCGGCTTGGAAGGCGCCCATGCCTTGCGCACGCAACGCGGCAATCACCCCGGTCAGCAGATCGCCCATGCCGCCCACCGCCATGCCCGGGTTGCCGGCGGCAATCAGCGCGGTCAGTTCACCCGGCGCGGCCACGAGGGTGCCGGCGCCCTTCAGTACGACGGTGCAGGCATAGCGCTCGGCCAGCACCCGCACAGCCGAAAAGCGGTCGGCCTGGACCTCGGCGCTGCTGCAGCCGAGCAGGCGGGCCGCCTCGCCCGGGTGCGGTGTCAACACCGCATCGGCCAGCGGTTGCGGGGACTGTGCCAGCAGGTTGAGGGCGTCAGCATCCACGACCAGCGGCAGACCACTGCCACGGGCCTGCTGCCACAACGAAGAAGCCCATTGGTCCTGGCCCAGGCCCGGACCGATGGCCAGTACGCTGGCGCGGGCCAGCAGCGGCGCCAGCGCAGGCACGGCATCGAGGCCATGGCACATTGCCTCGGGCACGCGTGACAGCACCGCAGGAACGTGTTCCGGACGGGTCGCCAGGCTGAGCAGGCCGGCGCCGCTGCGAAGCGCCGCTTGCGTGGTCAGCAGCAGAGCGCCGCCGCTGCCATGGTTGCCGCCGACGGCCAGCACGTGGCCAGAATCGCCTTTGTGCGCATTGAGGTGACGCGGTCGCAGGTGCGCGGCCAGATCCGGCGGGCTCCAACGCCGCGCGGCGGCGACCAGGCCCTGTGCCGCTGCATCCGGCCATTGCAGCGGCGCCAGGCGGCGCTGCCCGGTATGCGCAAGCGCCTGGCCGGTGAACAGACCACGGTGGTTGGCGATGAACTGCAGGGTAAGCGTGGCCTGCACGGCCACGCCGGACACGGCCCCGCGATCGGCATCGACGCCACTGGGCACATCCAGCGCCAACACCGGTGCGCCGTGGGCGTTGATCGCCTCGATCAAGGCATGGGCGGCGGCCTCTGGCGCCCGCGACAGGCCAAGCCCGAACAGGCCATCGACGATCACGTCGGCTGGCCCCAGCGTGCCTTGGAATGCTTCGGCAGCGCCGCCGGCCCGGGTGTATTCCGCCGCAGCGGCAGCCGCCAACGGGGTGGACGCGTGCTGTCCAGGCAGGTGCCACACCACCACCGCGCGGCCAGCCTGCAGCGCGTGCAGGGCCAGCACCCAGGCATCACCGCCGTTGTTGCCGGGCCCGGCCACCACCGCCAGCCGCTGCGCGTCTGGCCACTGCTGCAGCAGGCACTGCCAGGCGGCGAGCCCGGCCTGGGCCATCAAGTCCTGGCCGCCGTCGTCCAGCAGCGTCGCCACGCGGGCGTCCAGTGAACGCGCCGCGGCTGTATCAAACAGAAGGGAGATGTCAGGCATGCGGGGATTTTATACTTGACGCATGACCCAGGCAGCTTTCCCCCTCGATCCGGCCCTGGCCGTCCAGCGCATCCGCGAGCTCGCCCGCGCCCACGGCTTCCAGCGTTGCGGCATCGCCGGCATCGACGACCTGGCAGAAGACGAGGCCCATCTGGTCGACTGGCTGGCCAAAGGCCTGTACGGCACGATGGACTGGATGGTCCGCCACGGCACGCTGCGTGCACGCCCGGCCGAGCTGCTGCCCGGCACCGTGCGAGTGATATCGCTGGGCATGGATTACAGCCGCAAGGACGATACCGAAGCCTGGGCCACGCTGGCCGACCCGGGGCGCGCCTATGTCGCGCGCTATGCGCTTGGCCGCGATTACCACAAGCTGATGCGCAACCGCATGCAGAAGCTGGCCACCCGGATCAGCGAGGAAGTGGCGCCGCTGGGTTTCCGTGTCTTCGTCGATTCGGCGCCGGTCCTGGAACGCGCACTGGGCCGCAATGCCGGGCTGGGCTGGATCGGCAAGCACACCTGCCTGATCGATCGCCACGGCGGCTCCTGGTTCTTCCTCGGCGAGATCTACATCGACCTGCCGCTGCCGATCGACCAGCCCGCCACGGCCCACTGCGGCACCTGTACCCGCTGCATCGAGGTCTGCCCTACCCAGGCCATCATCGCCCCTCAGCGCCTGGATGCCCGTCGTTGCATCTCCTACCTCACCATCGAGCATGAAGGGGCCATCCCGGAATCCATGCGGCCGTTGATCGGCAACCGCATCTATGGCTGCGATGACTGCCAGCTGGTATGCCCCTGGAACAAGTTCGCCAAGCGCACCGACGAAGCCGACTTCCGCGCCCGCAACAACCTTGACACGGCAACGCTGGACGCCCTGTTCGCCTGGGACGAAACCGAGTTCCTGGCGCGCACCGAAGGCAGCCCGATCCGCCGCAGCGGCCACGAACGCTGGCTGCGCAACATCGCCGTCGCGCTGGGCAACGCGCCGACCAGCGACACCACCCTGCAGGCCCTGCACAGCCGCACCAACCATGCCTCGCCCGTGGTGCGCGAACACGTGCAGTGGGCCATCGCCCAGCACCGCAGCGGGTGAAGCGGATGCATCGACGTGCGATGCTGAGCGCCTGATCCAGCCCTGTAACCGCCACGATGCAACAACGCAGCACCGAAATCCTCACCCCGAGCCAGCTCAACACCTTGGCCCGCGACCTGCTGGAAGGCAGCTTCCCGGCCATCTGGGTGGAAGCGGAGCTGGGCAGCGTCGCCCGCCCCGCCTCCGGCCACCTTTACTTCACCCTGAAGGATGCACGCGCGCAACTGCGCGCGGCGATGTTCCGGATGAAGGCCGCGCAGCTGCGCTTCGTGCCCCGCGACGGCATGCGCGTGCTGGTTCGCGGCCGGGTGACCCTGTACGACGCCCGTGGCGAGTACCAGATGGTGCTGGACCACATGGAAGAAGCCGGCGAAGGTGCGCTGCGGCGAGCGTTCGAGCAGCTCAAGGCGCGCCTGGAAAGCGAAGGCCTGTTCGCCAGCGAGCGCAAGCGTCCGCTGCCTGCCCACGTGCGCCGCCTGGCGGTGATCACCTCGCCCACCGGCGCTGCCGTGCGCGATGTGCTGAGCGTACTGGCCCGGCGCTTTCCCTTGCTCGAAGTCGACCTGCTGCCCACCTTGGTGCAAGGCGATGCGGCCGCGCCGAACATCACCCGCCTGCTGCAGGCCGCCGACGCCAGCCAGCGCTACGACGTGATCCTGCTCACCCGCGGTGGTGGGTCGCTGGAAGACCTGTGGGCCTTCAATGACGAAGCGCTGGCCCGTGCCATTGCCGCCAGCCAGACCCCGGTCGTCTCGGCCGTGGGGCATGAAACGGACTTCAGCCTGAGCGATTTCGCCGCCGACCTGCGCGCACCGACGCCCTCGGTAGCGGCCGAACTGCTGGTCCCCGACCAGCAGGACCTGCAGCGCCGGCTGCGCCGCGACGGCGGACGCCTGCTGCAGCTGCAGCGGCATGCGCTGGGCCAGGCGATGCAGCGCGCCGACCGGGCCTTGCTTCGCTTGAATGCGCGCAGCCCACAGGCGCGCCTGGACCTGTTGCGACGCCGCCAGGACGAACTGGGACGGCGCCTGCAGGCCGTGATGCAGCGCCAATTGCAGCAGGACCAGGCGCGCCTGCGCCACGCCCAGCGGGGCCTGCGCAGCAGCCACCCGCAGCAGCGGCTGGAAGCTCTGAAACAGCGCCTGTCGGCGCTTGGCGGGCGTCCGCAATCGGCCATCGCGCACCAGTTGCAGCATGCGCAGCTGCGGCTGCGCGGCGTTGCCCGTTCCATGGAAGCCGTCAGCCCACTGGCCACGGTGGCACGTGGCTACAGCATCCTGACCCGCGGTGCCGACGGCGCCCTGGTGCGCAGCGTCAAACAGGTCCAGCCAGGCGACGTGCTGCAGGCCAAAGTCGGTGATGGCGTCCTCGACCTGCGCGTCGACGACACGCCGTAACGACCGCAGGAGCGGCACCTGCCGGTCAGATGCCCCTGACCAGGCGGAAACCGATGCGCGCGCTGGTGGCGTCGGAATCCTGTGACTGCCGCCATGCCGAACGGCTCTGCCCAGGCGCGTTGGCCCAGTTGCCACCGCGGATCACTCGCGCGCGACAGCCGGGGTTGAACCAGGCCGCGCCGTCGGCAGGCGCGCGCCGGTAACTGGCATGCCAGCAATCAGCCACCCATTCGCTGACATTGCCGCCCAGATCATGCAGGCCCCAGGCATTGGCCTTGAACATGGCCACCGGCGCCGGTCCCCAGTAGCCATCGGTGTAGCCGACGAACGCGTTGTTCCAGTGACGCCCGGACGGTGACACATCACCGCTGCCGGTCAGGTTGCCCGCCCCTTCCGGTGGTCGGCCATCGGCGCCCCACGGGTAGCGCTCCGAGCCACCGGCGCGCAGCGCGTATTCGAACTCGGCCTCGCTGGGCAGCCGGTAATGGCGCCCGGTCTGCTCCGACAACCACACCGCATAGGCTTCGGCATCACGCACGCTGACGTGCATCACGGGCTGGTTGGCCAGCGCCCGTCCACCGTCGTAGTCCGACCGCCAGTCCACGCCACTGCGGCGGATGAAGTTGCCACTGCGCTCGTCATAGACCACCGAATGACCGCGACGCGTGGCCCGCGGCCGGGCCTTGGCGGCGGTGACGAAGCGTTCGAAATCGGCCACCGTGACTTCAGTGATGCCCATCGCAAAGCCGCGCTCGAAGCGGACGTAATGTGCCGGCCGCTCCGCATCCACCGACCCCGGTTCACCGACAGGCGCGCCCATCTGGAAGCCACCATGGGGCACGACGACCATCTGTGGTCCGCGTCCGCCATCGCGCAGCGCATCGCTGAACACCTGGCCAGGACGGAAACTGCCGTAGTGGGTGGCCAGCTCGATCCGTTCACGCAACTGGGCCACGACCGGATCGCCGGGCAGCGCGATGCGCAGCGCTTCGGCGAGCTTTTCGCGGGCCGGCTTCAGGCCCTGCGCCGTGGTCAGGTCACGCAGGCCGGCATCGCGCAGGCGCGCCAATGTCTGTGCACGAATGCCCTCGACGCGCTCGAATGCATCGGCGATGGTCACCGAGGCATTGCGTACCTTGCTGGCCTCGGACAGCCAGCGCCCGGCGGCAGCGAAATCGCTGGCCCGCGCCGCGCGCTCGGCACGGCCGATCAGCCCGCTTTCGGCAGCGGCCAGCCCCTGCAGCGCACGGGTATTGCCGGCCTCCAGGGCCAAGGCCTCGCGGAACGACGTCAGCGCACCGTCACCGTCCTCGCCAAGGCGATCGGCGCGCAGGTCCTCCTCGCCCGCACGGTTATAGGCCACCACACGCTGCGCATGCTCCACGCGCCCCTGCAGGTCACGCACCGCCTCATCCTGTGGCTGCAGGGTCAGCAGCACCAGCGCAATGCGCGCGGCATCGGCCAGCGCCTGGCGCTGCTGCAGGGGGCGTTGCAGCAAGGCCCGGGCCTCGCCCAGCAGCCGCTGCTCGGCGCGCTGGAGGCCATCGGCGGCGCGGCGGTCCTCCGGATCCAGCCGCAGCAGCGCCTGGTACAGGGGAATCGCGTCGTCGGCTTCCTCGAACAGCCGGCCTTCTGCCAAGGCCTGGGCCGCACGGCGTCGGGCCGCCACGCGCTGCTCCGGCGTCACTTCGGCGACCGGGGCCTGCCAACGCTCCACGGTTTCGGCGGCATCATCGCCGCCGATGGTCACCTGGCCCGTGGCAACGGCCGCCTCGGCCATCAGGCCCTGGCCCGTTCCGGCCGGTGCACCGGGTGCTGCGGCAGGCGCTGCAGCGGCAGGGGCTGGGCGTTCGCCACAAGCGGCCAAGGCCAGCATCAACGGCACAGACGCCAACAGGGACAGGCACGGCAGACGCAAGATTTACTCCTTCAGGCCGGGTGCGGGCCGACGTTAGGCTATTCTCCCCTGCTTGAGCAAACCCGAGTAGTCAAATCCACGTGGCCATCTGGATCAATACCCCCGAAGAACTGGACGCACGCCGCCAGCAGCGCCCCTCCCGCATCGGCCTGGACACCGAGTTCATCCGTGAACGCACGTTCTGGCCACAACTGGCCCTGGTGCAGATGGCCGTCGGCGATGAGATCCTGCTGATCGACCCACTGGTACCCGGCATGGCCCAGGCGCTGGTGCCGTGGCTGGATGATCCAGGCATCATCAAGGTGATGCACAGCGCCAGCGAAGACCTGGTCGCGTTCAAGCACACCTGCGGCACCATGCCCCGCCCGCTGTTCGACACGCAGATCGGCGCCTCGCTGGCCGGCATCGGTGCCGGCATGGGCTACCAGAAACTGGTGCTGGAAATCACCGGCGTGGCGCTGGCCAAGGGCGAGACCCGCTCGGACTGGCTGCGCCGGCCGCTGTCCGATGCCCAGTTGCAGTACGCCGCCGACGACGTCGAGCATCTGTTCGCCCTGCACGATGCCATCGCGGCCAAGCTGCAGGTGTTGGGCCGGCAACAGTGGCTGCACGACGACGGCGAACGCCTGCTGGCCAGCGTGGCCAACGACGAGGAACGCTGGCCCCATCTGGCGATGCGTTCGGCGCAGTTCCTCGATGGCCCGGCCCAGCACCGGTTGCTGCGTCTGCTGCGCTGGCGCGACGCCCAGGCGCGCAGCAGCGACCGCCCGCGCAGCTGGATCCTGGACAACGAGCTGGCCGCAACGCTGGCGCGCACGCCGCCGCTGGATGAAGCAGGGCTGGGCCGGCTCTTCGACCAGCACCCCAAGGCGCCGCGCAAGCTCGCCGGCGCGGTGTTTGTCGCCCTGCAGACGCCACTGGACGACGAAACACAGGCACCGTTGGCACTGGCCGCCAGCGATGCCAACAAGCAGTTACTGAAGAAGCTGCAGGACACGGTAGCCGAACGAAGCCGGGCGCTGGACCTGGCCGATGGCGTGCTGGCCTCGCGCAAGCACCTGGAGAGCCTGCTGCAGACCGACCAGTGGCCGCAGGCCCTGGCCGGATGGCGACAGGACGTGCTGGAGGCACCGCTGCGGGCGGTGCTGG
>DALZLW010000170.1:0-8094 GCA_032007425.1 Stenotrophomonas sp.
CGAAGTTGTTGCAGGCCAGGACCACGCCGACGATGTTCTTGCCGATGTCGTGCACATCGCCCTTCACCGTCGCCATGATGATCTTGCCGTTGCTGCGCGCGGCTTCCCCGGTGCGTGCCTTCTCTGCCTCGATGTAGGGCAGCAGGTAGGCCACGGCCTTCTTCATCACCCGTGCGGACTTCACCACCTGGGGCAGGAACATCTTGCCGGCGCCGAACAGGTCGCCGACGATGTTCATGCCGGCCATCAGTGGTCCCTCGATCACATCCAGCGGGCGGTTGGAGGACTGCCGGGCACGTTCCGTATCCTCCTCCACGAAGGCGTCCAGGCCGTGTACCAGCGCGTGGGCCAGGCGCTCGGCGACCGGCTTCTGGCGCCAGCCGAGATCTTCGACCTTGGCGGCGCCTTTCTTTCCCTTGTAGCGCTCGGCGATCTCCAGCAGCCGCTCGGTGCCATCGGCACGGCGATTGAGCACCACGTCCTCGACGCGCTCGCGCAGTTCCGGGTCCAGTTCGTCATAGATCGGCATCGCGCCGGCGTTGACGATGCCCATGTCCATGCCCGCCGCGATGGCGTGGTACAGGAACACCGAGTGGATGGCCTGGCGCACGGTCTCGTTGCCACGGAACGAGAACGAGACATTGGAGACCCCGCCGGAAACATGGCAGTGCGGCAGGGTCTGCCTGATGATGCGGGTGGCTTCGATGAAGTCCACCGCGTAGTTGTCATGTTCTTCGATGCCGGTGGCTATGGCGAAGATGTTCGGATCGAAGATGATGTCCTGGGGCGGGAAATCGAGCTCATCCACCAGGATGCGGTAGGCGCGCGTGCAGATTTCCACCTTGCGCGCGCAGGTATCGGCCTGGCCGCTTTCATCGAACGCCATCACCACCGCGGCGGCGCCATAGCGCAGCACCTTGCGTGCGTGTTCCTTGAACAGCGCCTCGCCTTCCTTGAGCGAGATCGAGTTGACCACGCTCTTGCCCTGCAGGCATTTCAGCCCGGCTTCGATGACGCTCCATCTGGAGGAGTCGACCATCACCGGAATCCGCGCGATGTCCGGTTCGGACATGATCAGGTTGAGGAAGCGGCTCATCGCCGCTTCGGAATCGATCAGGCCTTCGTCCATGTTGACGTCGAGGATCTGCGCGCCACTGGCGACCTGCTGCCGTGCCACCTCCACCGCTTCTTCGTAACGCGCTTCCTTGATGAGCTTGCGGAACTGCGCGCTGCCGGTCACGTTGGTGCGTTCGCCGACGTTGACGAACAGCAGGTCCGGGGTGATGACCAGCGGTTCCAGGCCGGACAGGCGGGTGTGGCGGGCAGGGGCAGCAGGCGCGTGCATCACCAGACCTTGAAGACCTGGCCGTTGTCGATGCCGTCCACGCTGCGCTGGTAGGCGCGTGCCGCGCGCGCGGCGCTGACCGGCTCGAAGCCCGGGAAGAACGGGCCGTAGCTGTCCAGTGCTTCGGTCAGCACACTCGGGCTGACGGCATTGATGCGCAGGCCGGCCGGCAGTTCCAGCGCCGCGGCGCGGACGAAGCCTTCCAGCGCGGCATTGACCGCGGTGGCGCTGGCGCCCTGGGCGATGGGCTGCTCGGTGAGTATGCCGGTGGTCAGGGTGATCGAGCCGCCGGGATTGAGGTGCTTGAGCCCCAACAGGGCCAGCCGGACCTGCCCAAGCAGTTTGTCCTGCAGGCCGATGTTGAACTGATCGCTGCGCATCTGTGGCAGCGGACCGAAGTGCACCTTGCCGGTGGTGGCGATGATGGCATCAACGGTACCGACCTTGTCCAACAGTGCGCTGACACTTTCTTCAGCGGTCAGGTCCACCGGGAATCGCGCGTCAGAGCGCGAGGCGCCGATGACCTGGTGGCCGACCGCACGCAGGTGGGTGGCGACCGCCTGGCCGAGCGTACCGCCGGCACCGATGAGCAGGATCTTCTTGGCAGGTGAGGACATCATGGACTCCTTCTTCAGTCAGAACGTGGCGGTGCCGGGCAGGGCGCGCGGCGGCAGGTTGGCGACGGCTGCGGCGATGGCGCGGATATGGGCCGGCGTCGAGCCGCAACAGCCGCCGACCAGGTTCAGCAGTCCGGCGGTGGCGAAGCCGTGCAGGGTGGCGGCCATTTCTTCCGGCGTTTCATCGTACTCGCCGAACGCGTTGGGCAGGCCGGCGTTGGGGTGGGCGCTGACGTGGCACGCGGCGACCTGGGCGAGGGTTTCCACGTGCGGGCGCATGGCATCGGCGCCGAGCGCGCAGTTCAGGCCGATCGACAGCGGCCGCGCGTGTGCCAGCGAGGCGTGGAAGGCTTCGGCGGTCTGCCCGGAAAGCGTGCGACCGGAGGCATCGGTGATCGTGCCGGAAATCATCACCGGCAGGCGCGCGCTACGTGCGTCGAAGGCCTCTTCCACCGCGTACAGGGCCGCCTTGGCATTGAGCGTATCGAAGATGGTTTCGACCATGATCGTGTCCGCACCGCCGTCGATCAGCCCTTCGATGGCTTCGCGGTAGGTATCGCGCAGGGCGTCGAAGCTGGTGTTGCGGAATCCCGGATCGTTGACGTCCGGGCTGATCGAGGCGGTGCGGCTGGTCGGTCCGAGCACGCCGATGACGAAGCGTGGTTTGTCCGGCGTGCGTGCCTGCATGGCGTCGCAGCAGGCGCGGGCAACGGCGGCGCCGGCCTTGTTGAGCTCGTAGACAAGGTGTTCAAGCTGATAATCGGCCTGGCTGACCGAGGTGGCGTTGAACGTATTGGTCTCGACCAGGTCGGCGCCGGCTTCCAGGTATTCCGTGTGGATGGCGGCGATCAGCTCCGGGCGGGTGAGCAGCAGCAGGTCGTTGTTGCCTTTGAGGTCCTGCTCCGCGCCGGGGGTGTGATCGCAGCCAGCGCCGTGCACATGTGCGGGCGCCTGGTTGTCCCGGCCGTCGGCGAAGCGCGTGCCGCGGTAGTCCGCCTCCTGCAGGCCATGGCGCTGGATCATCGTGCCCATGGCGCCGTCGATGATCAGGATGCGGGTGCGCAATGCCTCGAGCAGGGCGTGGGCACGTTGTGGGTGCAACCAGGGCAGGGCGGACACGGGGGTACCTCAGGGCTTGTTGGCGATCAGCGAAATGACTTCAAAGTGCGGCGGACGCTTCTCGCGGGTCACGGTTTCCAGGCTGGCCACTTCCAGGCCGGCTTTTTCCACGAACTTGCGCAGCTCTTTATCGGTGAAGCCCAGATTGACATGGCCGTAGGCGTCGACCGCGGCCTTGTGTTCGTGGCGGGCCAGGCTGCACAGCAGCAGGCGCCCGCCGGGCCGCAGCACGCGCGCTGATTCCGTCACTGCCTGGGCCGGTTTGGCGGCATAGGTGAGTGCATGCATCAGCACCACCAGGTCGAAGCTGCGGTCGGCAAAGGGCAGGGCATGCATGTCGCCTTCGCGCACCTCAACATTGGGAAGGCGACGCAGCCGCTCGCTGGCGGCGGCGACCACGCGTGCACTGGTGTCGATGCAGACATAGCGACTGGCATGCGGGGCCACCAGCTCAGCCAATACGCCATCGCCGGAGGCAATATCCAGGACATCGCCGGTTTCCAGCAACGGCAGGGCGGTGCGCGCCAGCGCCTCCCAGGTGCGGCCCGGTGAGTAATGGCGTTCCATGTCGCCTGCGACGCTGTCGGCCCAGTTCTGGTCGGCGGCGCGGCTGGCCAGCACCGCTGCAACGCGCTCGGCATCCTGGCGCAGCAGCGGATCATCGCTGCCGGTGCTCAGGGCATGCCACAATGCGCGCTGTGCGGGATCCAGCTGTGCCTCGTCGAAGCGATAATAGGCCGATACACCGGCACGGCGGTCGCGGACCAGACCGGCTTCTTTCAATCGGGCCAGGTGGGTCGACACCCGCGGCTGGGCCAACCGGGTAATCGCCGAGAGCTCGGCCACGGTCAGCTCCTCTTGTTCCAGCAGCGCCAGCAGGCGCACCCGGGTGGCGTCGGCAAACACTTTCAGCCGGGTCGACCAGTCCTCGAGATCCATAATATCCACCTATCGCGATAGAAAGATATTGTCGTGGCTGCTGCCTTTCCGGTCAAGCCATGGGCCCCGGCCGAGTCAGCTTGTGGCCGGTCCGCCCCGCTACAATCGAGGGACCATTATCCCGGGAGGGGCGTTGTGGATTTCAGTTTTACCGAAGAGCAGCTGATGCTGCAGGACGTGGCCCGGCGCATCGCGCAGGAAAAAATCGCGCCCAGTGCCGAACGCCACGATCGCACGGGCGAGTTCCCGTTGGACAACATCCGCCTGCTGGGTGAGAACGGGCTGATGGGCATCGAGGTGCCGGCCGAGTATGGCGGTGCCGGCATGGATCCGATCGCGTACGTGCTGGCGATGGTGGAGGTCGCCGCCGGTGATGCTGCGCATTCAACCATCATGTCGGTCAACAACTCGCTGTTCTGCAACGGCATCCTGACCCATGGCAGCGAGGCGCAGAAGCAGAAGTACGTGCGCGCGATCGCCGAGGGCGAGGCCATCGGTGCCTTCGCCCTGACCGAGCCGCAGTCCGGTTCGGACGCCACCGCCATGCGTTGCCGCGCGGTCAAGCAGGCTGACGGCACCTATGTGATCAACGGCAAGAAGAGCTGGATCACCTCCGGGCCGGTGGCGCGCTACATCGTGCTGTTTGCCATGACCGATCCGGACAAGGGCGCACGCGGCATCACCGCCTTCCTGATCGACACCGAGCTGGCGGGCTTTGGTCGCGGCAAGACCGAGCCCAAGCTGGGTATCCGTGCATCGGCTACGTGCGAGATCGAGTTCAACGGTTACGTGGCGCAGGCTGACGATGTGCTTGGCGTGGAAGGCGAGGGCTTCAAGATCGCAATGGGCGTGCTGGATGCAGGGCGCATCGGCATTGCCTCCCAGGCCATCGGGATTGCCCGCGCCGCCTATGAGGCGACGCTGGCGTATGTGAAGGAACGGCAGGCATTCGGTGCGCCGATCGGAACCTTCCAGATGACCCAGGCCAAGATCGCCGACATGAAGTGCAAGCTCGATGCGGCGCTGCTGCTGACCCTGCGCGCGGCGTGGCTGAAGGGCGAGGGCAAGCGGTTCAGCAATGAAGCGGCGATCGCCAAGCTCACCGCTTCCGAAGCGGCGATGTGGATCACCCACCAGGCCGTGCAGATCCACGGCGGCATGGGGTATTCGAAGGAAATGCCGCTGGAACGCTACTTCCGTGATGCCAAGATCACCGAGATCTACGAAGGCACGTCGGAAATCCAACGGCTGGTGATCGCGCGCAACGAGACCGGCCTGCGCTGATTGCCCGGGGCAGCGCCGGGTCCTGCCCGGTGCTGCTTCCTGCCGCTGTGCGCGCCGGGCCTGGCCCGATCCTGCCAGCGGCGCCATCGCCCGCGGCGAAGCCGCAACAAAGAAAAAGGCCCCGGATCGCTCCGGGGCCTTTTCGTTCCAGCTCACCGGCCGATCAACGGTCCGGACGGTGGGCGCCCTGCGCGTCTTTCTGCTGCTGCAGGAACTCCTTGGATGGTTCATCCAGCTTGTCGCCCAGCATGCGCCGCACCACCACGAAGAACACCGGGATCATCAACAGACCCAGCAGGGTGGCGAACAGCATGCCGCCGATCACGCCGGTACCAATGGCGTGACGCGAGTTCGCACCCGCGCCGGTGGAGATGGCCATCGGCACCACGCCCATGATGAAGGCGAAGGAGGTCATCAGGATCGGGCGGAAGCGCAGGCGCGCGGCCTCGATGGTGGCCTCGCGCAGGTTCTTGCCCGCTGCACGCTGCTCCACCGCGAATTCCACGATCAGGATCGCGTTCTTCGCCGCCAGGCCGATCACGGTGATCATGCCGATCTTGAAGAAGATGTCGTTGGGCAGGCCGCGCAGCATCGAGAAGCCGATCGCACCCAGCACACCCAGCGGCACCACCAGCAGCACCGCCACCGGGATCGACCAGCTTTCATACAGAGCGGCCAGGCAGAGGAACACCACCACGACCGACAACACCAGCAGCAGGGTCGCGGCATTGCCGGCCAGGATTTCCTGGTAGGACATGCCCGACCAGTCGAAGCCGTAGCCGGCCGGCAGATCGCTGTTGACGATGTCCTCCATCGCGCTCATCGCTTCGCCGGAGCTCTTGCCCGGGGCCTGCGAGCCGACGATGTTGATCGCCGAATAGCCGTTGTAGCGGCTCAGCGATGGCGGTGCCGACACCCAGTCGGACTTCACCACGGTGCTCAGCGGGATCATCGTGTTGGTGCCGTCCGCGTTGCTGGACAGGCTCGACGGGCTGTAGAAGCTCTTCAGTGATTCTTCGCCGGTGCGGTAGGGGGCATCGGCCTGCATGGTCACGCGCTTGATGCGGCCTTCGCTGAAGAAGTCGTTGACATACACCGGGGCCAGCATCAGCTGCACCGTGCTGTACACATCAGACACCGACAGACCCATCGCCTGGGCCTGCACGCGGTCCACGTGCAGCGACAGTTGCGGCGCGTTCTCCAGGCCGTTCGGGCGCACGCCAACCAGGGTGTCCGATTCCTGCGCGGCCTTGCCCAGCAACATGTTGCGTGCTTCGGTCAACTGCGCGTAGCCAGCGCCGCCGCGATCCTGCAGCCACATGTCGAAGCCGCCGAACTGGCCCAGGCCCTGCACCGTCGGCAGGTTGACCACGAAGATCTGCGCTTCCTTGATGCCATAGAAGGCACCGTTCATGTTGTTGATGAACTCAGGTACCGTCACCTCGCGCTCGGCCCAGGGCTTGAGGCGGATGAAGCCCATGCCCACGTTTTCGCCGTTGCCGATGAAGCTGAAGCCTGCGATCTGCATCAGGCCTTCAAAGCCCTCCTGCTGCTGCAGGATGCCGCGCATCTGGCTGAAGACTTCGTTGGTCTGGCCCTTGGTCGAACCCGGCGGCAACTGCACGATGGCCAGCGCATAACCCTGGTCTTCTTCCGGCAGGAAGCTGCCTGGCATGCGGGTGAACAGGAAGCCGCACAGCGCAGTGAGCACCACCGCCAGGATCATCCAGCGGGGCGCGTGCTTCACCGCCGAAGTGATGTGCCCTACGTAAGTCCCGCTGATCTTGTCGTAGTACTTGTTGAAGGTACGGTAGACGATGTTGGGATTGTCGTTGTGGGTCGGCTTGAGGAAGGTGGCACACAGGGCCGGGGTGAAGCCCAGCGCCAGGAACGCGGAGAAGGCCATGGAAATGGCGATGGTCAGCGCGAACTGCTTGTAGATCTCACCGGCCGCGCCGCCCTGCAGAGCCGAGGGAATGAACACCGCCGCCAGCACCACGGTGATGGCCACCACCGCACCGGTGATCTGCGTCATCGCCTTCTGGGTGGCCGGCTTGGGCTCCAGCTTCTCCTCGGTCATGATGCGTTCGACGTTCTCGATCACCACGATCGCATCGTCGACCACGATGCCGATCGCCAGCACCATCGCAAACAGGGTCAGCTGGTTGATCGTGAAGCCGATCATCCACATGCCCAGGAAGGTGCCCAGCAGGGCCACCGGGATCACCAGGGTGGGGATGATGGTGGCGCGGAAGTTCTGCAGGAAGATCAGCATCACCAGGAACACCAGCAATACCGCTTCGAACAGCGTCTTGACCACCTCCTCGATGGAGATCTTGACGAAGGTGGTGCTGTCGTACGGCGAGAACCAGGTGACGCCGGCCGGGAAGCTCGGCTGCAGCTCGTCCATCTTGGCCCGCACCGCGTCGGCGACGTTCAGGGCGTTGGCACCGGGCAGCAGCTGGATCGCGAACGCGCCGGTGGGCGCACCGTTGTACTGGGTGTCAAAGCCGTAGTTGTTGGCGCCGAAGGCGATCCGGGCGATGTCCTTGAGCATGACCCGCGAACCGTCGGCGCTGGAACGCAGGATGATGTTCTCGAACTCCTCCGGGGTGCTGAAGCGGCCTTCGGCCGACACGGTCGCAGTGAAGTGACCGTCCGGCGAGGGGTCGGAACCCAGCGAGCCGGCGGCGAACTGTACGTTCTGCGCGCGCACGGCGGCCAGCACTTCACTTGCCGACAGGCCGTAACCCTGCATCTTTTCCGGGTTGAGCCAGATGTTCATGGCGT
>DALZLW010000171.1:0-8054 GCA_032007425.1 Stenotrophomonas sp.
CAGGTCGCGGACCCCGGCGCGGCGGGCGCGGCCAGGAAATGCCCGGCGCTGCGCGGCACCGCGCTCGCATGGCATGGCCGACGCCGAGGGTCAGCTGCGCTCGCCGGGCAGGGTCTGGCGCTAGCGGGCAAGCTCGGTGCGGTAGCGATCGGCCAGTTGCGCCACGCGCTGCACGTAATAGCGGGTCTCGCTGTACGGCGGTACGCCGCCATGGCGGTCCACGGCCCCCTCGCCCGCGTTGTACCCGGCCGCCGCCAGCGTCAGGTCCCCCTTGAACCGCTTCAGCAGCCAGGACAGGTACTGCACGCCGCCGCGGATGTTCTGACCGGCGTCGTAGGAATCGGCCACCCCAAAGCGGGCTGCGGTCGGCGGCATGAGCTGCATCAGGCCCTGCGCCCCCGCGCGGCTCAGTGCGGTGGGGTTGTAGGCTGACTCGGCATGGATGATCGCCCGCACCACCGCCTCATCGACGCCGAACTCCCGTGCGGCGGCGGCGATTTCCGCCTGGTAGGCCGTGGTGTTGAGACGTACGGTGCCGAAGTTCACCGCCGGTCGCACCCCACAGGCGAAGCAACGCTCAATGAAGCTGTAGGCGATGGCGCGGACCGGCCCACTGGCCACCGACGCCGCCGGGCGCGCGCTGGTGTAGTGCCGCACCCCGTCTTTCATATAGCTGTAGATCTGTCCGCTGACCACCCGGCTGGCCTTGTTCGCCGCGGCGGGCGCGGCGGTCGGCGCCACCACCGGTGCCAGGGCGTTGGAAGACGCAGCGGGTGCGCGTTCCACGGCCGCCGCTGCGGTCGCCGCTGACGACACGGGCGTGGCGGTGGCAGACGGCGCCGGCTGCGACGACCTGCCGGCACCAGCGACGGCGGGAGCCGCCTTCGGAGTCGGAGTCGGAGTCGGAGTCGAGGCCGAAGTCGTGGCTGGCGCGCGGCGGTAATTGATCGATGTACAGCGGGCGCCCGGCGGGCGCTTGCTCACATAACTGGTGACACCGTCGGCTCCGGCACATTTGTACAGCGTGCCGGCACTGGCCGGGGCGATGGCCAGCGCAGCAATGAGCACCGCAGCGATACGAAGACTCCCCTTCATGGCCGCGAGTGTCCCAGCTTGCTCAGGCACTGCCAAGTGCCGCCTTCGCCGGGTCTGCATCGTCACCCCCCTCGACGGCAGCGCGCGGCGGCGCAGGGGCGGCCGCCGATGGCGCCACCGCATCGGCGGACAACACCGTGGCCAGGCCGGTGACACATGCCAACAGCGCTTCGCGCAGGGTGGCGGGCCAGGCGCGTATCGCCACGACGGGGACACCGACTGACAGGATCTGCCCGGCGAGCATCGCCGGCGTGTCCGCGCCCATGCGGATGCGGCAATGCTGATCACCATCGACCTGCAGCACCCCGCACCAGCTCGGCACCCGCGGCGTCAGCTCGGACAAGGTGCCGGCCAACCGAAGCTCGGCCTGCAAGGCAAATGGCGACTGGCTCACCGCACGCTGCACCATCCACTCCGGCGGCCCCGGCGTTGCGCGCCGCAGCCCGTTGCCGGCCAGCCAGCGTACCTGCTGGATACGCTCCACGCGCAGGGTCCGCCAGTCCTCGCGGCCCAGGTCCCAAGCCAGCAGATACCAGCGGTGACCATGGTTGACCAGGTGCTGGGCTTCGACCACGCGCTCGCTGACCACGCCGTGGTGGCTGCAGTACTGGAACTGCAGGGTCGCCACCTCACGGCAGGCCCGCGCCAACACGCCCAGGTGCCGCGCATCGGACGCCGGTGACTGCCCCACCGTGGCCGTGGCGGCGTGCAGTTCACCGGCGCGGCGACGCTGGCGACTGGGCACCAGCGGATCCAATTTGCCCAGCACGGTGCGGGCGGTGTCCTCGATACCGGCGACGCTGGCCGCAGCGGCACGCAGCGCCAGCGCGACGGCGGTGGCCTCTTCTTCATCCAGCAACAGTGGCATCGTCGGCGCACCAGCCGCCAACTGGTAGCCGCCGCCGACCCCTGCCGAGGCTTGCACGGCGTAGCCCAGCGCGCGCAGGCGGCCGATATCGCGACGAATGCTGCGCCGATCCACACCCATCCGCTCGGCCAATTCGGAGCCGGACCAATGGCGCCCCCCTTGCAGCAAGGCAATCAGGCGCAGCAGGCGTTCAGCGGTCGAGGACATGGAAGGCGCTCATCAAGGACAGAATCTGTCCGCAATGCCGTGGATTCTAGCGGCACATCCCAATGTAGACCCGCGCCATGACTGAGAAAGTGCCCTCGATCACCCTGTACCACGCCGCGCCCTCACGCTCCAGCGGCGTGCTGGCCCTGCTTGAAGCCCTCGGCGCGGACTATGCGCTGACCCTGCTCGACCTCAAGGCCGGCGACAACCTCGCTCCCGCTTTCCTCGCCCTCAATCCGATGGGCAAGGTGCCGGCCATCGTCCATGAAGGCGCGCTCGTCACCGAACAGACCGCCATCTTCCAGTATCTGGCCGAGCTGCATCCGCAGGCCGGTCTGGCGCCACAGCCGGGGGAGCGAGACCGCGGCCCGTTCCTGCGCTGGCTCGCGTTTTATGGCAGTTGCTTCGAACCGGCCATGGTGGACCGGGCACTGCAGCGCGCGCCCGGCCCGCGCAGCATGTCGCCGTACGTGGATGCCGATACCGTGGTCCAGGTGGTGGAAACCCAACTGGACGCTGGCCCCTGGTTCCTGGGTGAGCGCTTCAGCGCCCTCGACCTGCTGTGGGGCAGCGCATTGGGTTGGATGGCCCAGTTCGGTCTGCTGCAACCCGGGCCCGCCACCGCCGCTTTCATCGCGCGCATGGCCGACCACCCCGCGCTGCAACGGGCACGGGCGATCGACGCCGAGCTCAATCCGCCCGCGGCCTGACCCGCACCGGACGACGCTGGACACAGCGGCAACGGCGCCGCAGGACAACGAAGCGGGTAGACTATCCGGCTATTCCCGCCACCCGAATGGATTAAGCGCCATGACCGGGACGCCAGACGTCTACCCGCCCGTCGCCCCGGGCGACACTGCCCTGATTCCCTTGCCAGGTCGTGCCCGCGCGCCGTCCGAAGTGCGCGGCAAGCTGTACATCAAGACCCACGGATGCCAGATGAACGAGTACGACTCGGCCCGCATGGCCGATGTGCTCGCTGCCAGTGACGGCCTGGAGTTGACCGACAACCCCGAAGAAGCCGACGTGGTGCTGGTCAACACCTGCTCCATCCGCGAGAAGGCGCAGGAAAAGGTGTTCAGCCAGCTCGGCAACTGGAAGGCGCTCAAGCGCGGCGGCCGTGACGTGATCATCGGCGTCGGCGGCTGCGTGGCGTCCCAGGAGGGCGATGCCATCATCAAGCGCGCGCCTTACGTGGATCTCGTGTTCGGCCCGCAGACCCTGCACCGGCTGCCGGAACTGATCCGCGCCCGACGCGCGCAGAATCGGCCGCAGGTGGACATCAGCTTCCCGGAAATCGAGAAGTTCGACCGCATGCCGGAGCCCCGCGCGGAAGGTGCGTCGGCCTTTGTGTCGATCATGGAGGGCTGCTCCAAGTACTGTTCGTTCTGCGTGGTGCCCTACACCCGCGGCACCGAAGTCAGCCGCCCGTTCGAGGACGTGGTGGTCGAGGTCGCCCAGCTGGCGGCGCAGGGCGTGCGCGAGATCAACCTGCTGGGCCAGAACGTGAACGCCTATCGTGGCCCCTATGGCGATGGCGAGCATGCCGATCTGGGCCTGCTGATCCGCACGGTGGCCGAGATCGACGGCGTGGACCGGATCCGGTTCACCACTTCCCACCCGCTGGAGTTCAGCGACTCGCTGGTCGATGCCTACCGCGACGTACCGCAGCTGGCCAACTTCCTGCACCTGCCGGTCCAGGCCGGTAGCGACCGCATCCTGGCGGCGATGAAGCGCGGCTATACCGCGCTGGAATTCAAATCGAAAATCCGTAAGCTGCGCGCGGTACGCCCCGATATCTCGATCAGCTCGGACTTCATCGTCGGCTTCCCCGGCGAAACCGATGCGGATTTCGAGAAAACCATGAAGCTGATCGAGGACGTGGGTTTCGACCACAGTTTCTCCTTCATCTATTCGCGCCGCCCCGGCACGCCGGCCGCCGATCTGCCCGATACGGTCAGCGACGCGGAAAAACACGCGCGACTGGCCCGCCTGCAGGCCCGGATCAATGACAACGCCGCGGTGATCTCGCAGCGCATGGTCGGCACCGTGCAGACGGTGTTGGTGGAAGGCGTTTCCCGCCGTCGCGCCAACGAACTGACCGGCAAAACCGAGAACATGCGCTCGGTGAACTTCCCGGCACCGGAACGGCTGATCGGTCAGTTCGTCGATGTGCAGATCACCGAGGCCATGGCCAATTCGCTGCGCGGCCGGGTGGTCACCCCGGGCGGCTGAACCGGCACGCCGTGCCGCTGGAACCGGGCCACCGCCGCGCGCTACTCTTTCCTTCCACGAGAACTTCGGCGGCGGTGCCCTGCGCGCCCCTTATAGGCAATGAAAACCAACGATCAACGCGATTTCACCCTGGCGCCGGAAGACAACGAGCGCCTGGCCAACCTGTGCGGCCCCTTCGACGGCCACCTGCGCCAGATCGAGCTGGCGCTGGGTGTGGAGATTGCCAACCGCGGGCAGGTGTTCCGCATCACCGGCCCGGCCGAAGCCGCCAGCGAGGCGCAGAAGCTGCTCGAAGCGCTCTACGCCGAAGCGGCTGACACCACGTTCGATGCACCGGCCATTCACCTGCGCCTGAACCAGGCCAATGTCGAACAGATCGCCGAGCGTGCCTACGAGGCGCAGGAAGTGGCGATCAAGGTCAAGCGCGGCACAGTGCGTGGACGCGGTGCCAACCAGGCCCGTTACCTGCACCAGATTGCCAGCCACGACATCAACTTCGGGATCGGCCCGGCCGGCACCGGCAAGACCTTCCTGGCCGTGGCCAGCGCCGTGGAGGCGCTGAACGACTCACGCGTGCAGCGACTGATCCTGGTCCGCCCGGCCGTGGAAGCGGGCGAAAAACTCGGCTTCCTGCCGGGCGACCTGAGCCAGAAAGTGGACCCTTACCTGCGCCCGCTGTACGACGCCCTGTATGAAATGCTGGGTGTGGAAAAAGTGGTCAAGCTGCTGGAAAAGAACGTCATCGAGATCGCGCCGCTGGCCTACATGCGCGGACGCACGCTCAACGATGCCTTCGTGATCCTCGATGAAGCGCAGAACACGACCGTGGAGCAGATGAAGATGTTCCTGACCCGGCTGGGCTTCGGCTCGACCGCCGTGGTCACCGGCGACCTGACCCAGACCGACCTGCCCAAGCACGTCAAATCCGGCCTGCGTGATGCCATCGAGGTACTGCGCGACGTGGACGGTGTGAGTTTCACCTTCTTCGAAGCGCGTGACGTGGTCCGTCACCCCTTGGTGGCCCGCATCGTCAACGCCTACGACCGGCGGGATCTGCAGCAGGTCAAGCCTGGCGCCTGAGCGCGCACGTGCTCGCGGCAGCCACCGCGGGCCACGACCACACGCCCCTGCTGACACGCCGGGCGTGTCATCATCAACCGACACGCGCGATGTGTCGTGACAACTGGACAGAAACGCCATGACCAAGGGTCCTATTCATCTCGATGTCGCTGTTAGCTATGCGCTGCCACGTGCCGGGCTGCCGGCCGCGGTGAGCTTCCGCAAGTGGGTGGCGGCCGCCTTGAAAGGTCGCATCCGCGAGGCCGACCTGGCCATCCGCGTAGTCGACGACAAGGAAGGCCAGTCGCTGAACCGCCATTACCGTGGCAAAGACTACGCCACCAACGTGCTCAGCTTCCCCGCCGAGGTCCCCGAGGGCCTGCCCAAAGGGGTGAAGTTCCCGCTGCTCGGCGACCTGGTGATCTGTGCGCCGGTGGTTGCGCGCGAAGCCGAAGAACAGGGCAAGTCGCTCAATGCCCATTACGCCCACCTGACCGTGCACGGCGTGCTGCATCTGCTGGGCTGGGATCACGAAGACGACAAGGAAGCCGAAGCCATGGAACAGCTGGAACGCGAGATCCTCGCCGACCTCGGGGTGTCCGACCCCTACGCCGGCGAGCGCTGAAGTGCGGGGTTTTTTCCCCATCGTGTCGCTGGCTGGTCAGGCGGACCGCGGCAGTCACGAAACCGGAAAGATCCCCATGATGGCCCAGGTCGCCGCGGCCCCCCTGCTCTGGCTGCTCGCCGGCACGGCTTCGGCCCTGTCTCTGGTTGACGCGCCGGCTCCCGCCGATCCAGCCAGGCCGGCAGCAGATGCGCGCGCCGCGGATTCCCAGCCAGCGGTATCCCAGCCACCCGCTTCGCCTACCGCGCCCGCGCTGGACCTGGCGGCTTTGATCGAATGCCGCGCCGGGGTCGCCGATTATGCCGCCGTGGTCGGCCGCTTCAGCGACCCGGCACGGGCCAGCGCCGATGGCCTGACCCGGCTGGCCCAGGGCAATCGATTCATGACCGAATTCAGCACCGCCGCGCCGGTGGCGGTGTTCGGCACCACCAGCCAGCATATCGCTGTGGCGGGCGGCAGCATCATGGCCGTGCTCGACCTCGCCGATCCGCGCCCGTTGGCGAGTCGTCTATCGCTGGAAACCGGTTATGACGCCGACGGCAAGTTCATGGCCGGCCGTGAGCTGGTCAGCCGCGACATCACCGCCCCGGCCACCGGAGAGGCGATGATCGAATCGGTCATCCTCAGCGTCTCCACCGTCCGTACCCACCCGGGCAAGACCCTGGCCGGCTGCACTTACAGCCTGGACGAGCCTGAAGCGGCGGGTCCCAGCGCTCCGGCCCCGCCCTCGACGCGCTGATCCAGCACGCCCGCCGAGCGTCTGCGCGGCGGGCGGCAGCACAGCGATCTGCCCGGCCTGGCCCCCCTTTCCAGCCAGCACCGGGGTCATGACAGACCCGAACATCCTGCTAGACTTGGGCCAACGCCCGGGTCACCGGGTGCCCAACCTGCAGAGATGTCAGAAGACGACAGTACCAGCTCCTCCCTGGAGCAGAATGACCGCAAACGCAGCTGGCTTGAACGCCTTGGCGCTGCCTTTTCCGGTGAACCCCACACCCGCGACCAGCTGGTCGCCGTGCTCAAGACCGCGCACGAAGACGGCCTGATTGCCGCAGACACGCTGCGCATGATGGAAGGGGCGATCTCCGTGGCCGAACTGACGGTCGGCGACGTGATGATCTCCCGCTCGCAGATGGTGTCCTTGCCTGGCGAAGCGCCCTTCATCGAACTGATGCAGCAGGTGGTTGAATCCGGCCACTCGCGCTTCCCCGTACACGGGGAAAACAAGGATGACATCCTCGGCATCCTGTTGGCCAAGGACCTGCTGCGCGGCGTGGTTGCTGAAAATGGCCCGCAGACCGTCCGCGAACTGCTGCGTCCAGCGGTGCTCATCCCGGAATCAAAAAAGCTCAACGTGCTGTTGAAGGAGTTCCGGCTCTCGCGCAACCACATGGCGATCGTGGTCGATGAGTACGGCGGCGTCGCCGGACTGGTCACCATCGAAGACGTGCTGGAACAGATCGTCGGCCAGATCGACGATGAGCACGACGAGGCCGAAGACCCCTCTGCGCAGATCGCCATCCAGGCCGACGGCCGTTACGTGGTCGACGCGCTGACCCCGATCGGTGACTTCAATGAACGCTTTGGTGCGACGTTCTCCGACGAGGACTACGACACCATCGGCGGCCTGGTCACCGAAGCCATCGGCCATCTGCCAGAGATCGGCGACGAGCTGGCACTGGACCGGTTCCTGTTCCGGGTGGCACGTGCCGATGCCCGACGCGTACAGGCGTTCCACGTGACCGTCCTGCCACCGGACGAACAGGATTCCGCTTGAACCTGATCCATCGCCTCGCCAGCCACCGGTGGCTGGCTGCGCAACGGCGGCGGGCCTGCCCGTCGCTGTGGATGCTGCTCCTGCTGGCCCTGCTCAGCCCCGCGATCGCGCTGGCCCAGGCCGCTGCGCCTGCCACTGCGCCTGCCACCACGGGCCCTGTCGCCACCGCCGCACCGGCCGCCCCACCG
>DALZLW010000172.1:0-8031 GCA_032007425.1 Stenotrophomonas sp.
TGTTCGCCCGCGCGCTGGCCCTGCTGGCGCCGGGCGGCCGCATCGTGGCCTGCCAGAGCAACAACGAGGGCGCCCGCTCCGGCGAGGCTGACCTCCGGCTGCTGGCCGGGTTGGGCGGCAGTCTCACCAAGCACCACTGCCGCGTGTATTGGACGGCTCCGCTGGAGGCTGCGCCGGATCCGGCGCTGGCCGCGAAATGGGCGGCCCTTGACGCTAGCCGTCCCATCCTTGGCGGGCGCTTCCTGAGCCGTCCCGGCGTGTTTGCGTGGGACCGCGTCGATCCGGCCTCGGCGCTGCTGGCCGAGCACCTGCCGACTGACCTGGCCGGGCGCGCGGCCGATCTGGGGGCCGGTTACGGCTATCTGTCGCGCGAGCTGCTGGAGCGCTGCCCCAGGATCACCGCCCTGGATCTGTACGAGGCCGAACAGCGGGCTTTGGCGCTGGCCGAACTGAACCTTGCGCCGCCGCCGCGGCCCTTGCCGCTTCGCTTCCTGTGGCGCGATGTCACCGCCGGGGTAGAGCCGGGTTACGACGTCATCGTCAGCAACCCGCCGTTCCATACCCCGGCCCGCGAAGACCGTCCGGATATCGGCCGCCGTTTCATCGCGGTAGCGGCGCAGGCCCTGCGCCCGGGCGGACGCCTGTACGTAGTGGCCAACCGCCATCTGCCCTACGAGCAGATCCTCAATGACAGTTTCGGCACGGTGCAGGTGCTGGCCGAGCGTGACGGCTTCAAGTTGATCGAAGCCGTCCGGAGCCGCCGATGAAGCTGGTCAAGCACATTGCCAACCTGGGCTATGGCAGCCGCAAGCAGGTGCAGTGGCTGTTCCGCGAAGGCCGCATCACCGACGCCGACGGCGAGGTGCTGTACGCCGATGACCAGGTGGCACACGAGGCGATCCGGGTGGATGGAGAGCCCCTGGACCCGCCGATCGGCTTGGCGTTGGCGCTGTACAAACCGGCTGGCTACACCTGCTCGACAAAGGATACCGGGCGGCTGGTGTATGACCTGCTGCCACCGCGTTTCCGCGACCGTGACCCGGTGCTGTCCACGGTCGGCCGGCTGGACCGGGAAACCAGTGGCCTGCTCCTGTTTACCGATGATGGTGGCCTGTTGCACCGGATCATTTCGCCCAAGGCCCGGTTGGCCAAGGTCTATGAGGTGACGCTGGCAGAGGACCTGCGCGGCGATGAAGCCGCCCTGTTCGCCAGTGGGACCTTGCTGCTGGAATCGGAAAAGACCCCGCTGTTGCCGGCCGAGCTGACCGTCCACGGCCCGCGCCAAGCCAGCCTGGTGCTGCATGAAGGCCGCTACCACCAGGTGCGGCGCATGTTCGCGGCCGTTGGCAACCACGTGCAGCAGCTGCACCGCAGCCGGGTCGGCGGGCTGGACCTGGGCGGCCTGGAGCAGGGCCAGTGGCGCCTGCTCGATGAGGCTGACCTGGCGACCCTGTTCGGCCAATGACCACGATGGCCGACCTGCCGTTCCTGCCCGATGCCGTGATCTTCGACATGGATGGGCTGATGATCGACAGCGAACGGGTGGCCCTGGCGTGCTGGTCCGAGGCCGCCGCCACCCTGGCGCTGGATCTGGACGAGGCCTTCTTCCTGCGAATGGTGGGACTGGGCGACCGCGACTGCCGGGCATTGCTGGCCGCGCGCCCGCTCGATGAAGCCTGCATCGCACGGCTGACCGCGCTGTGCCATGACCTGTACGAGGCGCGCACGCAGCAGGGTTTGCCGCTGCGGCCGGGCATTGTCGCGCTGCTGGAGCTGTTGCAGGCCCACGACGTGCCATGTGCGGTGGCCACGTCCACCCGCCAGCCGCGCGCCGGTCGCAAACTGCAGGCCGCGGGCCTGCTGGGATATTTCCAGCACGTGGTGACCAGCAGCGATGTCGACCATCCCAAGCCGGCGCCCGATATCTATCTGCTGGCGGCGCAGCGTCTTGGCAAGCCGCCGGCACGTTGCCTGGCGCTGGAAGATTCGCCGGCCGGCACCCGCGCGGCATTGGCGGCGGGCATGACGGTGATCCAGGTCCCTGATCTGGTGGCGCCCGATGCCGCCCAGCGGGCGCTGGGACACCGCATCGTCGGGTCGCTGGGGGACGTGCACGCGCTGGTGCTGCCGCATCTGCGCTGACGGTCGCGCCCGACACGGCCAGCGGGGACAGGCCTGGCCCGTCCCCGGTTGCGCTTACACCCGGCCGAACACCAGCGCGGCGTTGGTGCCGCCGAAACCGAAGCTGTTGGACATCACCGTGTCCAGCTGCTGCGCGCGGCTTTCGCGCACGATCGGGAAGGCTTCCACCTTGGGATCCAGTTCGTTGATGTTGGCCGAACCTGCGATGAAGCCATCGCGCATCATCAACAGGCAGTAAATCGCCTCGTGCACGCTGGCCGCGCCCAGTGAGTGACCGGACAGCGCCTTGGTGGACGACAGCGGCGGCACGGCCTCGCCGAATACTTCGGCGATCGCCTTCAGTTCGGTGACGTCGCCCAGCGGCGTGGACGTGCCGTGGGTGTTCAGGTAGTCCAATGGACGGTCGACGTGTTCCAGCGCCATCTTCATGCAGCGCACGGCGCCTTCGCCGGACGGGGCCACCATGTCGGCGCCATCTGAAGTCACCCCGTAGCCGATCAGCTCGGCGTGGATGTGCGCACCGCGTGCGACCGCGTGGTCGTAGTCTTCCAGTACCAGCATGCCGCCGCCACCGGCAATGACGAAGCCATCGCGGTCTTTGTCATACGGGCGCGAGGCCTGTTGCGGGGTGTCGTTGAAGCCGGTGGACAGTGCCCCCATCGCATCGAACATCACGCTCATCGACCAGTGCAGGTCTTCGCCACCGCCGGCGAACATGATGTCCTGGGCGCCATGGCGGATCAGGTCGGCGGCCGCCCCGATGCAGTGCGCGGAGGTCGCGCAGGCAGCGGACAGCGAGTAGCTCAGGCCCTTGATCTGGTAGGACGTGGCCAGGCAGGCCGACACGGTGGAACACATCGTGCGCGGCACCATGTACGGGCCGACCTTGCGCACGCCACGGCTGCGCAGGATGTCGGCCGTTTCCACCTGCCATTCACTGGAGCCGCCGCCGGAGCCGGCGATCAGGCCGGTGCGCGGGTTGCTCACCTGTTCCTGGGACAGGCCGGCATCGGCGATTGCATCGCGCAGGGCGAGGTAGGCGAAGGCCGACGCATCGCTCATGAAGCGCTTGAGTTTGCGGTCGATCAGCGCGTCGAGGTCCAGGTCGACGCGGCCGCCGACCTGGCTGCGCAGACCCGCTTCGGCGTGGTCAAGCAGGGCGGTGATGCCGGCACGACCTTCGCGCAGCGCGGCGGAAACAGTGTCCAGGTCGTTGCCCAGGCACGAAGTGATGCCCATTCCGGTGATGACGACGCGACGCATCAGAAGTTCTCGGTGGAAGTGAACAGGCCTACGCGCAGGTCGCGCGCGACATAGATTTCACGCTCGTCCACGAGCATGCGGGCATCGGCCTGGGCCATGACCAGCTTGCGGTTGATCACCCGGGTGATGTCGACTTCATAGCGCACGCGCTTGGCATCGGGCAGCACCTGGCCGGTGAACTTGACCTCGCCACAGCCCAGCGCGCGGCCGCGGCCAGGCGCACCCAGCCATGTCAGGTAGAAACCGGTAAGCTGCCACATGGCATCCAGGCCCAGGCAGCCCGGCATCACCGGGTCGCCAATGAAATGGCAGCCGAAGAACCACAGGTCCGGACGGATATCGAGTTCGGCGCGCACCATGCCCTTGCCGTGGGGACCACCGTCATCATTGATCTCGGTGATGCGGTCGAACATCAGCATCGGGTCGTTGGGAAGGCGGCCGGCATTTTCGCCGAACAGTTCGCCGCGGGCGCTGGCCAGCAGCTGGTCGCGGTTGAACGCGTGGAGACGGGTCATGGAAACGCAATCCTGGAAGCGAAAAACGGGGCACTCAATCCCCGAGGATGCATGAGCGTTGGAGCTTCAATCAAATGTTTCAACCGTACGCACGCGTAGTGTTTTCAATGGAAACGACGCATCCCGTTGATGTGCAAAGACCATACCTGTGCGTGTGGGCTACCATGGTCGAACATGCCTGAAGTCCGACCATGAGCCCCCTGCGCAAGATCATCCATGTGGACATGGACGCGTTCTACGCATCGGTGGAGCAGCGCGACGCCCCCGAGCTGCGTGGCAGGCCGGTGGTCGTGGCGTGGCGTGGCGCGCGTTCGGTGGTCTGTGCGGCGTCCTACGAAGCGCGGGTGTTCGGCGTCCGTTCGGCGATGCCGGCATTGCGCGCCGAACGCCTGTGTCCGGATGCGGTGTTCGTTCCGCCGGACTTCGCCCGCTACAAAGCCGTCTCACGGCAGGTGAGGGAGATCTTCCTGCGCCATACCGATCTGGTCGAGCCGCTGTCGCTGGACGAAGCCTACCTGGACGTGACCGAGCACAAGGGCGGCATGGCCCTGGCCACCGACATCGCGCGCACCATCCGTACCCAGATCCGCGAGGAAACCGGGCTGACCGCCTCGGCCGGCATCGCCCCGAACAAATTCCTGGCCAAGATCGCCTCGGACTGGCGCAAACCCGATGGTCAATTCGTGGTGCCACCACAACGCGTCGACGCGTTCCTGGCACCCCTGCCAGTCAAGCGTGTGCCAGGCGTCGGCAAGGTCATGGAGGGCAAGCTGGCGGCGCTGGGCATCATCACCTGCGGACAGTTGCGCGATTGGTCACTGGTCGACCTGGAGCAGGCCTTCGGCAGCTTCGGCCGAAGCCTGTACAACCGCGCCCGTGGCATCGACGAGCGGGCGGTGGAGCCTGATCAGCCGGTGCAGTCCATTTCCTCCGAGGACACCTTTGCCGAGGACCTGTTGCTGGAAGACCTGGCGCCGGCGATCACGCAACTGGCCGAGAAGACCTGGAATGCGACCCGCCGCACGGAGCGCACCGGGCACACGGTGGTGCTGAAGCTCAAGACCGCCCAGTTCCGCATCCTCACCCGCAGTTTCACCCTGGAGCGGCCGCCGGAATCGGCGCAGGCACTGTGTGATATCGCGCTGGCACTTCGTGCGCGGGTCGACCTGCCTGCGCAGACGCGCTATCGGCTGGTGGGCGTGGGGCTGGCGGGGTTCCGCGAGCCCGAAGCGGTGGTGCAGGGTGAGCTGTTCCTGCGCTGAAGGCCACCTGGCGGTAGCGCCGTGCCATTCCCGGCGCGCGCAGGTGCGTGTGATGACGCATGGTCGTCAGCCACCCCTGGCCCCGTACAATCGACCGTTTCCCCCGCGACAGGCCCTGGCCGTGACTCACTCTGCAGCGTATCCCTATCCCCTGGTTGTGTTTGACCTGGACGGCACCTTGGTGGACAGCGCTGCCGACATCGCCGAGGCCCTGAACCGCACCCTGGAAGATCTGGGTGTGCCGCGGGTGCCCGAGGCCACCGTGCTGGGCTGGATCGGTGATGGCGTGGGGCGGCTGGTGGAGCAGGCCATGCAGGCCGCCGGTCGGCCGGTGGATCTGGCCCAGGTGATGCCCGGTTTCATGGTGCATTACCGCGACTGCCTGCTGCGCAGTCCACGCCTGTACACCGGCGTGGCCGAGGCATTGGCCGGACTGCGCGCACGTGGCGTGCCGCTGGCGATCTGCACCAACAAGCCCCACGCGCTAGTGCAGCCACTGCTGGACCATCTGGGGATCGGTGGGCTGTTCGAACGGATCGTGGGCGGCGATTCGTTGCCGCAGCGCAAGCCCAGTGGCGAACCACTGCGCTATCTGGCCGCTCAGTACGGCCTTTCCACCGGGCAGTGCCTGATGGTGGGTGATTCGCTGACGGATTACCGCGCAGCCCGCGATGCCGGCATGCCGATCGCGCTGGTCAGCTACGGCTACCCCCGCGGGCTGGACCTGGCGGAGGCTTATTCGGTGGCGGTCATCGACGACCTGCGCCAGCTGCCGGGGCTGTAACGACCGGCCATGCCGGTCAACGCGCACCGGTAACCCGGCAGCGCCGGGCCATGCCCGGCGAGCGCGGTGGCAAAAGCAGCGCCGGGCAGGGTCCCGGCGCTGCCGCCAGCGGCCTTACCTGGGCTGATAGCGCAGGCTCAGCTGGTACTCGCGGCCCGGTTGGTTGTACCAGGCGACCGTTTCATACCGGCGATCAAACACATTGGCCGCCCGGGCCAGCAGCGACCAGTGCCGGCCCAACGCGTATTCCAGACGCAGGTCGAGCGTGCCGTAGCCGGCCAGCTGCACGGCATTGGCGGCATCGTCGTAGCGCTTGCCGGCGGCGAAGCCGGTGAGGCCCACGCGCAGGTCGCCAACCTGTCGGTCCAGATCGACACGCGCCGTCTCGCGGGCCCGACGGGCCAGCCAGTTGTCATGCTGCGTGCCGCGGCTCTGGTTGCGCGGATCGGTCCAGCTCAGCTGCGCGTTGACGTCGATGCCGAACCACTGCGCGCTGCCGGTGAGCTCGGCGCCGCGGATGCGCGCCCGCTCCACCTGCGCCATGCGGAAGGTGCTGGAATCGTAAGTGATCAGGTCGTCGATGCGCGTTTCATACACATCCAGCCCCCAATGCCACGCATTGCCGTGCCGGGCGATGCCGACGTTGGTGCTGCGCGCTTTTTCCGGATCCAGCCCTGGCACGCCGCTCCAGGGGTCGTACAGATCACTGAAGGTCGGTGCCTTGAAGGCCGTGCCATGGCTGGCGGTCAGCTTCCAGCCCGCGCCCAGCGCCATGCCCCAGGCCACGCTGCCGGTGGCGTGGTTGCCGAACTGCGCGTTGTCGTCGTTGCGCACGCTGGCCTGCAGTTGGTGGCGGCCGAACTGTCCCTGGTACTGCACGAACACACCGGTGTTGTCGCGGCTGTCGACCAGATAGCCGGCACTGCTGCCATCCAGGTTGTCCTCGCTCCAGTCCACGCCGGTGCTGAGCAGCTGGCGGTTGGCCAGCTCCAGATCGGCCTGCAGCGACGCGCTGTCGCGGTGGGTCTGTGCAGCCCCCTGGGCACCGAACGGACCACGGTCATCGGACTCGTTGTCACTGCGACCGACACTGGCGGTGATGGCCACGCGGGCGCTCGGGGTATAGCGCAGCTTGCCGCCAATCACCTGCTGCAGGGTTTCGGAATAATTGTAGTAGCCGTCGTAGTGGTTTTCGCCTTCGGCACGCAGGTAGCTGCCTTCCACCGCCCATCGGGGGCTGAAGGTGTAGCCGCCGCGCGCGCCGTGGGACACGTTGCGGTAGCCGTCGCGGTCGGGCTCGTCGGCGCCGCAGCCGGCGAACGGTGACACCGAACCACGGCAGGCGTTGATGCCATCGCTGTGCTGGTAGGCCACGTCGAGGTCGAACCAGCCACGTGCGCTGGCGCCGCCGATGCCGCCGCTGGCCTGGCGCAGGCCGTGGCTGCCGCCACCCACGCTCAGGCGGGGGGCGAAGCGGCCTTCGCTGCGACGGGTGAAGATCTGGATCACGCCACCAATGGCGTCGGCACCGTACAGACTCGACTGCGGGCCGCGCACGATTTCCACCCGCTCGACTTGCGCCAGTGGCAGGTCCTGCAGCATGGCCAGGCCGAAATCGGCGGTGTTGATGCGCACGCCATCCACCAGCACGACGGTGTGCGAGGAATTGGTGCCGCGCAGGAACAACGAGGTCTGTTTGCCCAGTCCACCGCTGTTGGTCAGGTTGATGCCGGCCCGGCCACGCAGGAGATCCTGCAGCGAAGTGGCTTGGCTGGCCTCGATGCTGGCACGGTCGATCACCTGGGCTGGGCTCAGGCTGTCTTCCAGCGCGATCGGGGTGCGGGTCGCGGTGACCAGCACCGTGTCCAGCGCGTTGGCCGCCGTGTCGGCATTGGCCAGTGACGGCAGAGCGGCGAGCACCGCCAATGACAGGATCCGGGATTGCAGTTTCATCGTTGACTCCACACGCCGCGCACGCCCGCGCGGCCATTCGGGGGGAGGCTGCGCCGGTGTCGGAGGCACGACGGCAGCGCCGTGCAGGCGCCCGGCAGCGACCGCCGCGACG
>DALZLW010000173.1:0-7900 GCA_032007425.1 Stenotrophomonas sp.
TTGGCGCCGGCGATGCGGGCCGAGAAGGTGTGGCGCGGGAAGGCGCCGCCCATGTGCAGGAAGGTCGGCTGGCCTTCGGAGCCTTCGGCGTAGCGGGCCTTTTCCACCTTGCCGCAGACCATGCCTTCCTTGCCCACCTGGCGCGGGGCCAGTTCCGGCGGAATCATCGCCGACTGGGCTGCGGCGGCGAAGGTGGTGGTGGCCAGCAGCGTGGCGGAGGCAAAGGCAAGCAGGGACTTCATCAACGGTTCTCCGGGAATGGGGACGGTACGGCCCGGCCAGATGCGTTCCTTCGCCGGCGGGTCCACACACGGCTATCGGCCGTGATGGAGGCTTCTTGAGGGAAATGTTGAAAAAAGGTGACGATCAGGCGACGGCGTCTTCGCTGGCCGGCTGGCCGATGTCGGCGCTGTCGAGCAGCGTCTCGATATCGAGCAGGATCAGCATGCGGTCTTCCTGGGTGCCGATGCCGGAGATGAAGCGCGTGTCCACCGCCGCGCCGAACTCCGGCGTGGGCCGGATCTGTTCGGCGGTCAGCGGGATCACGTCCGAAACGCTGTCCACCACGATGCCGACCACGCGGTTTTCGACATTGAGCACGATCATCACGGTGAAGGCGTCGTAGCGCGCATTTTCCAGGCGCAGCTTCAGCCGCAGGTCGATCACCGGCACGATGGTGCCACGCAGGTTGATGACGCCCTTGATGTAGTCCGGTGCATCAGGCACGCGGGTGACGGCATCGTAGCCACGGATTTCCTGGACCTTGAGGATGTCCACGCCGTAGTGCTCTTGGCCGAGCGTGAAGCTGAGGAACTCGCCGCCGGTGCGGAGGGAGGCGGGGGTCTGGTCGTTCATCGAGGGGTCCTGGAGCCGGGATTCACGGAGTCACAGGGGGTATCGGCTGCGGGCGGCGCGACTTTAATGCTGCTGCGCTGGTCCGCGCAGGGCAGGCCGGCACAGGGCAGGCCGGCGCTCAGGTGTCGCCGTTCTTGCGCGCGTTGCGCTGGCGGTCGATGCGGAAGATGTAGCGCTGGATTGCGTTGTCGCCGCCGCGCGGCAGGTCGTCGAACCGGAAGCCGACGCGCAGGGCCTGGATGCCATTGGCCAGTTTCAGTTCGCGGGTGTTGCAGGCGACCAGGCTGATGGCCAGGTCCGGTCCTTCGGGCAGGGAGAGTTCGCCCTTGTAGCGGCGTTGCAGGCTGACGACGGCACTGTCCTGCGGCAGGGTCACGGCCAGTCCGCCACCACTGATGTCGACCACCCGCATGGCCACGGCATCGGCGCGCTCGGCGGTGGGTGGCAGCACCAGTTGCGGCGAGTCGGTGATCGGGGTCTGCAGGCGATAGAGTTCGCGACGTTGCAGGTGAACCGCTTCCTGCGGTATCGCAGCGCGGAAGGCCACGTGCCGGTCCTGTTGCTCGCGCTGCGGCGCGTCGATGCGGAAGCGCACCAGGACCTGGTCCAGCTGGGCGAAGCACAGCAGGTGCCCGGCCTGCTCGGCCGCGCGGTTGCTGGCTTCCTGTGCGCTGCCGTCCAGCAGTACCGTCTCGCTGTCATCGTCGACTTCCAGCAGGGCGCTGGTGAAGCTCTGGTCGCGACCACCGACGTGGGCGGTGATGAGCGCGCGCTTGTCGATCAAGGCCCTGAGCAGCTGCCGTACCTGCTGGGGGTTGCGCACCAGGAAGCGTGCGTCGGAATCATCTGCGTCGCCTGCCGTGGCAGCGCTGGGGTGGGTACTGCCTTCGGACATGGGCCTGCATCATCGATCGTGTGTCCGCACCGGTTGGTGCGGAGCCTGCTCGATTATCGGCGTTGTGGCGGGAAAATGAACCCCCTGCGCGAGGGGGGGGGGGCTCGGTCAGTGTCCGGCGCCTGCCAGTCGTCGCATGCGTTGCAACAGTTGCGCCTGCGCGTCGTCGTCGCTGCTTTCGGCCAGTTGGAAGCGCGACACCGCCTGCGCCAGTTCGCTGGCCTGCTGGCTCATGGCGTGCGTGGCATGGGTGGCATCTTCGACCAGGGTGGCGTTCTGGCGGGTGTTGGTGTCCATCTGGGTGATGCTCTGGTTCACCTGTTCGATGCCCGCGCTCTGTCCCTGCGAGGCGGCGGCGATCTCGGCCATGATCTGGTTGACCTGCTGCACCGACTGCACGATCTGCCCCATGGTGCTGCCTGCGCGTTGCACCAGGGTGGCGCCGTGGCTGACGTTGCCCACTGAATCTTCGATCAGCGCCTTGATCTGCCGCGCGGCATCGGCCGAGCGTTGCGCCAGGGTGCGCACTTCGCTGGCGACCACGGCGAAGCCACGGCCCTGCTCACCGGCGCGCGCGGCTTCCACGGCGGCGTTGAGGGCCAGGATGTTGGTCTGGAACGCAATGCCGTCGATCACGGTGATGATCTCGGCGATGCGCCGCGACGAGGTCTGGATCGCCGACATGGTATCCACCACCTGGCCGACGACATCGCCGCCGACGGAGGCGATCTCGGCCGCGCCACTGGCCAGCTGGTTTGCGGCGCGGGCGTGTTCGGCATTCTGCCGCACCGTGGCGGTCAGTTCCTCCATGGTGGCGGCGGTTTCCTCGAGGCTGGCGGCCTGCGATTCGGTGCGGCTGGCCAACTGGTCGTTGCCCTGGGCGAGCTCGCTGGCGGCGTTGTTGATCCGGCTGGATGCGGCCTGGATACCGGAAATGATCGTGGTCAGCTGGTCGATGGTCGCGTCGGCATCGTCGCGGATGCGCGCATAGACCCCTTCGAAGTTGCCCTGCATGCGCGCGCGCAGGTCGCCGCGGGACAGCGAGGACAGCAGGCTGGAGATCTGTTCGATGCTGGCGGCATTGGTGTCGAGCAGGGTATTGAGCTGGCCGGCCAGCTGCAGGAAGAAGCCTTCCTTGCCTTCGGTGCTGACCCGACCACTGAAATCACCGCTGGCGGCGGCCTGGACGATGCGGGCCAGCTCGGCTTCGACGTGGACTTCGACGGTGCGGTCGGCCCATTCCACGACGAAGCCCTGGCGCTGGCCGTCCTCGCCGACGATGGGGTTGACGATCAGCCGCATCACCCGGCCGCCGATGTGGATCTGTGCGCGCCAGGTTCCCTGCAGGGTGTCCAGCAGCTTGGCCTGGTGGGCCGGGTTGCGATGGAAGATGTCGATGTTGCGGCCGATCAGTTCGGCGGCATTGAAGTGCGGCAGGTCCTTGCGCAGGTCGGCCTCGGCACTGGCCAGCATGTGGCGCAGCGGACGATTGACGAAGACGATGTTGCGGTCGCGGTCGGCAATCATCACGTTGGTGGTGACATCGTCCAGTGCGGCGCGGATGCGCAGGGTCTCACCCAGCGCATCCTGTTCACGCTGGCGGCGCTGCAGCAGGTGCACGCTGCTTTGCACCAGGGTGCGGGCCAGCGATTCGGCAGGGAACTGTTCGGCATGGATGCCGGCCGGCAGTGGCTGGTCGGCGGCCACGCCGCGGGCAAGCTGTGCCAACTGGCGCGGATCGTGGCCGAGCAGCAGTAACTGGCGGCGCATCTGGATGGCCATCACGACCAGCAGGCTGGTCTCAATGACCACGTAGCCGGCATGCAGGGCCAGCACGCCGATGCCACTGCCGGCACTGAACACGGGGTAGGGCAGGCCTCGGCTCTGCAGGACGAAGAACACGACGTGATGGACGGCAATGGTGGCCGCAGCCAAGGCCAACGGGCGCCAGTCACGGTAGTACAGCAGCAGGGCGATCAGCACGATCACCGTGAAATGGGTTTCCAGCAGGCCATTGGTCTGGTGGATCAGCGTGGCGGACAGCACCATCCAACCCAGGGCCAGGGTACAGCGTGACAGGCGGGTGCCGGGGAGCAGGTGGATCTGCGCGGCGACCACCGCCAGGGTCGGCAGGGTAACGGCGTAGAACGGCGTCCAGTGGCCATGGTGGAAGGCAAGCAGCAGCGAGGCCAGTCCGAGAAGGGCGGTGACGCCGAGGAACAGGCGATCGGCCTGGGCCATCATGGCCTGCAGGAAGGGGGCGGTTTCGTGACCTACGAAAGAATCAGCAGTACGTGGCTGTGCGGTCATGCGCGTTACTCCATTGGTCGGCATGGGCAGGGCAGGGGCTGTCGTTGCTGGAACGTAAAGACGTCAGTTGGGACGTGGCTCACAGATCGAAGGGGTGTCAAGCTGCTGCTGCCAGAGCGCTGGCGCGGTCCAGCGCAGCCAGGCAGCGAGCAGGCACAGGCCGGCAGTGGCGCGCCAGCGCCGCGGTGGGACGGGAACGGCGTCGGCGGATGCTGTATCCATGACGGAACTCGACCGGGTGGTTCGATGGATAACGGCGTGCGCGAAAACAACTTGAAGTCTTTCACGCTGGTTTCACACTTTGCTGTGCGCCAAAATGATGAACGCGTTTACAAAGTGCGTCAGGCGGGCACGGCATGGCCGTGCCCGCCTTGGTTGCGCGGTCTGATCAGGCGGCTTGCGGGACGCGCAACGAACGGACGAGGCCGCCAACGTCCACGATCAGTGCCACCCGGCCGTCACCCAGGATGGTGGCGCCGGACACGCCGCTGATGCGGCGGTAATTGTTCTCGATGTTCTTCACCACGACCTGCTGCTGGCCCACCAGTTCGTCCACTTCAAGGGCGATCTTCTGGCCATCGCCCTCGACCACGACGACCAGCGGATCGGCGTTGCTGCGTGCGCCGTAGCCGTAGTAGTCGCTCAGCGACAGGATGGGCAGGTACTCGCCTCGAACCCGCAACACCCGGCCTTCGCCGGCCATCGTGCGGATGTCGGCAGCCTGTGGCTGCAGGGCCTCGAGCACATAGGCCAACGGCAGGATCAGGGTTTCGCCGGAAACGGCCACGGTCATGCCGTCGAGGATCGCCAGCGTCAGCGGCAGCCGGATCAGGGTGCGCGTGCCATGACCGGCACGACTTTCGATCTGCACTTCGCCGCCCAGCGCCTGGATGTTGCGGCGGACGACGTCCATGCCCACGCCACGGCCGGACAGGTCTGTCACTGCATCGGCGGTGGAGAAGCCCGGCTGGAAGATCAGGTCCCAGACCTGGTTGTCGGTCGGATTCTCGGGCACGTTCAGGCCGCGCTCGGCCGCCTTGGCGAGGATGCGTTCGCGATTCAGGCCGCGGCCATCGTCGCTGACTTCGATCACGATATGGCCACCCTGGTGGGAGGCTGCCAAGGTGATCGTGCCTGTCTCGTCCTTGCCGCTGTCGCGGCGCACGTCGGGCATTTCCAGGCCGTGGTCGATGGAGTTGCGCACGAGGTGCACCAGCGGATCGGCGATCTTTTCGATCAGGCCCTTGTCCAGTTCGGTGCCTTCGCCGACGGTACGCAGGCGAACGTGCTTGCCCAGCCGCGAAGACAGGTCGCGGACCAGGCGCGGGAAGCGGCGGAACACCGCATCGACCGGCAACATGCGCACGCCGATCACCGCTTCCTGCAGGTCGCGGGTGTTGCGCTCCAGCTGGTCCAGTCCGGCGAAGAGCTGTTCGGCCATCACCGGATCGATCGCGGTGGAGACCTGCTTGAGCATGGCCTGGGTGATGACCAGCTCGCCGACCAGGTTGATGAGGGCATCGACCTTGTCCACGCTCACCCGGATCGAGGTTTCCGCGTCCTGGTTGCCGCCGGTGGTGCCGCTGGCAGCCGTGGAGCCCGGGCCGGGTGCGGCCGTGCCGGCGGCCACCGCGGGCGCTGTGTCTGCTTGGGTCGCAGCGGGAGCGGTTGCCACCGTCGCTGGCGGAGCAACAGGTGTTGACGGGGCGACGGCAAGGCTGGCCGGGGCGGCCGGACGGATGTCCAGCTCGCAATCATCGACGACCCAGGCGAAGGTGTCTTCAATCTGGCTGCGCGGGATCCGTCCTACCAGACCCAGGTCCCAGGCCAGATGGGCCTCGAGGGGGTCCAGTGCGGCCAGCGCGGGCAGGCGTTCGATGCGTGCCGTCACGCTGAGCGGGCCGAGGTGTTCGAGCTCGCGGATGATGCGCAGCGGATCATTGCCGCTCATGAACAGCGACGGCGCGGGAGTGAAACCGATCTGCCACGCTTCGGGAATCGCTTCGGCGCTGCTGCTCTTGGCGGCATTGCCGGAGGCGCTGCCATCGAGCACGGCTTCCAGGCGCTGCGACACTGCGGCCACTGCGGCCGGATCCGCCGCCTGCCCGTGTTCTGCTTCACGCAGCAGCGCGCGCAGCACGTCCACCGAGGACAGCATCGCGTCCACGGCATTGCCTTCCAGGGCGCGCTTGCCCGAACGCAGTTCGTCGAGCAGCGTTTCCAGCACGTGGGTGAAGCTGGCGATCGCATCGAAACCGAAGGTGCCGGCACCGCCCTTGATCGAGTGCGCTGCGCGGAACACCGAGTTGATCACCTCTGGATCCTGCTGGCCGGACTCCAATGCCAGCAGCCCGGCCTCCATCGCATCCAGGCCTTCGCGGCTTTCTTCGAAGAAGGTGGCGTGGAAACGTTGCAGGTCCATGCTCATGTCAGGTCAGGTCCGTGGAAATAGACGGCAGGTCGCGGCGGGGTGCCAGGCTCAGCCCAGTACTTTCTGTACGGTTGCCACCAGCTGTTCCGGGTTGAACGGCTTGACCAGCCAGCCCGTCGCACCAGCGGCCTTGCCTTCCGATTTCTTGTCGGCGGCCGATTCGGTGGTCAGCATCAGCAGCGGGGTGAACTTGTACTCGGCCAACTGGCGCAGTTCGCGGATGAGCGCGATGCCGTCCATGTTCGGCATGTTGACGTCGGTGACCACGGCGTTGAACCGCTGGCCACGGGCGCGATCGAGGGCTACGGCTCCGTCCTCGGCTTCTTCGACGGAAAAGCCGGCCGAGGTAAGGGCGAAGGACACCATCTGGCGCATCGACGCCGAATCGTCCACCACCAAGATACGTGCGCTCATGCAGCAGTCTCCACAGAATTCAGGATGTCATTGGGTGCGGCCAGGCCGAGGACCTGGCTGATGCCGAGCAGGCGCGCGGCATCGGAAAAAGTGGCGGTGCAGTCCTGGAACCGGGTTTCCAGGCCGGCGGCACGGCGGTCCCTGGCCAGAGCGCACAACACCTGCATGGAGGCGGTGTGGACACGGCTCACGCGGCTGGCATCCAGCACCACCGGCGCGGCCTGCGCCAGCAGCGGTGCCAGGCGGCTTTTAAGCTCGGTGCTGCCCTCGATGCCGAGGTCATCACCCAGGTCCACAGTACTCATTGTTGCTCCGGACAAACGGTTCCAGATTCCATAGCGGCGGCGTCCGCGGATTCTTTAGGGGCATCTTGTCACAGGCGTGCCGCTGCGACGGCGACCATTCTACGGGGGCGATCACGGGCCGCCCAGCAACCGCGCAGCGTCCAGCAGGATGATCGGACGCTGCTGCAGGCGCGCCACGCCGCGGAACACATCATTGCTGATGCGGCAGATGCGTGCGGTGTCTGGCGGCTCGATCTGCGAGTCGGCGATGTTGGTGACATCGTCGACCGCGGACACGCGCAGGCCCATGATTTCACCGTTTTCTTCAAGCACCACGATGCGGGTCTGGGCATCGTTTCCGGTAGCAGTGGCGCCAAGGTGCACGCCAAGGTCGATCACCGGCACCACCTGCCCGCGCAGGTTCATGATCCCCAGCATGGCGGCCGGAGTGCCGCGCAAGGGAAGCAACGGCACTGGCAACACCACTTCCCGTACCTTCAGCAGCTCCAGTGCGTAGGGCTGTTGCCCGCAGCGCAGCCGCAGCCAGCGTGAGCTGCGCTCGGTGGCGCGACGCTGCTGCTGGCGGCCGCCACTGTTGGGCGGCAGTTGGGCCTGTGCCTGCAGGTCCTGCCAGGTCGCTGGGCGGCTGGTTGCCAGGCTGGCGTGGTCGCTATCGCTGTGCTGCGGCGCGGGCGCGGGCGCGTGCACGGG
>DALZLW010000174.1:0-7894 GCA_032007425.1 Stenotrophomonas sp.
GGTCGATCACGTTGCCGATCGCCCCGCCGATCACCAGCGCGTAAGGCACGGCGCTGCGCCAGGCACCGCGCGCGGTGCCCCACATCCAGTAGGCCATCAGTCCGCTGATGCCCACCGCCAGTGCGGTGAAGAACCACAGCTGCCAGCCACCGGCATCGCTCAGGAAGCTGAATGCGGCACCGGTGTTGTAGGTGCGGTACCAGTTCCAGAAGCCCTCGATGACGACCACCGGCTCGTACTCGGGCAGGCTGGACAGCACCCAGGCCTTGCTCCACTGGTCGGCGATGATGATCGCCGCCGAGAGCAGCAGCCAGATCAGCGCGTTCGGACGCGGACGGGCGGCGGCCATCAGAACCACCGCCGGTCTTCGCCGGCCCCATCGATGTTGGTCACGCAGCGGCCACACAGTTCCGGATGCGAAGCGACCGAGCCGACATCGGCGCGGTAATGCCAGCAGCGCACGCACTTCTGCTTTGCGGTCGGCTGGGCGCTGACGAACACCTCATCGGTGGTCGCCGGGCGCACCTGCACGTCACCACTGATCAGCAGGAAGCGCAGCTCCTCGGCCAGCGGCTGCCAGCGCGCGGCGGTCTCGGCATCGGCGGCGACGGTGATCTCCGCTTCCAGCGCCGCACCGATCGCACCGTTGGCGCGCATCGGCTCAAGCACCTTGGCGACCTGCTCGCGCAGGGCCAGCAGCTGGTCGAAATCGGTCGCGTTGAGCGGTGCGTCGGCCGGCAACGGGGCCAGGCCCTCGTACCACGTGGCGAACAGCACATTCTCCTTGCGCTCGCCCGGCAGGTACCCCCACAGCTCATCGGCGGTGAAGCTCAGGATCGGCGCGATCCAGCGCGTGAACGCTTCGGCGATGTGGTACATCGCGGTCTGCGCCGAGCGGCGGCCGCGCGAGTCCACCGGCATGGTGTACAGGCGGTCCTTGGTGACATCCAGGTATACCGAGCCCAAATCCACGCTGCAGAAGTTCAGCAGCAGCTGCACGATCTCGGCCATGTTGTAGCCGGTGTACGCCGCCTTGATCTTCTCCTGCACCTCGAAGGCGCGATGCACGATCCAGCGGTCCAGCGCGACCATGTCGGCCGGGGCCACCCGATGCTGGGCCGGGTCGAAGCCGTCCAGGTTGCCGAGCAGGAAGCGCGCGGTATTGCGCAGGCGCCGGTAGGCATCGGCGTTGCGCTTGAGGATTTCCTGCGACAGCGACATCTCGTTGCTGTAGTCGGCCGAGGCGATCCACAGGCGCAGGATGTCCGCGCCAAGCGTCTTCATGATGTCCTGCGGCTCGATACCGTTGCCCAGGCTCTTGGACATCTTGCGGCCGTGCTCGTCCACGGTGAACCCGTGGGTGAGGCACTGCTTGTAAGGGGCCGCCTTGTCGATGGCCACGCCGGTGAGCAGCGAGGACTGGAACCAGCCGCGGTGCTGGTCCGAGCCTTCCAGGTACAGGTCGGCCGGCTTGCCAAAGCCACGCGCGGCCAGTACGCCTTCGTGGGTGACGCCCGAATCGAACCAGACATCGAGGATGTCGGTGACTTTTTCGTATTGCGCAGCGTCTTCACCCAGCAGCTCGCTGGCATCCAGCGAATACCAGACATCGATGCCTTCGGCTTCCACGCGGTCAGCCACCTGACGCATCAGTTCGGTGCTGCGCGGGTGCGGCTCACCGGTTTCGCGGTGGATGAACAGGGCAATCGGCACGCCCCAGGTACGCTGGCGCGAGATGGTCCAGTCCGGTCGGCCTTCGACCATGCTGGCGATGCGCGCCTTGCCCCAGCTGGGGAACCAGCCGACGGTGTCGATCGCCGCCAGGGCGTCGTCGCGCAGGTTGGCCTTGTCCATGGAAATGAACCACTGCGGGGTGGCGCGGAACACCAGCGGGGTCTTCTTGTGCCGCCAGCAATGCGGGTAGCTGTGGGTGATTTCATGGAAGGCCAGCAGCGCGCCACTGGCACGCAGCACGTCCACGATCAGCGCCTGTGCCTTCCAGATATGCTGGCCAGCCAGTACCACGTCGCCTGCCGGCGGGGTGGACGGCAGGTACACGCCGGCGCCATCGACCGGATTGATCTGGCCGGCGTTGTACTTCTCCACCAGGCCGTACTTCAGGCTGACCGCATAGTCTTCCTGGCCGTGGCCGGGGGCGGTGTGTACCGCGCCGGTGCCATCGGTGTCGGACACGTGTTCGCCGTTGAGCAGCGGGATATCGCGCTCGGCGTAGAACGGATGGGCCAGCAACTGGTTTTCCAGCGCCGCGCCCGGCGCACGGCCGTGCACCACCAACTCACTCACGCCATAGCGGGCCAGCGATCGTTCGGCCAGCGCCGAGGCCAGCACCAGCCAGCGCGGCCGGCCGTCGTGGTCCGGGCCTTCGACCAGCGCGTATTCGATTTCAGCACCCAGCGACACCGCCAGCGAGGCCGGCAGGGTCCACGGGGTGGTGGTCCAGATCGGCACTGCCACTTCCACGCCCGCAGGCAGGCTGACGCCGAAACTGGCCGCCAGCGCCTGGCTGTCGCGCGCGGTGTAGGCCACGTCGATGGCCGGGGACACCTTGTCCTGGTACTCAATTTCCGCCTCGGCCAGCGCCGAGCCGCAGTCGAAGCACCAGTACACCGGCTTGGCGCCGCGCAGCAGGTGGCCGTTGTCGATCACCTTGGCCAGCGCGCGCATTTCATTGGCTTCGAAATCGAAGCTCAGGGTCTTGTACGGGTTGTCCCAGTCACCGGTGACACCCAGACGCTTGAAGTCGCGACGCTGCAGCTCGATCTGCTCTTCGGCGTATTCGCGGCACTTCTGCCGGAACGCGGCCGCGTCGAGCTTGGTGCCGACCTTGCCCCACTTCTTTTCCACCGCGATTTCGATCGGCAGGCCGTGGCAATCCCAGCCCGGCACGTACGGCGCATCGAAACCGGCCAGGTAGCGCGATTTGACGATGATGTCCTTGAGGATCTTGTTGACCGCATGGCCCAGGTGGATCTGGCCGTTGGCATAGGGCGGGCCGTCGTGCAGCACGAACAGCGGGCGGCCGGCGGCGTTTTCACGCAACTGCGCGTACAGCCCCTGCTCTTCCCAGCGCGCCAGGATGCCCGGCTCGCGCTTGGGCAGGTCGCCGCGCATCGGGAACTCGGTGGCCGGCAGATGAAGGGTGGCTTTGTAATCCTGGCTCACGCGGTCGCTCGCAATCTATGTTCGGAAAGAATGGCGCGCGCCTGGTCGGCGTCGCGGTGCATCTGGTCGGTGAGTGCCGCCAGATCGTTGAACTTCACTTCATCGCGCAGCTTGGCGATGAATTCCACTTCGATATGGCGACCATACAGATCGCCCTGGAAATCAAACAGGTGCGCTTCCAGCAGCGGCTCGATGCCGTCCACGGTGGGTCGGGTGCCGAAACTGGACACCGACGGCCAGGGCTGTTCGAACACCCCGTGCACCAGCGTGGCATGGATGCCCGACAGCGCCGGGGTCCTGGGGAAGCGCAGGTTGGCGGTGGGGAAGCCCAGCGTGCGGCCCAACTGCTGCCCGCGCACCACCCGCCCACTGATGGCATAGGGACGACCCAGCAGATCGGCCGCCTGGCGGAAGTCGCCGTCGTGCAGCAACTGGCGGATGCGGGTGCTGGAAATGCGCTCGCCGTGCAGGTCGACCGGATCGATTTCGTTGGCGCTGAAGCCCAGTTCGGCGCCCATGGCCTGCAGCAGGGCCAGGTCGCCACCGCGGCGGTGGCCGAACTGGAATTGCGGACCGATCCATACTTCGCGCACCTGCAGGCGGTGGGCCAGCAACTGCTGCACGAAGGCTTCGGCCGGCATGGCGGCCATGTGCGCATCGAAACGCAGCAGTCCCACGGCGTCCGCGCCCAGCTCGCGCAACATGGCGACCTTGCTGCGGGCCAGGGTCAGCCGTGCCGGCGGCTTGCCCTGGGCAAAGAACTCCCGAGGCAACGGTTCAAAGGTCACCGCCACGGCCGGCACGCCCAGCGCGCGCGCACGGGCAACCGCATGCCGCACCAGCGCACGATGGCCCCGGTGGAGGCCATCGAATGCTCCGATGCAGACCACGCTGCCTGCGGGGAACAACACCCCGCCTTCTACGCTTCTGAACAGCCTGCTCATCTACTCCTGGTCCAGCCCGCCCGGGGCCGCCGCTTCAATGGTGATAACCCCGAAGTATAGCCGCCATGAGCCACGATCAATGCCCGCGCAGGTCGCGCAGGCGGAAGCCCAGTGCCAGCATCGCCAACAGGTAGGTCAGGCCGCCACCGCCGACCAGCAGGGCCAGCCCGCCGATGCGATGCCATTTGTCCATGCCGGTGAAGCCCGGCAGCCAGTGCAGCAGGACCAGCAGCACCGCCACCATGGCCGCACAGGCCAGCAGCAGGCGTAGGCTGTAGCCGCCCCAGCCCGGCCGCCGCTGGTACACGTCGGTCTTGCCCAGCCAATACCAGAGCAGGCCCAGGTTCAGGTAGCTGGACATGGCGCTGGCGATGCCCAGTGCCAAATGCAAGCCGGGATGTTTGCCCAGGGCGGCCATCACGCCCTCGGCCTTGAGCGCATCGGGCACCATCAGCTGGTACAGGATCGCCAACAGGACGAAGTTGAACACCATGTTGGCCACCAGTGCGACCACCCCGGCACGCACCGGGGTGCGGGTGTCCTGGCGGGCGTAGAAGGCCGGCAGCACCACTTTGAGCAGGGCGAAGGCCGGCAGGCCCAGGCTCAGGCCGTACACCGACAAGGCGGTCATCTGCGTATCGAAGGCGGTGAACTGGCGGTACTGGAACAGGGTCGCGATCAGCGGTTCAGCCAGCAGGACCAGGCCCAGCATGGCCGGAACGGCGATCAGCAGGGTGGTGCGCAGGCCCCAGTCCAGCGCATCGGAAAAACCGCGGCGGTCGGTGCTGACGTGATGGCGGGCCAAGGCGGGCAGGATGACCGTGCCAAGCGCAACGCCGAACACGCCCAGCGGCAACTCCAGGAACCGGTCGGCCAGCGACAGCCAGGACTGCGAGCCATCGGTCAGCTTGGCCGCGATCACGGTGTCCAGCAGCAGGTTGATCTGGGCCACCGACGAGCCGAACAGGGTCGGGATCATCAGGGTGAGCACCTTGCGCACGCCCGGGTGCCGCCAGCCCCAGCGCGGCAGGGTAAGCAGGTTGATGCCCTTCAGCGAGGGCAGCTGGAACAGCAACTGCAGCATGCCGGCGGCCAGCACCGCCCAACCCAGCGCCAGGATCTGTTTTTCCGGGGTGCCGCCCAGCCGCGGCGCCAGCCACAGCGCGCCAGCGATCATGCACAGGTTGAGGATCACCGGGGTCAGCGCCGGCATCGCGAACTTCTGGAAGCTGTTCAGGGCCCCGCCCGCCAACGCGGTCAGCGAGACGAACAGCAGGAACGGGAAGGTCAGCCGGAACAGATCGACCAGCAGGCCGTGCTTGGCCGGGTCGGTATCGACCCCACTGGCAAACAGACTGGCCAGTTGTGGGGCGAAGATCAGCGCCAGCGCGGTGACCACCAGCAGCACCCCGCCCAGCGTGCCGGCCACGCGGGACATCAATTCGCGCAGCTCGGCATGGCTGCGGGTTTCCTTCACCTCGGTGAACACCGGCACGAAGGCCGTGGCGAACGAGCCCTCGGCAAACAACCGCCGCAGGAAATTGGGTACCCTGAAGGCCACCCAGAACGCATCGGTCACCGCATTGGTACCGAACGTGGTGGTGATGACCTGGTCGCGCACCAGGCCCAGCACCCGCGAAACCATCGTCATGCTGCTGAACGACAGCAGGCCCCGCAACATCTTGGGTGAACTCACACCACGTTCCTCTTGACAATCGACTTGACGTAGATATTTCAGGTCATCATACTATCCAGCTTGCTGTTCCCATAACACCGATTTTTTCAGGAAACCACCACCGTGGCCAATATCAAGTCCGCCAAGAAGCGCGCCAAGCAGACCGTCGTGCGCAACGCGCGCAACGTGGCTCAGCGCTCGATGCTGCGCACCGCTGTCAAGAAAGTGATCAAGGCGCTGGACGCCAACGATGCCGCCGGCGCCGAAGCCGCCTTCATCGTTGCCCAGCCGATCCTGGATCGCTTCAGCGCGCGTGGCCTGATCCACAAGAACAAGGCTGCTCGTCACAAGAGCCGCCTGAACGATCGCATCAAGGCCCTCAAGGCCGCCTGATGCATCGTGATTGCCGGGGCCCTGGTCCCGGCGGTTCGCTGAAAACCCGGCTTCGGCCGGGTTTTTTGTTGCCTGCGGGATCGTCCGATCAACGGTTGGCGCCCACCCGGAATCGTCAGCACCGGTTCGAGGCAGCGCCGGGTCATGCTCGGCGAGCGCGGCGCGAAGAGCAGCCCATGACTCGATAATGCGGGGCAAAAAAAACGCCGGGCATCGCCCGGCGTCAGCACTGTGACACGTCCCGCCAGGCAAGCCCCGGCGCTGCCGCTGGCCGCGCTTACTCGCCCGCGGCGTGACGCGCTTCGAGCTCGTCTTCTTTCTGCCGGTCGAAGAACGCCATCACGCGGCTCATGATCGGGAACGTGCCTTCACGGCCGAGTGCCGAAACCAGGAACCACGGCTCCTGCCAACCCAGCTCGGCGACGATCTGTTCGGCCGCAGCCTTGGCCTCGTCCTCGAACATCAGGTCGGCCTTGTTCAGCACCAGCCAACGCGGCTTGGCCAGCAGTTCCGGGTCATGCTTTTCCAGCTCGCGCTCGATCGCACGCACCTGCTCCACCGGCGAAATGCCTTCTACCCCACCCTCCATCGGCGAGATGTCCACCAGATGCAGCAGCAGGCGGGTGCGCTGCAGGTGTCGCAGGAACTGCGCACCCAACCCAGCACCATCGGCCGCACCCTCGATCAGGCCGGGGATGTCGGCGATGACAAAGCTGCGGTAGTTCTCCACCTTCACCACCCCCAGGTTGGGGTACAGCGTGGTGAACGGGTAGTCGGCCACCTTCGGCGTCGCCGCCGACACCGCACGGATCAGGGTGCTCTTGCCCGCATTGGGGAAGCCCAGCAGGCCTACGTCGGCCAGCAGCTTCAGCTCCAGCTTCAGGCTGCGCTCCTCACCCGGCTCACCCGGCAGCGCCTGCCGCGGGGAACGGTTGGTGGAGCTCTTGAAATGCATGTTGCCCAGGCCGCCCTTGCCGCCCTTGGCCACCAGCAGGCGATCGCCGTGCTGGGTCATGTCGCCGATCACTTCGTCGGTGGCCACGTTGATGACCGTGGTGCCGACCGGCACGGTGATCGTCAGGTCTTCGCCGCCCTTGCCGTAAGCCTGGCGGCCCATGCCATTCTCGCCACGCTGGGCACGGAAAATCCGCTCATGGCGGAAGTCCACCAGGGTGTTGAGGTTTTCGTCGGCGCGGATCCACACGCTGCCGCCGTTGCCACCGTCGCCACCATCCGGCCCACCGAGGGGGATGAACTTCTCACGACGGAAGCCGATACAGCCGTTGCCGCCGTTGCCGGCGAACACTTCGATTTCTGCTTCGTCTACCAGTTTCATTATTCGATGCCTGCGATGGGCGTGGCGTGCATGCCGCCGCCTTGGGGATTCGTGCCAGCCATCGGCCAGCCACCGGACTCAGCGCCCGTTTTACCACTCAATCCAACGAAAAGCCCCGCCGAAGCGGGGCTCTTCTACAGCGTTCCCGTGCCGTGCGGCCCAGGCGCCGGCCAATGCCTGATCAGGCTTCGGCCGAAACCACGCTGACGGTGCGACGCTTCTTCGGACCCTTGACCGAGAACTCCACCTTGCCGTCCACGAGGGCGAACAGGGTGTGGTCACGGCCGAGGCCGACGCCGGTACCCGGGTGGAACTGGGTGCCGCGCTGACGCACGATGATGTTGCCGGCGTCGATGGCCTGGC
>DALZLW010000175.1:0-7831 GCA_032007425.1 Stenotrophomonas sp.
ACACCTACGGCATCATGGTGTACCAGGAGCAGGTGATGCAGATGGCGCAGATCGTCGGCGGCTACTCGCTGGGCGGCGCCGACCTGCTGCGCCGCGCGATGGGCAAGAAGGTGCCGGCCGAAATGGCCAAGCACCGCGAGATCTTCCGCGAGGGTGCTGCCAAGGGCGGTGTCGACGGCCCAAAGGCCGACGAGATCTTCGACCTGATGGAGAAGTTCGCCGGCTACGGCTTCAACAAATCCCACGCGGCCGCCTATGCGCTGGTCAGCTACCAGACCGCCTGGCTCAAGCGCCATTACCCGGCGGAGTTCATGGCGGCCACGCTGTCTTCGGACATGGACAACACCGACAAGGTCGTTGGCTTCCTCGACGAGGTACGCAACCTGGGCCTGACCGTGCTGCCGCCCAAGGTCAACCAGTCGGCCTATATGTTCGAGGCGGCCACGCCGGACACCATCCAGTATGGGCTGGGCGCCATCAAGGGGGTCGGCCAGGGCGCCTGCGAGGCCGTGGTCGAAGAGCGCCTGCGCGGCGGCGATTACACCGACATGCTGGACTTCTGCAGCCGCATCGGCTCTGCCAAGCTCAACCGGCGGACCCTGGAGGCGATGATCAACTGTGGCGCACTCGATGCGCTGGGGCGCAACCGCGCCTCGTTGATGCTGCAGTTGCCTGAAGTGATCAAGGCCACCGAGCAGATGGCCCGTGAGCGTGCTTCAGGCCAGAACTCGCTGTTCGGCGGCCCTGACCCGGACACTCCGGCCATCCACCTGGACCTGCCTGAAACCGACGAGTGGCCGCTGCTGCAGCGTCTGGGCGGCGAACGTGACACGCTCGGCTTCTACCTCAGCGGCCACCCGTTTGATCCGCACCGCGACGACGTGCGCGACCTGGTCGGCAGCGACCTGGGGGCGGTGGAAAAAATCTGGAGCGCCAACAGCAACAGCGGCGGCGGTGAAAAACGCTGGCGTCCGGAAGTCCAGACCGTGCTGGCCGGCCAGGTGGTCGGCGTCCGCCGCAAGGGCGAAAGCCAGATCTTCATCCAGCTCGAAGACGGCCGCGGCCGGGTGGAATGCAGTGCGTTTTCCGATGCCATGGCCGAATTCGGCCACCTGATGACCAAGGACCGCATCCTGGTCGTCAAGGGCGGCCTGCGCGAAGACGAGTTCAATGGCGGCTTCGCGCTGCGCATCCGCCAGGTCTGGGACTTCGACGAGGTCTGCGCCAACTACGCCACGCGACTGTCACTGCGGCTGGACCTGCGCCGCCAGCGCCCGGTCTGGGACCGGGTGAATGGGCTGCTCGACCAGCACCGCCCGGGGCGCACACCGCTGCGCCTGGACCTGCTGCTGCAGGGTCAAAGCGGCGGTATCGCCGGCATGGTCGATGTGTCCGGCCAGACCTCGGTACGGATCGATTCACGCCTGCTGCAGGCGTTGCGTGCCGATCCGGCCGTGCGCACCGTCAAAGTGCGCTACAGCCCGCCCTGGGCCAGCTGAGGCCTTCCCCGTGCACCTTCGTTCACCAGACGAAGGCGTACGGGACCTGCACGCGCATTCGGCTACACTTCCCCTCTTCTTCACGCGACGGCTTCCGATGAATCCGAATTACCTCGACTTCGAGCAACCCATTGCCGACCTGGAAGCAAAGATCCAGGAGCTCCGCAGCGCCAGCGCCGGCCCGGCGGTCAACGTGGAAGCCGAAGTCCGGGCGCTGCAGGACAAGCTGCGCCTGCGCACGGCGCAGATCTTCCGCAACCTGAGTTCCTGGCAGGTGCTGCAGCTGGCCCGCCACCCGTCCCGCCCTTACACCCAGGACTACATCAACACCATCTGTGATGAGTTCCAGGAACTGGCCGGCGACCGCGCCTTCGCCGACGACAAAGCCATCATCGGCGGGCTTGCCCGCATCAATGGCCGTTCGGTGATGCTGATCGGCCACCAGAAGGGTCGTGACACCAAGGAGAAAATCCGCCGCAACTTCGGCATGCCCAAGCCGGAGGGCTACCGCAAGGCCCTGCGCCTGATGAAGATGGCCGAACGCTTCGGCCTGCCGGTGCTCACCCTGATCGACACCGCTGGCGCGTGGCCGGGCATCGATGCCGAGTCGCGCGGCCAGTCCGAGGCCATCGCCCGCAACCTGATGGAAATGGCCGAGCTGAAGGTCCCGGTGGTTTGCACGGTGATCGGCGAAGGCGGTTCCGGCGGCGCGCTGGCGCTGGGCGTCGGCGACCGCACGATCATGCTGGAATACAGCGTGTATTCGACCATCAGCCCGGAAGGCTGCGCTTCCATCCTGTGGAAGGACGCCGGCAAGGCCAAGGATGCCGCCGAGCAGCTGGGCCTGACTGCACCGCGGCTCAAGAGCCTGGGCCTGGTGGACAAGGTCGTGCGCGAACCCACCGGCGGTGCGCATCGCAACCCGAACCAGATGGCCAAGCGCCTGAAGGCCGTGCTGCTGGGCGAACTGGACGCGCTGCAGGCGCTTTCCACTGAAGACCTGCTGGCGCGCCGCTACGTGCGCCTGCGCAGCTACGGTGCATACGAAGCGGCCTGATGCCGCGGTAAACCGTGGCGACCACCGGTCGCCACCGTTGCCACAGGCCGCGCCTGGCGCGGCCGGATATCTCAGAACGGCTTGGCCAGCACCAGCCACACGATCGGGATGAAGGCCAGCAGCGGGATCTCATTGATCCAGCGCAGTGCCCGCGAAGAAGGCAGCGCCCTGCCCTTGGCCACGCCCTTGAGCAGGCGCCCGCTCCAGATGAAGTACCCCAGCAGCACCACCACCAGCCCCAGCTTGGCGTGCAGCCAACCAGCGCCACCCGGCACGACCATGGTCGGGAATTCCGGGATCACCTTGTACCCCAGCCACAGCACCAGGCCCAGCACGAAGGCGAGGCCGAACATGGTGTGGCCGAAGCGGTACAAGCGCAGGCCCATCAACTGGAGCCGCTCCACCACCGCCGCCTGGCCGCTGGTTTCAGCGATGTTGACCAGGATGCGCGGCAGATAGAACACGGTCGCCATCCAGGCCACGACGAAGACAAGGTGGAAGGTCTTGACCCAGAAATACGACTGCATGCGCGTGCTCCAGCGGCTGGCGTAGGATGTAGCCCTATTTTCGCCGATAGCCGCAGCCCCGTACATGGAAAAGACCTACGACGCCGCCTACTTCCAGAACTGGTACCGCCGCGCCGACCTCGGCGGCAGCGCACGGTTGGCGCGCAAAGTGGCACTGGCCGTGGCCACGGCCGAGTACTACCTGGAACGTCCCGTGCGCCGCGTGCTGGATATCGGCTGCGGCGAAGGGGCGTGGCGCGCGCCGCTGTTGAAGCTGCGTCCGAAAGTCGAGTATCTCGGTTTTGACAGCAGCGAGTACGCTGTGCGTCGTTACGGTCGCACCCGCAACCTGCACTTGGCCAGCTTCGGTGATTTTGCCTGGCTGCGTCCCTGCGCCCCCGTCGACCTGCTGGTCTGTTCGGACGTCATGCACTATGTGCCGGATCGCGAACTGCGCGCCGGCCTGCCCGGATTGGCCGAACTGACCGGCGGGGTCGCCTTCCTGGAAAGCTTCACCGCCGAAGATGAATTCGTCGGCGACCAGGAGGGATTCCAGCCACGCCCCGCCGCCTGGTACCGGCGTATGCTGGGCCGGGCCGGTTTCGTCGCCGCCGGCAGCCATTGCTGGCTGGGTCCGGCGCTGGCCGAAGAAGCCGCCGCGCTGGAGCGTGGCGGCCGCTGAGGCGGCTTAACGCATCCCCGCGCTGGATCGGCTATGCTGCGCGGCAACATATGACCATACATATTGGTTCGTCATGCTCTATCAACTGCACGAACTGACCCGCAACCTGCTGGCCCCTTGGGTGCATCAGGCGCAGGCCAATGCCCATTTCTTCACCACGCCCGGCCACTGGTGGTCGCAGATGCCCGGTGCCGAGCGCCTGGCCGCGGTGAACGAGTTGTTCCACCGTATCGGCAAGGATTACGAGAAGCCGGAATGGGGCATCAACGAAATCGACGTGGACGGCGAGCGCGTGCCGATCGTGGTCCACGAAGAAGTGACCAAGCCGTTCTGCAAATTGCTGCGCTTCAAGCGCCACAGCAATGAAGCCGAGCAGCTGCACACCATGCTCAACCAGCCGTTCGTGCTGGTGGTGGCGCCGCTGTCAGGCCACCATGCCACCCTGCTGCGCGATACCGTGCGCACCCTGCTGCGCGACCACCGCGTCTACGTCACCGACTGGGTGGATGCGCGCATGGTGCCCGAGAGCGCGGGCGAGTTTGGCCTGGACGACTACATCGCCTATATCCAGGAGTTCATCCGCCACCTCGGGGTGGAGCGCCTGCATGTGGTCAGTGTCTGCCAACCCACCGTACCGGTGTTGGCGGCGGTGTCCCTGATGGCCAGCCGTGGTGAACCCACCCCGCGTTCGCTGGTGATGATGGGCGGCCCGATCGATGCGCGCTGCAGCCCGACCGCGGTCAACAACCTGGCCACCACCCATCCGCTTTCGTGGTTTGAAAACAACGTCATCCACAGTGTGCCGCCGGGCTACCCGGGCGCCGGCCGCCGGGTTTATCCCGGTTTCCTGCAGCACGCCGGCTTCCTGTCGATGAACCCCAGTCGCCACTTCAGTTCGCACTGGGATTTCTACACCGACCTGATCAAGGGCGACCTCGACGACGCCGACGCCCACCGTCGGTTCTACGACGAGTACAACGCGGTGCTGGACATGCCCGCGCGCTACTACCTCGACACCATCCGCGTGGTCTTCCAGGACTTCCTGCTGCCGCGCGGCGAATGGGAAGTGAACGGCGAGAAGGTCGACCCGTCGGCGATCCGCGATACCGCGCTGCTGAGCATCGAAGGGGAGCTGGACGATATCGCCGGGCTGGGCCAGACCGAAGCAGCGCAGGCGCTGTGCACCGGCATCGCAGCCGAGCGCCGCGAGCACTTCATCGTCGAAGGCGCTGGCCATTACGGCATTTTCAGCGGTCGCCGCTGGCGTGAAGTGGTCTACCCGAAGGTACGTGATTTCTTTGCCACCCATGCCGAGGGCCCGGTGGCCGCCAAGCCGAAGAAGGGCCGCAGCAGCGTCACGCCGCTGCGCCGCAAGGCCAGCTGAAGCATCCCGAACAGCGGCCGGCCTGCGCCGACCACTGCGGGTGTTACAGGCGCACCAGCAGGTGCTTGGCCATCATTCCATGCAGATAGCCGATGCCGCGGCACAGATGGAAGGTGGCCAACAGCACGAGGATGCCGACCGCCCCCATGATCGGTGTCGACCACGCCGGCATGATCTGTTCGTTGGCAATGTAGATGCCCGGGTAATAGCCGGTGAACAGCAAGCCCAGCGGCGACCAGATCGCCACCGCGGCCAGGCCCAGCAGCAGGCTGGTGATGCCGAAATACAGCATGCCCAACGGCAGCATCAACACGAAGTACAACAGGGTCAACCAGGTACGTCCGTCACTGAACATGTCGCCGATACGCTGCAGCCAGCCGCGGCTGTGATCGGCGTAGCGTGGTCGCCGTGGCATGCGCACGCCCAGCAGCGCTTCCACCAGCCGCCCTTCCAGGAGAGACAGGCCACGCACCGAGGCAAAGAACAACAGGGCCACCGGAATGCCGATGATCAGGATCAGCAGGCTCAGCGACAACGACAGCCCAGTGACCACCCAGGTGAAATAGAACGCACCGGTCACGCCGCTCAACAACAGGTAGAACAACGCGCCATAGGTCCGCGGCTCGGCGACTACACCGAAGAAACGGGCCAACCAGGAGCGTGGCACCGCCACGGGCATTGGCGGCTCGCCTTCACCGACCCGGCCGACGGGCGCTCCGCGCTCGCCCAGCGGCGGCGGCGTGCTGGCCGCCAACATCGAGCCCGGCGTACGCAGCGCGCGATTCACCGTCACCTCGGTTTCCCGGTAGATTTCGGCGACCTCGTCGGGTGCACCGTAGCTGCCGGCCACATCGGCAATCACCGCGGCCTCGCTTCGGCCCGGCTGTGCCGCCAGTTCGGCGCGCAGGTATTCTTCGGCGTCATACAGCGCATCAACGACCATCGCCGGGTCCGCGCCCTGCAAGGCCTGCTTCAATTGCGCCAGATACTCGGCGATGGTGGCGGGCAGGCCCGGGCCTGCAACGGTGTTGGCATTCATTGCGTTATCCCCTTCAGCACGGAATCAACAGAATCGCGGGTGGCCTGCCAGGCCTGGATCCACTGCGCCAGCACGGCACGTCCCTGCGCATTGATGTGGTAATAGCGTCGCGGTGGTCCACTGCTCGACGGCTCCACATGGCTGTGCAGCAGCCCGCCCGCTTCCAGGTTGCGCAGCACCGGGTACAGCGCACTCTGCTTGCCGCTGAGCACGCCCTCACCCACCTGTTCCAGCGCCTTGGCGATCAGGTAGCCATACATCGGCTCCGGTGCGCGTGCCAGCACTGCCAACAGGGCCAGCGAGACCGTGCCGGCGCTGAGCTCTTTCTGGAACTTCCTCAGGTACGCGTCTTCGTCGACCATGGCCGCCTCCACTACGTTGAAGTAAACAGTAGTCGTAAGTTCAACCTAGTGGATGTGTCGTTGGTCATCCCTGCCGTTGGTCATCCTGTCCTGTGGCGGCCGATTCACGCAGAATCCAAGACCACTGTCCGTGCCACCGGGAATCCCATGCGCCGCTCTGTCCTGTTGCTTGCCCTGTCTGCCGTGCTGCCCCTGTTCGCCCATGCGGCCCCTGCCTACCGCAGCCCGCAGCAGATCCTCGATGCCACGACCGACGCCGACTGGCGCACACCGGATGCGGCCAACCTGCTCTACATGGACCTGGCGGCCGGGCGGGTGATCATCGAACTGGCACCGCAGTTCGCCCCGCGCCATGTGCACAACATCCAGACCTTGGCCCACGAAGGCTTCTGGAACGGCACCAGCATCTACCGCGCACAGGACAACTTCGTCGTCCAGTTCGGCGATGCAGATGCCGACGACACCGCCAAGGCCAAGCCGTTGGGCAGCGCGGAACGCAAACTACCGGCGGAATTCGAGCGACCGGCCAAAGGGCTGGCACTGGCCCCGCTGCCGGACCGCGACGGCTGGGCTGCGGCCACTGGCTTCGTCGACGGATTCCCCGTGGGCAGCGATCCAGCCGCGGACAAGGCCTGGCTGGCGCACTGCTACGGCATGCTGGGCGCCGGCCGCAACAATGAGGAAGACAGCAGCATCGGCGCTGAGTTGTACGTGGTGACCGGGCAATCGCCCCGCCAATTGGACCGCAACATCACGCTGGTGGGTCGCGTACTGAAGGGCATGGAACTGCTCAGCGCCCTGCCGCGCGGCCCGGCACCGATGGGTTTCTATGCCGATCCTGCGCAACGCACGCCGATCGTGCGGATTGTCCGTGCCAGCGAGGTGGCGGCGGCCGAACGTACACCGATCCAGGTGCTGCGGACGGACTCGGCGGCGTTTGCCGCCACGGTGGAGGCGCGCCGCAACCGGGTGGATGATTTCTACAAACGCCCGGCGGGGCATATCGATCTTTGCTCGATTCCGGTGCCGGTGCGGTGATTCGTTTTTCCGCGTGAAGCGGCGGGGTTTGTGGGTGGCTCGGTTAAGTTCTTGATGGGCGCGCCGGGCGGTCGGGGCGGTGACGTGGGGGACGGCAAGAGCCGCTCCCTGCGTGCCTCGCGTTTCGCCATCCATGGCGAAACACGCCCCCACGTCCCCGCCCCGACCGCCCCCGACACTTCACGAACTCCGCCAAGCCCACAACGGGATTGAATAAAAGCAACAGCAAAAGCTTGTGCGTTTTCTTTCCTGCTTCGTGGTGGG
>DALZLW010000176.1:0-7792 GCA_032007425.1 Stenotrophomonas sp.
CGGCGCCGCGCGCTGGACCACGCGCGGCGGTTGTCCGGGGCCGGTTTCCCCCGGTACCTGGCCGACCGGCCACAAGGGCAGGCAGTGGGCATCGCAGGCCGCGCGCGGTGCCGACTCGGCGGCACCGGCCGGGCTCACCGCCAGCAGCACTGAAACAAGCAGCAGAACAGGTCGAAAACCGAGACGGGACAAGCGTTTCTCCGGACGGGTAGAGGGCTGGGGCCGTGTCATCGAGCAGCGCGTGATGCACTGCACATTGCAACATGACACCGGTTTACCATATACACGACATCCGAATGCTGTCGATGCGCAGCGCAACAACGCCAACGGGAGAGCCTCCTTGAGCAACGAACACGGCAAACCGGAGCCGACTCCGGAACAGGCCGCACAGGCCACGGCCATTGCCACTGCCTTTACCACCGCCCGTCGCCAAGGCGCTTCCGTGGCCGATTTCCCCGGCCAGATCCCGGCTGACCTGGTCCGGGCCTACCAGGTGCAGGATCAGGCGATCAGCCTGTGGGACGACCAGGTGGTCGGCTGGAAAGTCGGTTACATCGCCGCCGAGCGCCGTGATGCCTCGGGCGATGACCGTCTGCTGGGCCCGATCTTCAAGCGTCGGCTCGAAAATGCCACCGGTGGAACAGTCGATATTCCGGTGTTCGTCGGTGGCTTTGCCGCCGTGGAAGCCGAGTACGTGATGGAGTTGCTGGAAGACGCGCCGGCCGATCAGCTCCACTGGAGCCCGGAACAGGCAGAAGCGCTGCCCGCGCGCCTGTACATCGGTGTGGAAGTGGCCAGCAGCCCGCTGGCGACGATCAACATCCTCGGCCCGCTGGTGGTGGTATCAGACTTCGGCAACAACAACGGGCTGGTGCTGGGCCCGGAGATCAGCAACTGGACGCAGCGCGATGAAACCGAACTGCGCGCCGAGACGCTGATCGACGGCGAAGTCGTCGGCACCGGCGGTGCCACGCGCCTGCCCGGTGGCCTGCGCACGGCGTTTGCCTTTGCCCTGGCCCGTTCGGCCCAGCGCGGGCGTCCGCTCAAGCGCGGCGACCTGATCGCCACCGGCAATGCCACCGGCATCCATGACATCACCGTTGGCCAACAGGCGCTGGTGCGCTTCCCTGGCTTCGGCGACATTTCCTGCAGGGCCGTGCCAGCCGGTTGACCCCGACAGCACGTTGACACGCGCGGGAGGGCGCAGATGATCACACGTAGAAAGTTCCTGGCCACCAGTGTCGGCGCGCTCGCCGCGCCGGCGCTCGTCGGCTGCTCAGCCGGCAGTGGTGCACTGCCAGCCGGCGGTCACCTGTTGACCGCCACCGATGTGCACGTGGCGGACTATCCCACGGTCACCGCGGTCAAATGGATCGGCGAAACCCTGGCGCGCGAAACCGGCGGGCGCCTGCGCCTGCGCCAGTACCATTCGGGCCAGCTCGGCCGGGAATCGGAAGCGATCGACATGGCCCGCTTTGGGGCCATCGACATCACACGCGTGTACTCGGGCGCGCTGAACAACGCCTTTCCGCTGACCCAGGCGCTGTGCCTGCCCTATGTGTTCGATTCGGTCGCGCACATGCGCGCCGCGCTGGACGGTGGCATCGCCGAGACGGTCCTGGCCGGTTTCGCCAGCCGCGACCTGGTCGGCCTGGCGATCTATGATTCCGGTGCGCGCTGTTTCTACAACACCAAGCACCCGATTGTTTCGCCGGCCGACCTGAAGGGCCTGAAGCTGCGTGTCGCCTCGTCGGACATCTTCATCCAACTGATGCGCCTGCTGGGCGCCAATCCCACACCGATGTCGTTGGGCGATACCTTCTCCGGCATGGAAACGCACATGATCGACGGTGCGGAAAACAACATGCGCAGCTTCCATTCCAGCCGCCATTTCGAGGCCGCGCATTACTGGTCGCAGAGCGACCACTCCTATGCGCCGGACGTGCTGCTGATGTCGCGTGCCAGCTTCGAGCAGTTGCAACCAGCCGACCAGCGCCTGCTGCTGGACACCGCCAAAGCCTCGGTGAAGGTCATGCGCGAGCAGTGGGACGCCTCGGAAAACATCGCCCGCGCCGCCGTGGTCGACTACGGAGTGAAGACCAACGAGGTCGACATGGCCGCTTTCCGCCAAGCCGCCCAGCCGCTGTTGCAGCACTACCTGCAGCAACCAGAGCTGGACGGGCTCCACCGCCGCATCCGCGATTTCGCCTGAGGACCCCGCCATGACCGATACGACGACCCCCGTCGCCGGGCCCGGCCAGCGCGTGCTGGACCGCATCGCCGACATCGCCATCTACATCGCCGTCGCCGCCCTGCTGGGACTGGTGGTGGTGCAGGGCTGGCAGGTGTTTGCCCGCTACGTGATCAATGATTCCCCCAGCTGGACCGAGCCGGTGACCCTGCTGCTGCTGGCCACGGCGATGAGCCTGGGCGCCGCATGCGGCGTGCACACCAACCGCCATTTCGGCTTCTTCCTGCTCGCCGCGTACATGGGCCAGGGCCTGCGTCGGGCGGTGGACGTGCTGGTGCAGCTGGTGATCGCCATCCTCGGCGGATTCATTGCCGTGTGGTCGTGGGACCTGCTGGCCGATGGCCTGGACGTCAAGGCCGCCGGTGCGGCATTGCCACAGAGCATCAACTACCTGCCGCTCGCCCTGGGTGGCGCCCTGATGGTGGTATTCGCATTGAACCGCGCGTGGAATGCGTTACGCGCCCCGGCGCCTCAGGCCGCTGACGCCGACGCTGAAGGAGATCGTTGAACCATGGGCATCACCATCCTCTTTGCGGTGTTCGCCGTGCTGCTGCTGCTCGGCGTGCCCGTTGCCTTTGCTTTGGCCGCCGCTGCGCTGGCCACCCTGCTGTACCTGGACATCCCGACCATCGTGCTGGTGCAGCAGATCTCGGCGGGCACCGGTTCGGCCTCGTTGATCGCCATCCCGTTGTTCATCTTCGCCGGTGAAATCATGATGCGCGGTGGCATCTCCGAACGGCTCATCTCGCTGGCCTCGTCGCTGGTGGGGCGGATGCGCGGTGGCCTGGGCCAGGTGTCGATCCTGTCCTCGCTGTTCTTCGGTGGTGTCTCCGGCTCGGCCATCGCCGATGTTTCGGCGGTTGGTGGCACGATGATTCCGCAGATGGTCAAGCGCGGTTACGACCGCGACTTCGCCGTCAACGTGAGCATCACCGCAGCGCTGGTGGCGCTGCTGGTGCCGCCTTCGCACAACCTGATCCTGTTCTCGGCGGCGGCAGGCGGCGGACTCTCCATCGCTGACCTGTTCGCCGCCGGCATCGTGCCCGCGTTGTTGATGACCGTTGCGCTGATGCTGACCGGCTACGTGGTGGCCCGTCGGCGCGGTTATGGCGTGGAAGTGTTCCCGGGTTGGCGCGCGGTGGCCCTGCGCGTGTTCTCGGCACTGCCGGGCCTGGGCCTGGTGGCGCTGATCTTCATCGGTATCCGTGCGGGCATCTTCACTGCCGTGGAAAGCGCGGCGATCGCCGTGGTCTACGCGCTGCTGGTGACCAGCGTGCTCTACCGACAGCTGCGCTGGCGGGAGTTCTTCGAGACGGTGATCCATGCCGCGCGCAGCACCGGGGTGATCCTGTTCGTCATCGCCACGGCTGCCGTGTTCGGTTGGCTGCTGGCCTACCTCCAGGTGCCGACGGCGGCGGTGGAATTCCTGCAGTCCTTCGCGCACAGCCAGTTCATGGTGCTGTTGATGATCGTGGTGATGTTGCTGCTGCTGGGCACCTTCATGGACCTGGCGCCGATGATCCTGATCTGCACGCCGATTTTCCTGCCGGTGGCCAAGGCCTATGGCATCGATCCGATCCATTTCGGCCTGGTGCTGGTGCTGACCGGCGGCCTTGGCCTGGTAACCCCGCCGGTGGGCTCGGTGCTGTTCATTGGTACCGCAATCGGCAAGATCAGCGTCGGGCAGAGCATGCGTACCATCTGGCCGTTCTGGTTCGCTGCCCTCGCCGTGTTGTTGATCGTCACCTTCTTCCCGCAGCTCTCGCTGTGGCTGCCGGCGGCATTGCGCGCCTGATGGGCCCGCGCGCCGTCCTCCGTTCGCTGTGTGCTGCTGCTGGCCTAGCCCGCAGCAGCGCTGTCGATGGCACGTTCGGCAACGGCGGCACCTGCACGCGCATGGGTCGCCTGGCCGACGCCTTCGCCTTGAGTGGCCTTGTCCGCCGCCGCGATACGGCGGCCTGGCACCCACATCCTGCCGGGGGACCGACCCCGGCATCTTGATCTTGTTTCGTTCCTGGGAGGGAAAACGATGCAGTTGAAGACCCCGACGCTGACGCGTCTGTTCACCCCCCTGCTGGCCGCCGGCCTGCTGCTGGGCAGCGTGGCCACGCAGGCCGCCAGCCCCATCGAAGCACCGACGTGGAAGCGCGGCATCGAGAACCAGCGCCAGGCCGATCTCGGCGATGGCACCTTTCTCAACCCGGTGTTCGCCGGTGACCGGCCGGACCCGTCGGTGCTCAAGGACGGCGATGACTACTACCTCACGCTCTCCTCGTTCGATGCCTATCCCGGGCTGCCGCTGTGGCACTCGCGCGACCTGGTGAACTGGCAGCCCATGGGCCATGCCATCACCAGGAACGTGGGGGCGATCTGGGCGCCGGACATCATCAAGCACGATGGTCGTTACTTCATTTACTTCCCGGCGCGCACCGGTGAGACCCGCAGCAACTTCGTGGTCTGGGCCGATGACATCAAGGGCCCCTGGAGCGAGCCGATCGACATCGGCCTGGGCGGTTACATCGATCCTGGCCACGCGGTTGGCGAGGACGGCAAGCGCTACCTCTTCCTCAGTGGCGGCGATTACGTGCAACTGGCCGACGACGGCCTGAGCGTGGTCGGTACCCCCAAGCACGTGTATGACGGCTGGAAGTATCCGGAAAGCTGGGACGTGGAGGCCTATGCGCAGGAAGGCCCGAAGATCAACTTCCGCGATGGCTGGTACTACATGACCACTGCCGTCGGCGGTACTGCCGGTCCGCCGACCGGGCACATGGTGATCACCGCGCGCTCGCGTTCCATCCATGGGCCGTGGGTCAACGCGCCCAACAACCCGATCATGCGCACCCAGTCGGCGGCCGAGCCCTGGTGGTCGCGTGGCCATGCCACCATCATCGAAGGCACCGATGACCGCTGGTGGATGATCTACCACGGTTACGAGAACGGTTACTGGACCCTGGGGCGCCAGGCCCTGCTGGAACCGATTGAATGGACCGCCGATGGCTGGTTCGTGGCCAAGGGCGGTGACCTTGGCACGCCGCTACGCAAACCGGCCGGTGAATCGGTCGGGACACACGGCATGGCGCTGTCGGACACCTTCAGTGGCCAGCGGCTGGGCCCGCAGTGGTCGTTCTTCAACCCGGCGCAGGACGAATACGAGCGGCTGGGCTTCACCGGCGATGGGCTGGTGCTGCAGGGCAAGGGCGAGGTGCCGCGCGACAGCTCGCCGTTGACCGCGATCGCCGGCGACAAGGCTTACCAGTTCGAAGTGGAAATGGACGTTGCCCCGGGCGCCGTGGGTGGCGCGCTGCTGTTCTACAGCGACCGACTGTACGTTGGCGTGGGCAGCAACGGCGAGAAGTTCATCATGCACCGCTATGGCGAGGAACGCCCGACCCGGCTGGCCGCCAGCAGCAAGGGTGGCAAGCTGTGGCTGCGGGTGACCAACAACCGCCACATCGTCACCATCCACTCCAGCACCGATGGCCGCACCTGGCAGAAGTACCCGGTTCAGATGGAAGTGTCCGGTTACCATCACAATGTGGCCGGTAAGTTCCTCGCCCTGAAGCCGGCCCTGTACGCTGCCGGCGACGGTGCGGTGACCTTCCGCAACTTCCGCTACCGCGCGCTCGACTGAGCGCGCGCTAGAATCCCCTGACTCCATCCGGTTCAACACATGTCAGTGCGCAACAAGAACGATGCCGCCACGCCGGCATTGGCCAAAGGCAAGGCCGCCACGATCAACGACATCGCACGGCTGTCGGGTGTATCCAAGAAAACGGTTTCAAGGATCATCAACAACTCGCCGCTGGTGCGCAAGGACACGCGTGACAAGGTGGAAGCCTTGATGCGTGAAGTCGGCTATGCCCCCGATCCACTGGCCCGCGGGCTGGCATTCCGGCGCTCGTTCCTGATCGGGATGGTGTACGACAACCCCACCGCGCAGTACATCGTGGACATGCAGTACGGTGCCCTGGACGCGCTGCGCGGGTCCAGTTTCGAGCTGGTGGTGCACCCCTGCGACAGCCGCAGCCCTGGCTATATCGACGGGGTGCGCCGTTTCGTCCAGCAGCAGAAACTGCATGGGGTGATCCTGGTGCCACGTGCGTCCGAAGACCAGGCGCTGGCGGACATGCTGGACGAAATCGGGGTGCGCTTTGCCCGCATCGCCTCGGCGCCGCTGGATGAAACGTCGCAGATGGTGGTCACCCACGATCACGATGGGGCGGCTGAAGCGGCCGATTACCTGCTGTCGCTGGGCCATCGCGATATCGCCCTGGTCACCGGTCCCAGTGCCTACCGTTCGGCGCACGACCGCACCTCCGGCTTCCTCGCCGCCTTGGCCAAGCGGGGCATCGAGCTGCCCAAGGAACGCATCGTCGAAGCCGGCTACACCTTTGAATCCGGCGTGGCCGCGGCCGAGAAGCTGCTGCTGGGCAAGCGTCGGCCAACCGCCATCTTCACCGGCAACGACGAAATGGCCGCCGGCATCTACAAAGTGGCGCTGCGCTCGGGCATCAACATCCCGCGCCAGCTGTCCATCGTTGGCTACGATGACAGCCCGTTGGCTTCGCGGTTGTGGCCGTCGCTGACCTCGGTGCGCCGCCACACGCGCGATACCGGCCGTACCGCCGCGGCGATGCTGATCCAGCCCGAAGGCCAGGTGGCGTTGCAGATCGCCAGCGTGCGCCCGCACCTGATCGTGCGCGATTCCTGCCAACCGCCGGAAGACTGAGGTCTCCCCAGGGGTGCCACGACCAACGGTCGTGGTCCACCGCCATGGCTGGCGTGGGCTGCTGTGACGGCCGATGCCTCCCACCGGCGCGCCGGGGTGGCCTTCGGCGAGCCCTGTGCCCGGTTCCGGTTCCCCTACCGTGCGTGTGTCCGCCCAGTTGGGCAATCACGGTGCGCTGCAAAATGACACCGGTTAACCGAATGGCTAGAATGCCATCAAACCGCGCCGGACCCCGCACCTGCGGACCGCCCCCAAGCACTGGAGACGCCATGTACTGCAAGACCCACTACGCCACCCATCCCGATGCCATCAAGGGCGCCAGCAATGACGACCTGCGTGATCTTTACCTGCTCGATGGCCTGTTCAATGCCGATGCGGTGACCTTGAAGTACACCCATTACGAGCGTTTCGTGCTCGGTGGCGCCGCTCCGGTCAACGCCCCGGTGTCGCTGCCCAAGCAGACTGAACCGGCATCGGCCGCCGGCCACCCGTTCCTGGAGCGCCGCGAGCTGGGCATCATCAACGTCGGCGCCGGCACCGGCACCGTGACCGTGGATGGCACCGAGTACGTGCTGGGTCCGAAGGACGGCCTGTACGTGGCGATGGGCAGCGAAGACGTGGTGTTCGCCTCCAACGATGCCGCCAATCCGGCCGCGTTCTACCTGGCCTCGACCCCCGCCCATGCACGCTTTGAAACCAAGCAGCTGTCGATCAAGGACGCCGTGGCCCTGGATCGTGGCGCGCTGGAAACCAGCAACGAGCGCACCATCTACCAGTACATCGTGCCGGCCACCTGCCAGTCCTCGCAG
>DALZLW010000177.1:0-7730 GCA_032007425.1 Stenotrophomonas sp.
GGCACCTTCGTCAAGCTGGTGTCCTGGTACGACAACGAGTGGGGCTATTCCAACAAGTGCCTGGAAATGGCCAAGGTCGTCGCCAAGTAAGCGTGCCAGCCCTAGCGCCAGCGCCCGGGTAGCACCGGGCCAGGCCCGGTGAGTGCCATGGTAAAAAGAACGCCGTGATCCCACCCGGGATCGCGGCGTTTTGTTTGCCGCCGCCCACGTGCGATGCGCTTCCACTGCACGGCACGCCACGTAACCGCTCGGATGTGCGCTGTGCACGGGCCGGTACGCTGGTCTCGCGTAGGATGTGCCCACGCAGGGAGGCCCAACAGGGCGTCGGCGTAGCGTGGAGTGGAATGAATGGACGCATGGCTGTTTGTATTGGCGCTGATCGGGCTGGGGATCCCCTTGGCGCTGTTGGTGGCGCTGCTGCTGATTTTCGGGCTTCGCCGACGCGTCCAGGTGTTGGAACGCACGGTGCTGGCGCTGCAGGCCGAGCGGCCTGATGCAGCGACAGCGCATCGCTACGATCTGTCGACGACGCAGCCGATGCAGGAGCCCGCACCGGTTGTCGAGCATCCGCTGGCAACTTCCGTGCCGCCGACAGCCCGCGCAACGGCCAGCGAAACGGAGGCCGTCACCCAGCCAGTGACCATGCCCGCCCCACCGCCGTTGCCCGCCATGGCGGCGCCGACCAACCCGCCCAACCAGCCGACCGCGGTGGGCGCCTTCGCCGAGCGCGCCGAGCGCGTATCGCCGGAGGCGGCCGAACCCCCGCCGCCCGGCCCGCTGGAACGCTGGATCGATGCCGGCAAGCGTTGGTTCACCGAGGGCAACGTGCCGGTGAAGATCGGCATGCTGGTGTTGCTGGCCGGCGTCGCCGCGCTGCTGAAGTACGTCAGCGACCAGGGGCTGCTGGAGTTCCCGATCGAACTGCGCTTGGCCGCGATCACCGCTGGTGCGATGGGTCTGCTGGCCGTGGGCTGGCGCCAGCGTGAGCCGCGCCGGTTGTTCGCGCTGGCCTTGCAGGGCGGCGCCATCGGCGTGCTGATGCTCACGGTGTTTGCGGCCAGCAAACGCTACGCGCTGCTACCCGATGCGGCCGCCTTCATCATCACCATCGCGCTGGTCGCTGGCCTGTGTGTATTGTCGGTGGTGCAGAACTCGCGCACGCTGGCGGTGCTGGGCGTGTTGTCCGGGTTCATGGCACCGATCTGGCTGTCCACTGGCAGCGGCAACCACGTGGCGTTGTTCAGTTACTACGCCGTGCTCAATGCCGGTATTTTCCTGATCGCCTGGAAGCGCTCGTGGCGCGTGCTGAACCTGCTCGGCTTCGCCTTTACGTTCGGCATTGGCATCGTCTGGGGCGTGCTGCAGTATCGCCCTGAAGATGCCTCCAGCACCCAGCCGTTCCTGCTGCTGTTCTTCCTGTTCTATCTTGCCATCCCCATCCTGCAGAGCCACCGTGCGCTGGCCGGATCGGCGTCCGGCGATGAGCGCGCAAGGTACGACTTCATTGACGGCAGCCTGGTGTTTGGCACACCGCTGGTGGCGTTCTCGCTGCAGGCGGCGATGCTGCGTGGGCAGCCGATGCCGCTGGCCCTGCTCGCCGTCGCGGTCGGTGCGCTGTACGCGGTGCTGGCGCTGTGGCAGCGCCGCCGTGGCGGCAGCGAAACCCTGCTGCAGGCGCATGCGGTATTGGCGGCTGGCTTTGCCACGCTGGCCGTACCGCTGGCCTTGTCTGCCCGCGCCACCGGCGCGGTGTTCGCCCTGGAAGGTGCTGGCCTGGCCTGGCTGGGTGTGCGCCAGCGCCGCTGGTTGCCTCAGCTCAGTGGGGGCCTGTTGCAGTTGGCCTCGGCTGCGGCCTTCGCCTTGGGGGCCGATGACTGGAACAGCGACACCACGGCCGTGTTCAACGGCACTGCGATGGGCGCGCTGCTGCTGGCGTTGGCCGGCTTGGCTTCCGCGCTGGCTTACCGGCAACGCGCACCACTGGGCGTGGCCGGGGTCTACTACGTGTGGGGGCTGCTGTGGTGGCTGGGTGGGTTGTGCCATGAAGTGCTGCGGTTCGCACCGGAGGCCAATCGTGCGGACGTGCTGCTGATGGGCGTGGCCGTGACCGTGCTGCTGGCCGCGCAGGCGCAGCGGCGGTGGCCGGCACCGGCGCTGCCGCTGACGGTGCTGGTCATGGTGCTGGCCGCCTTCGCCCTGGTGCCCTGGCAGATCGATGCGCATCAGCAGCCACTGCAGGGCCTGGGAGCCGTGGCCTGGGCGGTGATGCTGCTGCTGGGCCTGCGCGCGCTGTTCGTGTTGCGCACCGGCGGCGGCACCGTGGCGGTGCTGGCGCAGGCGTGCTGGTGGCTGCTATGGCCCTTCGTGCTTTCGGCCAGCGCCGCGTGGCTGGCCGATCACCAGCAGTTGGCCAGCGGTTGGCGCTATCTGCTGCTGGTGCTGCCGTGGTGGGCGCTGGCGGCATTGGGCGTGTGGCGATGGCCTCTGCTGCGGCAGCCATTGGGCGCTGGCTTCGATGCCGCCAAGGCGCCCTTGCGGGCGCTGCTGGCTGCGGTGCTGGGCGCGGCCTGGTGGTGGGGCCTGGGGCTGGCGGCTTCGGCCGCACCGTTGCCGTGGCTGCCGCTGGTCAATCCCGCCGAGCTGATGCAATGGGCGATCATTGCCCTTGCGGCGGTGTGGCTGCAGGGCCCCGACGCGTCGCCCGCCGTGCGTCAGGCGCGTCTGCCTGTGCTGGCGCTGCTGTGCTTCGTCGGCCTCAGCAGCACCGTGTTGCACGTGGTGCATCACTGGGGTGCAGTGGCGTGGACGCCGCAGGCGTTGTGGTCCTCCAGCCTGGCCCAGACCAGCGTGGCTGTGTTGTGGAGCGCCTTGGGCGTGGTGGCCTGGGTGCTGGGGTCGCGGCGCCAGCAGCGCCTGCTGTGGACCGTCGGCGCCGTACTGATGGCGGTGGTGTTGGCCAAGCTGGTGCTGGTGGACCGCCAGCACCTGGGCAACCTGCTCGGTATCGCTTCGTTCATCGCCTATGGCCTGCTGTGCACCGTGGTGGGGTATCTTGCCCCGGCGCCGCCGAAGGCCGCGCAGGACGTGGAGGAGTGAACATGAAACCGTGGATGGCGCTGCTGCTGGCCGTGGCCACCGGCGGCACTGGCGCGCAGGAGTATCGGCAGCAGTACGCTGAACGATGGCCGCTGAGCCTGTCCAGCGCGCAGTCCGGTGCGTATCGCATCGTGATCGAGGCGCAGGTGTACGAGCGGGCGGTGTCGCCACAGCTGGCGGATCTGCAGGTTTTCAATGCCGCAGGCCAGGCGTTGCCATCGGCCCTGCTCAGCCCGGACCAGCCGCTGGCGCAGGCGCCGGTGCAGCGCGAGCTGCCGTGGTTCGTGCTGCCGGCACAGCACGGCGGGGCAGGGGACGACCTCACCTTGATCGCGCAGCGCGACAGCGATGGCCGCGTGCAGCGGCTGTCTGCCCGCAGTGGCCGGGCGCGTGACGATTCGCGCGCTGGCGGCTGGCTGGTCGATGCCAGCGTGCTCGGCGCGCAGCCGCTGGCGGCGCTCAACCTGGATTGGGGAGACACCGGCCAGCCCTTGCAGATGGACGTGCGGGTGGAGTCCAGCGACGACCTGCGCAGCTGGAATGTGGTCAGTGCCCAGGTGCCGCTGGTAGACCTGCAGCGCGAGGGCAAACGGCTGCTGCAGCCGCGGCTGGATATCGGTCGCAACGCCCGTTACCTGCGCGTGCTGCCCTTGCGGGGCGCTGCCTTGCCCACGCTGCGCGGCGTGCTGGCGGAGCTGCCAGCCGTGGAGGCGACCCATCCGTGGGAATGGCTGGGCCTGCGCCCGGTCCACCAGCAGGATGGCAGCTTCACCTTCGAGCTGGAGGGACGTTTCCCGATCGGCCTGGTCGACGTCGCCAACAGTGATAACAGCCTGGTGCAGTGGACGCTGTACAGCCGCGACTCCAGCGCGCAGGACTGGCAGCGCCGCACCGCACCGTGGATCGCCTATCAGGTCCGGGCCGACAGCCGCGGCGCCACCCATTCCGCCGCGCAGCGACTGGCCGGCCCCACGCGCGACAGGTACTGGAAGCTGGTGGCCGAACCGGCAGCCCAGGGCGGCGAGCCGACCCTGCGGCTGGCCTACCAGCCCGAGGTGATGGTGTTCCTCAGTCAAGGGGCGGCCCCTTATGCACTGGCGGTGGGCAGTGCCACGGCGGCTCGGCGCGATGCACCGGTCGCGGTGTTGATCGACGAACTGCGCCAGCGCAACGGACCCAGCTGGCAACCGACGCTGGCGCGATTGGAGGGCGCGCCGGAAACGCTGGCCGGCGAGGCCGCCTTGAGTACGCCGGTGGACTGGAAACGCTGGCTGCTGTGGGGACTGCTGGGTATCGGCGTGCTGGCAGTACTGGCGCTGGCGGTTTCCGTGCTGCGCCGCGGGCCTCTGGAGCGGCAGGACTGAGCGCCGCCACATGCGACGTTTGCGATGCGCGCGCGCACGCCGGACAATGGAGGACTGCGCCGGTCACGGCGCCACCTTCTTCCCAGCCAAGAGTTGCCCATGTCCATTGTCCGCATGACCGACCTCGACCTCTCCGGCAAGCGCGTGCTGATCCGCCAGGATCTGAACGTGCCGATCGAAAACGGCAGCATCACCTCCGAGCAGCGCATCGTGGCCTCGCTGCCAACGCTCAAGCACGCCTTGGCGCAGGGCGCGGCGGTGATGGTGACCTCGCACCTGGGGCGTCCGAAGGAAGGCGTGTGGACCGAAGCGGAATCGCTGGCTCCGGTGGCCAAGCGCCTGGGTGAACTGCTGGGCCGCGACGTGCCGCTGCTGCGCGACTGGACCGACGGCGTGACCGTTGCCCCAGGCGAACTGGTGCTGCTGGAAAACTGCCGCATGAACGTCGGCGAGGGCAAGGACGATGAAGCCCTGTCCAAGCAGTACGCCGCGCTGTGCGATGTGTTCGTGATGGATGCCTTCGGCACCGCCCATCGCGCGCAGGCATCCACCCACGGCGTGATCCGTTTTGCGCCGGTGGCCGCGGGCGGCCCGCTACTGATGGCCGAGCTGGATGCCCTGGCCAAGGCGCTCAAGCAGCCCGCCACGCCGCTGCTGGCCATCGTCGCCGGCAGCAAGGTGAGCACCAAGCTGGAACTGCTTTCCAGCCTGGTCGGCAAGGTCGACCAGTTGATCGTCGGTGGCGGGATCGCCAACACCTTCATCGCGGCGGCCGGCTATCCGGTCGGCAAGTCGCTGTACGAGCCGGATCTGCTGGAAACCGCGAAGAAGATCGTGGCCGACGCCAAGGCCCGTGGCGCCGATATCCCGCTGCCGGTGGACGTGGTGGTGGCCAAGCAGTTCATGCCCGATGCCGTTGCCGAAGTGAAGGCCGTCGATGCGGTGGCCGAAGACGACCTGATCCTGGACATCGGCCCGCAGACCGCCGCGCATTACGCGGGGCTGATCGCCAATGCCGGCACCGTGGTCTGGAACGGTCCGGTGGGCGTGTTCGAGTTCGCTGCCTTCAGCAAGGGGACCGAAGCACTGGCCAAGGCGATTGCTGCCTCGGCGGCCTTCAGCATCGCCGGCGGCGGTGACACCCTGGCGGCGGTCGACAAGTACGGCATTGCCGAGGACGTCAGCTATATCTCCACCGGTGGTGGCGCCTTCCTGGAGTTCCTCGAAGGCAAGACCCTGCCAGCGGTGGCCGCACTGGAAGCGCGCGGCGCATGACGACCGGTGGCCCAGCGGCCGACACGGCAGCGGCTTCGGCGGTTGTCGGCACGGCACGGGTGCGTGGGGATGCGCCTGCTCCGGTGACGGACAGGCGTAGCTCGCCACACGCCAGCGCCAGTGCGCCATGCCCGCTGTTCTTCGACCTCGACGGCACGCTGATCGACTCCGCCGTCGGGGTCACCGGCTGCATCGCCTACGCGCTGGAACGCATGCAGCACCCGCCATTGCCGCAGGCCACCCTGCGGCAATGGATCGGCCCATCGCTGCGCACCAGCTTCGCGCCGTTGTTCAACGACGGCGTACAGGTGGAGCAGGCCGTGGCGTTCTACCGCGAGCGCTTCGAAACGGATGGCTGGAAAGAACACACGGTGTTCGCTGACATCGAAGCGGTCGTCCGTACGCTCAAGGCGCGCGGGCACCGGTTGGCGGTGGTGACGGCCAAGAACGAGCCGCACGCGCGGCGCATCATCGCGCACCTGCCGTTCGGTGAGTGCTTCGACGACGTGATCGGTGCCACCCCCGACGGCGTGCGCAGCAGCAAGCCGCAACTGGTGGCCGAAGCACTGCGGCGACTTTCCTTGCAGCCTGCCGATTGCTGCATGATCGGTGATCGTCACATGGACATCGAAGGCGCGCGGGCGCATGGTCTGCGCAGCATCGGTGTGTTGTGGGGCTTTGGCGACGAGGTGGAACTGCGCGCTGCCGGTGCCGACGCACTGGCCGCGGCGCCGACTGAGCTGCTGGCCCTGTTGACTGCCTGACGGTCGGCCACCGGGTGGCGCCCGGCATCGGCCGGCGCCGTCGGACACGGATTGGACGCGGCGGACTGGCTGTGTCCGGGGGGGCTCGCCGTGTGCAGCGGCCAGGTACGCGCGCTGTCTCCGGCCTACCCCATGGCCACCTTTGCCGGTGGTTGTCCGCGACCTGTCCGTTCAATGTCCCGCAGAGTCAGGCGGCCCAAGGCTGTAACCGCATACATCGGACGTGAAGGATGTGCTAATTTTCCTGCTTTAAAGGGAGCCCATCCACCATGTTCGAGCGTCAGCGTCGCACCAAGATCCTAGCCACCCTCGGTCCAGCGACCGACCCACCGGGCGTGTTGGAGGATCTGTTCCGCGCCGGCGTGAACGTGGTCCGCCTCAACTTCAGCCACGGCGATCCGTCCGGCCAGGCCAAGCGTGCCGCCGATGTGCGCGCTGCCGCCGCCCGTGTCGGCGTGGAAGTGGGCATCCTGGCCGACCTGCCGGGCCCGAAGATCCGCATCGAACGCTTTGCCGAAGGCAAGGTGACCCTCAAGGCCGGCGATCGCTTCGACCTGGTGGCCCTGCCGGACGCACCGCTGGGTGACAGCACCCAGGTGGGCGTGAGCTACCTCGGCCTGCCGCAGGACGTGGGCCCGGGTGACGTGCTGTTGCTCGACGATGGCCTGATGCAGTTGCAGGTGGTGGAAGTACAGGGCGAACGCATCGTCAACACCGTGCTCAATGATGGCGTGCTGTCCGACCGCAAGGGCCTGAACAAGCAGGGCGGTGGTCTGTCGCTGGGCGCATTGACCGAGCGTGACAAGGAACTGATCGGCATCGTTGCCAAGATCGGCGTGGATTTCATCGCGGTCTCGTTCTGCCGCAACGCCCAGGACATGCACGATGCGCGCGCCGTCGCCCAGCAGCACGGCTGCGACGCGGCCCTGGTGTCGAAGATCGAGCGCACTGAAGCGATCGAGAACCTGGAAGAGATCGTCGACGCCAGTGACGTGGTGATGGTGGCCCGCGGTGACCTCGGCGTGGAAATCGGCGACGCCGAGCTGCCCGGCCTGCAGAAGAAAATCATCAAGGCCTCGCTGGCGCAGAACAAGGTGGTGATCACCGCCACGCAGATGCTGCAGTCGATGGTGGAAAGCCCGATCCCGACCCGCGCCGAAGTGCTGGACGTGGCCAACTCGGTCATCGACGGCACCGATGCGGTGATGCTGTCGGCCGAAACCGCCGCCGG
>DALZLW010000178.1:0-7709 GCA_032007425.1 Stenotrophomonas sp.
ACCAGCGAGACCGGCTGCGAGGCATTGAGGTCGAAATCGGTGTTGCCCAGGCCGCGGATGTAGAAACGCGGGAAGGCGCGGCCGTAGGACGATTCGATGTTCAGGCTGGGCACGCGGGCGGACAGGAAACGGATGTCGTCGCCGGCCGAGCCGAGCACATCGAGCTTCTCGCCCTGGATCGCGGTGATCGCCACCGGCACGTCCTTGGCATTTTCGACCCGGCGCTGCGCAGTTACCTGCAGGGCGTCGAGCGCCACCGGGTCCTTGCTGGCAGGGGCCTCCTGGGCGGTGGCGGCCAGCGGCAACAGGCTGGAAAGAGCGAGAACGAGCGGGTGCACGGACGGGAAACGGCCGCGGGCAGAACGGGTCGAAGACATGGCGGTAGGCTGTGTTGGGAGGGGTGGTGGAACGGCGCTACCAGATAATTGTTGCAATACAACACGCTCGCCGCAAATCGCCCGTGTTCATGCCCTGTCTGTCGCCAGCTCCCGGGCAGCGGCTAGACTCGGGCTCCCACCCATACGGATGAGATGGCAATGACCCAGTGGTACTTCCATGTGGCCGGACAGGCCGACCGTATCGGCCCGCTGGACGACCAGGCCGCGCGCCGCCATGCGCAGGCCAACCCGGGCGCGCTGGCCTGGTGCCAGGGCATGAGCGGCTGGATGCCGGTGGCCGACGTTCCCGAACTGCAGACCGAGCTGCCGGGCATGCCGCCGCAGCCGCCACCGGTGCTGGCCGCTGGCGCCCGTGGGCGGCAGCGTGCCGATGACATCGACTTCCGCATCGTCGGCCATGAGATGCAGTTCGTGGAAATCGAGCTGGATCCGGGCGAGAGCGCGATCGCCGAGGCCGGTGCCCTGATGTTCAAGGACAGCAGCGTGCAGATGGACACCGTGTTCGGCGATGGCAGCCACAGCGGCCAGGGCGGCGGCTTCATGGACAAACTGATGTCGGCCGGCAAGCGTGTGCTGACCGGTGAAAGCCTGTTTGCCACCCTGTATACCCATACCGGGCACGGCAAGGCCAAGGTCGCCTTCGCCGCCCCCTACCCGGGCACGGTGCTGCCGATGAAGCTCGATGAGCATGGCGGGCGCCTGGTGTGCCAGAAGGACAGCTTCCTGGCCGGCGCCCGCGGGGTGCAGATCGGCGTGCAGTTCCAGCGCAAGATCATGACCGGCCTGTTCGGCGGTGAAGGCTTCATCATGCAGAAGCTGGAAGGCGATGGCTGGGTCTTCATCCATGCCGGTGGCTGCGTGGTGGAACGCGAACTGGCCGCCGGTGAACGCATCGACGTCGATACCGGCTGCGTGGTGGCTTACCACGCCAGCGTGGACATGGACGTGCGCCGGGTGGCCGGGATCAAGAGCATGGTTTTCGGTGGCGAAGGCGTGTTCCTGGCCACCCTGACCGGCCCGGGCAAGGTGTGGCTGCAGTCGCTGCCGTTCTCGCGCCTGGCCGGGCGCATGTGGATGGCCGCACCGCAGGGCGGCGGCCAGAACCGTGGCGAGGGCTCGGTGCTGGGCGGCATCGGCCGCATCCTGGACGGCGACAACCGCTTCTGAGCCGGCACGCCCTGCGACACCTGAACGCTCCGCCGGGCATGGCCCGGCGGCACGCCCCCCGGCCCGCCACGGCTTCGCTATGCTGGCGGCCATCCCTGTTACCCACTGTTACCCACCGTTGCCGATGCGCCTGTCCCGAACCCGCGTGCTGCTGTCCGTCGCCCTGCTTGGCCTGCTCGCCGGTTGCGGCGGTCCCGAAGCCACCCGCCCGGCGCCACCGCCGCAACCCCTCGTGGTGCCCAAGGCCAAGCCGGTGAAGATCGGCATCGCCCTGGGCGGTGGCGCCGCCAAGGGTTTTGCCCACATCGGCGTGATCAAGATGCTGGAAGCCAACGGCTTCGAACCGGTGGTGGTGTCCGGGACCAGCGCCGGCAGCGTGGTCGGTGCCCTGTATGCCAGCGGCATGGATGCCTTCCAGATGCAGTCCAGGGCGGTGGCGCTGGATGAAGCCAGCATCCGCGATGTCCGGCTGTTTTCCGGTGGCCTGGTGCAGGGCCTGAAGCTGCAGGAATACGTCAACGAGCAGGTCGGCAACCGCTCCGCCGAAAAGCTGGACAAGCCGTTCGCCGCCGTCGCCACCCAACTGGAGACCGGCGAACGTGCGGTGTTCGTGCGCGGCAACGTCGGCCAGGCGGTACGCGCCTCCAGCAGCATCCCCGGCGTGTTCGAACCGGTGAAGATCGGCAAATTCCAGTATGTCGATGGCGGCGTGGTCAGCCCGGTGCCGGTCGATGCGGCGCGTCAGCTTGGCGCGGAATTCGTCATCGCCGTGGATATTTCCAGCAAGGCCAGCGGCAAGGCACCGGTGGGCATGCTGGGCATCGTCAACCAGTCCATCGCCATCATGGGCCAGCGGCTGGGCGAACAGGAACTGGCGCGTGCCGATGTGATCATCCGGCCGAAGGTGCTGGACATCGGCGCCGCTGACTTCAGCCAGCGCAACAATGCGATCCTGGAAGGCGAGAAGGCGGCAATGGCGGCCATGCCGCAGATCCGCAGCAAGATCGAGCAGATCCAGCGCGCGCGGGCCGCAGCCTTGGCGCCCAAGCCCAAGCCCGTGTGCACCCAGCCTTCGCGGCTGGGTCGGTTGATCGGCCGCGACGAGAAGTGCGAGGGCTGAGGTCCCGCCTGCAGGGCCATGGGGCCGCTTCCGCCCCGCAGCCACAGTCGACGGGTCTTCAGCGCCGCGCGGTCACGCTTCCCATCGCCTGCCGACGCCGTACCTGCTGCGCCTCGCGCGCAAGCGCATGCCGCTGCGCGCTGTCCTGCAACTGCGCCATGGCTTCGCCCGGCACCCATAGCTGGCGGCTGGCGCGGGTCATCGCCAGGTAGGCGGCACGCACCGGGTTGTAGGCAAGGCGGCTGTCATGCCCACTGTTGAAGCAGCAGGCGGACAAGGCGACCACATCGAACTGCAGGTTTTTCGCATGCTGGGCCAGGCACAGCGCGATGCGGCTTTCCTGCGCCGGCACCAACGCGGCCATCAGGCGCGCCATCGCCAGGGCATCGAAGCCGCTGGCGAACAGGTCGGGCACATCACCCACCCCGCGCTGTGCGCAGGCCGCCACGAAGGCATCCCAACGCGCGCCTGCGCCGCCGTCGCGTGCACTGCGCCAGGCATCGATGGGCGCATGCGCTTCCTTCTGCAGTTGGCGCAGCGAGGCCGGATGCACATGCACCGGTATGCCACGTGCCTGCAGGTCCACCACATCCTGCAACAGCCGCCACAGGCTGCCATGGATGCGCAGCCCTTGCTGCGGCACATCGCGCCACTGGCGGTACTCACGGACACCGGTAGCGCGATCGGTGGCACCCTCGAAGGGCAGGCTGTCCTGCACGCCATCATTGTCGTCCAGCGCCAAGGACTGGTTGACCATGGCCTCCACCTGGCTGCCCTGGCGTACCGATTGATGCATCTCCATGCGCTTGGCCGAAGTCCAGCGTGCGGCACGGCCACTCAGCCGCTGGTGCGGGTCCCCCAGGCTGACGACGCCCGGGGCATGCCCGGCCAACAGCAGCTTCCATGCCGGGCTCAGGTCATGGGCCTCATCGACCAGGAGCGTACCCATCGCCAAGGGCGGTGTGACAGCGCGCAGCGACAACCATTTACCGATGTGCGGGGCGGTCAGGCTCAGGCAGCCGCCTTTCTGTACCGTGGGATCGAACATGCAGCGCCACACGTGTTCGGCCGCCGCGATGAACGGCGCGGCGTCGAGCATCGCCCACGGGACGGAGTGCCCGAAATGCCAGGCCTGCAGCGTGCTCGACGAGGACGCGCACCAGCGGTTGATCGCTTCGAACACGGTGAGCAGCACCTGCTCCGGGGTGCGCTGGCCGATGCCGCGCAGGCCGATGCGGTTGGCGATGTCGCGTGGCCACAGCGTGCTCTGCCGGTAGGTGGGCACGAAGCCGGCGGTCTGGCCATTGCGCGCGGCGTGCTGGGCCAGCGCATTGGCGAACTCGATCTGGGTCAGCAGGCGCGCCGCGGTATGCGCCGGCACACGTGCGCGGAAGGCGTCCACCTGCCCCCGGGATGGCGCGACATAGGTGTAACGGCCAGGCCGGGCCTCCATCAACTGCAGCAGCAGGTGGCTTTTACCGGTGCCGGCGTAGGCATCCAGGTCGATCAGCTCATCCGGGTTGGCGGCGATCGCGCGCAGCACCTGCGCCTGTTCGGCGGTGTACAGGCCTGTGTGCTGCACGGCGCGGGTCGGCTCGCTGGGAGCTGCTGCGCGCGCGGCGGGGTCGTCCTCATCATCGCTGGCAGCGGCCGCGGGAAAACGGATGCTGTGCTCGGCCAGCGTTTCCTGGCAGGCCGCCTGCAGGGCCAGGCCGGGATAGGCCTCGGGCGAGCTGGCGATGAACGACGCGGTGATGTCATCCGGAGCCAGCAGTACCCCGCGGACAGCCAGATCGGCCAGCCAGGCATCACGTTCGGCCTGGCCCGACCCACCCGGTCCGGCCAGCTGCGCGGCAGCAGCGGCCGGTCCGGCGGCGAACATCGCGCAGGCCTCATGCAACAGGCGCTCGATCTGTGCGACCGACTGCACCCGACCGCGGCACAGTTGTGCAGCCAGCAGCCCGGCCTGTTCCAGCGCGGTTTCCGGTGCGGTGCCCTTGCTGAGATGGCGCGCAAGCACTTTGCGCCGCAGCGGCAGGAAGCAGGTGGTCGGGAGCGGGTGGTTGTTTTCTGGCATGGCGGGAACCGAAGAAGTACGTTGCCGTGCCTCGCGGCGCGGCGCGGCGGGCAAGCGGCCACGATGCTCGGCTACCGGTCCGCGCAGGTCAAATCCCGGACGCGACGCAGCAGGACGGTATTCATTCCAGTTGTGAGAGCGGCAGCGCCTGGAAGGCCTTCACGGTGCGCAACACGAAGCTGGAATTGACATCGGCCACACCAGAAGCATTCAGCAGCTTGTCCAGCAGGAAATTGGAGAAATGCTCCAGATCACGCACATAGACATGCAACAGGTAATCCATGTCGCCGGTCAGCGCATGGCAGGCCACCACCTCATCCCATTCCAGCACGCTGTCGGCGAACCGCGCGATGGCCGCCTGGTCGTGTTTTTCCAGCTGCACGCGAACGAAGGCCTGCAGGCCCAGGCGGATCTGCCGCGGCTCCAACCGCGCTCCGTAGCCGGCGATCACGCCTTCGGCCTCCAGCCGCTGCAGCCGACGCAGGCAGGCCGAGGGCGAAAGATTCACCCGTGCCGCCAGCTCCGCATTGGTGGCCCGCCCATCGCGCTGGAGCTCGGCCAAGAGCCGTAGATCCGTGCGGTCGAACTGTACTTCTCCAGACATTGCTGCTCCGCAACACGGAAGTGACGCAAGGATATTGCGCCAGATCGGCATCTCCGCGCAACTTTGCAACCCTGTTGCGCGGCTGCTGCCCTAGCATGGACCGACGTATTCCACGGAGCCGTCCGCCATGGACATGAGCCAACCCCGCCGCGTTGAACACCAGCAGACCGACAAGGGCTATATGCCGGTGTATACCACTGCCCTGGTGGAACAACCGTGGGACAGCTACAGCGGCGATGACCACGCCACCTGGAGCACGCTCTACCAGCGCCAGCGTGAACTGCTGGTCGGCCGCGCCTGCGAGGAATTCCTGCAGGCGCAGGACGAAATGGGCATGAGCGCGCAGCACATCCCGCGTTTCGACCAGCTCAACGAGGTGCTCGGCGCGGCCACCGGCTGGACCCTGGTCGGTGTCGAGGGCCTGCTGCCGGAACTGGAGTTCTTCGACCACCTGGCCAACAAGCGCTTCCCGGTCACCTGGTGGATCCGCCGCCCGGACCAGATCGACTACATCGCCGAACCGGACCTGTTCCATGACCTGTTCGGCCATGTGCCCCTGCTGATGAACCCGGTGTTCGCCGATTTCATGCAGGCCTATGGGCGGGGCGGGGTAAAGGCCCATGGCATCGGCCCGGAGGCGCTGCAGAACCTCACCCGCCTGTACTGGTACACGGTGGAGTTCGGCCTGATCAATACCCCGGCCGGGCTGCGCATCTATGGCGCTGGCATCGTCTCGTCCAAGGGCGAATCGCTGTATTCGCTGGAATCGACCGCGCCCAACCGGATCGGCTTCGACCTGCAGCGGATCATGCGCACCCGCTACCGCATCGATACGTTCCAGAAGACTTACTTCGTCATCGAAAGCTTCGAGCAGCTGATGCAGGCCACCGCGCCGGACTTCGTGCCGATCTATGCCGCGCTGGCCGAGTCGGCGCAGCTGCCGGCCGGGCAGGTGCAGGACGCGGACCGGGTGTTCCAGCGCGGTACGGGCGAAGGCTGGGCCGACGGCGGCGATGTGTGACCGCGTGCCTCAGCGCGGGTAGGCGAGCAGGACCACGAGATCTTCCTCGCCCACCTGCTGGAGCGCGTGGCGACTGCCGGCACGGGTGAGCAGCGCATGGCCGGCACGGACGTCATGCTGTTTTCCGTCGAGCACATAGCGGCCCTGGCCGCTGACGATGTAGTAGATCTCATCCTTGTGCTGGGGGTGCAGGCCAATGCCCGCACCCTTGTGCAGCACGCGCTTGCGCAGCACGAAGGGCAGTGCCTGCGCATCGGCGAAGAACGGGTAGGCGGTGGTCGGCCCGGCACCGCCATGCGGTCCGGGTTGGGAAACAGCGACGCTGCTTTCATGCACGACCTGTGAGGGCCGTGCCGGATCAGCAGCGACTGCACCGCGCACATCGCAGTCGATATCGCGCACCAGGGCGCCGCGCAACGCAGGCAGCACCTCGACCGCATCGCGCAGCACCAGGCAGGCCACCGCGGTCGCGCCCGCCACGCTGAAATGGGTGCCATCGGCTTTGTCCTGCGCCGGCACGAACAGGAAGTAGGGCTTGGCGCCCTGCTCGCCAAGACCGCGGATCCAACGGCTGGAACTGTCGTTGAGATCGATCAGTGCCACCTGCTCGCGCGCCACCAACTGTTTCACCGCATCGGTATAGCGGCCATGCGTATCCAGCAGCGAACCGAAGTCATACAGCAGGCGCGCGACGGGGGTGACCAGCACGGGCGTGGCGCCGGCATCACGCGCCGCCTGGACGAAGCGCATCAGGTTGCGTGGATAATCGCTGGCAGGATCGGTGTAGCGGGAAGGGTCTTCAAGCTTCGCATCGTTGTGGCCGAACTGGATCAGCAGCACATCGCCGTGCTGCAGTTCGGCCACGATGGCATCCAGCCGTCCCTCGTCGATGAAGCTGCGGGTACTGCGTCCGCCCTTGGCATGGTTGCGCACCTGGAACCGCGCCGGATCCAGGTAGCTCTGCAGGGCCTGGCCCCAGCCCGCCTGCGGCGCCCGCTCCGGCCCATACTCAGCGGCGGTGGAATCACCGGCAATGAAGATCCGCGTCGTCGCCGCATGTCCGTCCACCACGGCTACGAGCAGGAACAGAAAGCAGATCAAACGCAGCATGGTCATTCCTCAAGGCCAGTAAAGCCCCGCAATGCATCTGGAGGAAAGCCCCCTGAGTCAGGGGGCGACCGCGAAGCGGTGGGGGTGTGGAAGCACGGTGACGCGGGGCCCATGGTTTGCAACGCAAACCATGGGAGCGACAGCGCGAATGCGATGACGCTACCGCCCTGAGTCAGGGGGCGACCGCGAAGCGGTGGGGGTGTGGAAGCACG
>DALZLW010000179.1:0-7650 GCA_032007425.1 Stenotrophomonas sp.
CCTTCACCGTGCAGAGCCTGAAGAACCTGCTCGGCGAGCTGGGCGTCAACGTGCCCTCCAACGTCAATCCACAGCTGAAGAACGTCGCCGCCGTGGCCATCCATGCCGAGCTGCCGCCGTTCGCCAAGCCGGGCCAGCCGATCGACATCACCGTGTCCTCGATCGGCAACGCGGTGTCGCTGCGCGGTGGCTCGTTGCTGATGGCCCCGCTGCGCGGCGCGGATGGGCAGGTCTACGCCATCGCCCAAGGCAACCTTGTGGTCGGCGGCTTCGGCGCGCAGGGCAACGATGGCTCGCGGGTCTCGGTCAATGTTCCCAGCGTCGGCCGGATTCCCAACGGCGCTACCGTTGAACGGGCCTTGCCGGATGTTTTCGGCAGCGCCGGTGACATCACCTTGAACCTGCACACCGCCGATTTCACCACCGTGTCCCGCATGGTCGCGGCCTTGAACAATGCCTTTGGCGAGGGCGCGGCACGGGCCGTCGACGGTGGCACCGTGTCGGTGCGCTCGCCCACCGATGCGGGTGCCCGCATCGGCTTGCTGGCACGCATCGAAAGCCTGGAACTGACCCCGGGCAGCGCCGCCGCCAAGGTGGTGGTCAACGCACGCACCGGCACCGTGGTGATCGGGCAGCTGGTGCGGGTCGGCGCAGCTGCGATTTCGCATGGCTCGCTCACCGTGACGATCCAGGAAAGCGCCAACGTCAGCCAGCCCAACGCGCTGGCCGGTGGACAGACCGTGGTCACCCCGCAGTCGACGGTCACCGCCAACCACGAAGGCAGCCCGATGGTGAAGTTCACCGGCGGCGCCACGCTCGACGAGATCGTGCAGGCAGTCAACGCGGTCGGCGCCGCCCCGGGTGACCTGATCGCCATCCTCGAAGCCCTGAAGCAGGCCGGTGCCCTGAGCGCCGAGCTGGAGATCATCTGACATGCGCATCCAGCCAGCGTTCGAGCTTTCTCCAGCACAGCGCAACGACCCGGCCAAGGTCGAGGACGTCGCGCGCAAGCTGGAGGGCCAGTTCGCCCAGATGCTGGTCAAGAGCATGCGTGATGCCAGCTTCGGGGATTCACTGTTCCCCGGCGAAAACACCATGTTCCGCGACATGTACGACCAGAAGATCGCCGAGGCCATGACGCGTGGCAAGGGCCTGGGCCTGTCGGCGGTGATCGCGCGCCAGCTTTCCGGCACCGGCGCCGAAGGTCCGGCACTGGATACCCAGGTCGCGCCGGCCAAGGCCAGCCGCGCCTACCAGCTCAATGCCCCGGCAACCCCGCCCCCGGCGCTGCCGATGGACGGCGCCGAGGCCTCGCTGCGGATGCTGCAGCGCATGGGCGGCGATCCAGCCGACCCGTTGCAGGCACCGATCGATCCCAGCCACGCCCAGGCGCTGGACATGATCGCAGGGCGTGACAGCAGCAGCTTCCACCAGGCCATCGGCAGCCAGGCCCCCTACGCATCCCCCCTGCCCTCGGCGGACAACTGGGCCGGCACCGATGACCGCTGGCCGGCCACCGCCAGCAACGCCGGCAGTGGCGGCTCGCGCATCGACCCGCTGACCACGCGCAGTGCCGTGGCGCAGTTGGGCGCACACACGCCGGAAGGATTCGTGGCCAGCATCTGGGGTCACGCCCAGGCGGCGGCCGATGAGCTGGGTGTCGATGCCCGCGCCCTGGTGGCGCAGGCCGCGCTGGAAACCGGCTGGGGCAAACGGCAGATCAATCATGGCGATGGCCGCAGCGCGCACAACCTGTTCGGCATCAAGGCCAACGGCTGGAACGGCGAGCGCGCCACGGTCGGCACGCACGAATACGTCGATGGCGTACGCCGCCAGGAAACCGCCAGCTTCCGCTCGTACGCATCGCCGGCGGAGAGTTTCGCCGACTACGTGCGCCTGCTGAAGAACAACCCGCGCTACCAGCGCGCCCTGCAGGCCGGCACCGATGTGCGCGGCTTCGCCCGTGGCCTGCAACAGGCCGGCTACGCAACCGATCCGTCCTACGCGGCGAAGATCAGTGCGATCGCCGGCGGTCCGACCATCGAACGTGCTGTCTCGGCGCTCACCGAAACCGGTGCGCGCCTGGGCCGCACCTTCGCCAGCACGGCCCAGGCCGCGCTGGGCACTCTTCGCCGATGAGGCCCTGCAATGACCAGCGTCCTGTCCACCAGCACCAATGCCCTGCTCGCCTTCCAACGCGCGTTGGCGACCACCAGCCACAACGTGGCCAACATCAAGACCGAGGGCTACAGCCGCCAGCGCGTGGACTTCGCCACCGCCGATCCTCAGCAGCTGGGCTATGGGGCGGTAGGCAATGGCACGCGGATCGCCGACATCCGCCGGGTGGCCGACCAGCTGGCCATCTCGCGGCTGCTTGATGGCAGCGGTGAACTGGCCCGCCTGCAGCAACTGTCAACACTGGCCGACCGTGTCGATTCGTTGATCTCCGATTCGGCCACGAATGTGTCCGGTGTGTGGTCGAACTTCTTTGATGCGGTCAGCGGGCTGTCGTCCAACGCCTCGGCCAAGGCCGACCGGCAGTCGGTGCTCGACGATGCCGGCACGCTCGCCAATCGTTTCCACCAGCTCAGCACGCAGCTGGACAACCTCAACAGCGAGGTCAACAACGGGCTGATCGCCGGCGCCTCGGAGATCAACCGACTGGCGGCCGAAGTGGCCCAGATCAATGGTGTGATCGGCAGCAAGGGCGCCGATGCGTCCGGCGACCTGCTCGATCGCCGTGACACCCTGATCGCCAACCTGGTCGGCTACACCGGTGGTACCGCGGTGATCCAGGACGGCGGCATCATGAACGTCTATTCCGCCGGCGGCCACGCACTGGTGGTCGGCACCACCGCCAGCAAGGTCACCACAGTGGCCGACCCCTATCAGCCCGAGCGCCTGCAGCTTGCCCTGCAGACCCAGGGCCAGACCATCACCCTGGACACCCGCGCGATGGGCGGCCAGCTGGGCGGCCTGATGGAGTTCCGCGAATCGGTGCTGACCCCGGCCCAAGCGGAACTGGGCAAGCTCGCCGTGGGCCTGGCCAGCGCCTTCAACGAAACCCACCGTGCCGGCGTGGATCTCTATGGCCAGATGGGCGGAGACTTCTTCAGCATCGGCACGCCCCGGGTCACCAGCCATACCGGCAACACCGGAACTGCCAGTGTCAGCGCCAACTATGGCGATCTGTCCACGCTGGACACCCAGAACGTCGTGCTCAAGTTCGATGGCACCGGCTGGACCGCCAACCGCGCCGATACCGGTGCCAGCGTGGCCGTCAGTGGCAGCGGCACGGCCGCCGATCCGCTGCGGGTCAACGGCGTGGAGCTGGTGATCGACGGCGCACCGGCCACGAACGACCGCTTCCTGTTGCAGCCCACCGCCGGCGTGGCCGGCAGTATCGGCGTGGCGATCACTGACACCTCGCGTATTGCCGCGGCCGCGCCGGTCAAGGCCGCCTCGGCACTGGGTAACGGCGGCACCGGTGTACTCGGTGCGCTGACCATCAGCGATCCCGGTAATGCCGCCCTGCGCAATCCATCAGCGATCGTGTTCCTGTCACCCACCCAGTACAGCATCGATGGCGGCCCCGCGCAGCCCTACAGCGCCGGCCAGACCATCTCGGCCAATGGCTGGAGCGTGGTGCTCGATGGCGTGCCACGCGAAGGCGACGGCTTCACCATCAGCCCGACCGCGGTGGGCTCATCGGACAACAGCAACGCGCTGAAGCTGGCCAAAATCGAAGAAACCAAGCTGTTCAACGCCGGCACGGTCACCCTGGCCGGTGCGCTGGGCGGCTTGACCACGCAGGTGGGCTCAGCCGCACGCGCCGCCGAGTACTCGCTGGCCGCACAACAGGTGATCACCGATCAGGCACAGGCTGCCCGCGACTCGGTGTCCGGGGTGAACCTGGACGAAGAAGCCGCCGACATGCTGCGCCTGCAGCAGGCCTACCAGGCGGCATCGCAGCTGATTTCCACCGCCGACAACATGTTCCAGACCATCCTGGGGGCCGTGTCCCGATGAATGACCGTATCTCTACCGGCATGATGTTCAGCCAGAGCGTCAACCAGATGCTGGGCAAGCAAGCCAAGATCAGCCACCTCGAACTGCAGATCGCCACCGGCAGCAAACTGGTTTCGGCCAAGGATGATCCGGTTGCCGCCGGCACCGCCGTCGGCCTCGACCGCGTGGTCGCCGGCCTGGCCCAGCTCGGCAAGAATGCCAATGCCACCCAGAACCGGCTGGGCATGCAGGAAAACGCGCTGGCCCAGGCCAATGAGCTGATGACCCGCGCCGTTGAGCTGAGCATCCAGGCCAATACCCCGGTGCCGCAGAGCAGCGACCTGCAGGGCATCGTCAGCGAGCTGAAGACGATCAAGGAAAGCCTGCTGGGACTGGCCAACAGCAAGGACGGCAGTGGCCGCTATCTGTTCGGCGGCGCCAGCGATGCCGATGCTCCTTTCACCGTCAGCAATGGCAGCGTCACGTATTCCGGTGACCAGACCCAGCGCCAGGTGGAAGTGGCCCCGGGCATGCTGGTGTCCGATGCCCTGCCCGGCAGCGAGATCTTCATGCGCATCCGCACCGGCGATGGCACGGTGGACGGTGCTGCCGCCAGCGGCAACACCGGCAGCGGCCTGCTCACCTCCACCAGCCGCGATGGCAGCGCTGATTGGGACGGCGAACGTTACACCGTGCGCTTCACCGAAGCCGGCGACGGCGCTTATGAAGTGCTCGATGGCGGCGGCGCCGTGGTCGGCACCGGCGTGCACGCCTCTGGCGAGGACATCAGCGTCGGCGGCCTGCGCCTGCGTATCGAAGGCGTGCCGGCTGCTGGAGACAGCTTCAGCGCGGGTCCGGCCGATACCCGCGACATCTTCGCCACCCTCGACAGCCTGATCGGTGCGCTGGAAGCCGGTCCGCAGACCGGTGCCGAACGCACCGCCATGCAGAACGTGTTGCAGTCGAGCATGCGCGACCTCACCCGTGCGTCGGAAAACATGATCGATGCGCGTGCCAAGGGTGGTGCCCAGCTGGCGGCGATCGAAGATGCGGCCGACGCCCGCGAGTCCACCAAAGTCACGGTCAAGAGCACCTTGTCCAGTCTGCGTGACCTCGATTACGCCGAAGCCATCGGCCAATACAAGATCGAGAACGCCGCCCTGCAGGCCGCGCAGACCATTTTCAGCCAGATGCAGGCGATGTCCCTGTTCAACACGATCCGTTGATCCCTTAACCGAACCCACGAGGGCCGCCGCGGGCGTGCCCGCATCCCCGACCCGAGCCAACACGGAGACGCCCCATGGCACAGATCATCAACACCAATGCGATGTCGCTCAACGCACAGCGCAACCTGACCACCAGCAGCAACTCGCTGGCCACTACCATCCAGCGCCTGTCCTCGGGCCTGCGCATCAACAGCGCCAAGGATGATGCGGCGGGCCTGGCGATCTCCGAGCGTTTCACCACCCAGATCCGTGGCACCAACCAGGCCGCGCGCAATGCCAACGATGGCATTTCGCTGGCGCAGACCGCCGAAGGTGCCCTCGGGGAAATCGGCAACAACCTGCAGCGCATCCGCGAGCTGGCCGTGCAGGCACGCAACGCCACCAACTCCGATTCCGACCGCCAGGCCCTGAACGCCGAAGTACAGTTGCTGAAGCAGGAAATCCAGCGCGTCGCCGAGCAGACCAACTTCAACGGCACCAACCTGCTCGATGGCAGCTTCACCAACCAGGCGTTTCAGATCGGCGCCGACCAGGGCCAGGTGATCAACATCGCGCAGATCGCCAATGCCAACACCAACATGCTGGGCAGCTGGACGAGTGCTTCAACGGCGGCGTCGGCGCGCGGCACCCTGCCGACCGGGACGCCGGCGACGGCTGTGCAGACCCCGACGACGACCTCGGCGACCGGCGCATGGTCCGATGCCACTTCCAACGTGGTCGGTGAGCGGGTGCAGTTCAGCGTCGGTGGTGTTTCAATCCTTGACGTACCCACGGAGGTCGATGCAGACGGCGATGCAGTTGCCACGACCGTTACAGACGCTGACGTGCAAGCGGCCATCACCTCGAAGACAGCCGACCTCGCCGCAGCAGGAATCACGGTCAGCGGCAGCTTGCTCACGCCAACCGGAAGCGATCTGACCTTTACCCGCGCCGATGGCAGCCGCATCAACGTAGATTTCACCAGCACCTTCGGCACCCCGGGCGGCCCGGCTAACGCGGACTTCATCGGCGAGCATATCAACGGTCGTCCCGAGCAGGAAAATGTATTCCCGGCAATCACCGCCGGCCAGCTGACCATCAAAGGCGTCAGCATCGAAGTGGGTGAAGCAAAAGACGCAGCGCAGCGCAGCGTTACGTTGGTCAATGCAATCAATGCCAAATCCCATGACACCGGCGTCACCGCTGCGGTCATCGATGGCCAGATCCAGCTGACGTCTGAAAAGGGTGACTTCAGCGTCGGCGGCACCCTGCCAGATAGTGTCCTGAAGCAATCGACGGGCCTGGCCTGGGGCAGCACCGAAACCCTCACCGGCGACAACATCACCAAGTTCGCCGAAGGCACCGCGCGCACCGGCTTTGCCGCCCTGGACATCTCCTCGCAGGCCGATGCTGACAACGCCATCCTGGCCATGGATGCGGCACTGAACTCGATCAACTCTGCCCGCGCCGATCTTGGCGCGATCCAGAACCGCTTCAGCTCCACCATCGCCAACCTGAACACTTCCTCGGAAAACATGTCCGCTGCACGCAGCCGTATCCGTGACGCCGACTACGCCCAGGAAACCGCCGAGCTGACCCGTAACCAGATCCTTCAGCAGGCTGGTACGGCGATGCTGGCCCAGGCCAACCAGGTGCCGCAGAACGTGCTCAGCCTGCTGCAGTAAAAAGCAGGCCCCGTCCGCGCAACACAAGAGCCCCGCCCGGAATGGCGGGGCTTTTTCATGCTGACGCAGCCCGGGGAGGCAGGTCGGGAAGAAATTTGCAACAGGGCGCTAAAGGCTGGGCAGGCAGTGCCGTTATTGATTTCAGCAGCGGCAGCACACCCCACGCGGGACCCAGCCACTGCCCCCAACCACCGGCCAGGCTGACGTGCCGGACCCACTGCCAACCAGGAATCTGCAACCATGGCACAAGTCATCAACACCAACACCATGTCGCTCAATGCCCAGCGCAACCTGAGCACCAGCGGCACCAACCTGGCCACCACCATCCAGCGTCTGTCCTCGGGCCTGCGCATCAACAGCGCCAAGGACGATGCCGCCGGCCTGTCGATCTCCGAGCGCTTCAGCACCCAGATCCGCGGCGCCAACCAGGCCGCCCGCAACGCCAACGACGGCATCTCGCTGGCCCAGACCGCCGAAGGCGCGCTGGGCGAGATCAGCAACAACCTGCAGCGCGTCCGTGAACTGGCCGTGCAGTCGCGCAACGCCACCAACTCGCCGTCGGACCGCCAAGCCCTGAATGCCGAAGTGCAGCTGCTGAAGCAGGAAATCCAGCGCGTTGCCGAGCAGACCAACTTCAACGGCACCAACCTGCTGGACGGCAGCTTCACCAACAAGGCCTTCCAGATTGGCGCCGACCAGGGCCAGACGATCAACATCTCGCAGATCGCCAACGCCAACATCAGCAAGCTGGG
>DALZLW010000180.1:0-7638 GCA_032007425.1 Stenotrophomonas sp.
GGCTTCAGCCACCTCGATCAGCGCCACGACCTTGCCCTCGGACAGCGAATCGCCAACCTTGACCTTGATTTCCTTGACCACGCCGGCCACCGACGAAGGAACTTCCATGGTGGCCTTGTCGCTTTCCAGCGTGACCAGGCCCTGGTCCTTCTTGACGGTGTCGCCAACGGCGACCAGCACTTCGATTACCGGAATATCACTGTAGTCACCGATATCGGGGACAACGGCTTCCTTGATTTCGGCCATGGGTAGAACTCCGGCGATCTGGTGTAGGGAAACGTCTATTGTGCGGCCAGCGGCCTTGATCGCCAACCGTTGCGGTTGATTTCAACGGCGGCTGTCCCGGGACAGCTTGTCCTGCAAGGCGTTGCGATGCCGCTGCAAGGCGCTGTGGCGGCTTCCAGTGGGGGGCGTATTGTCCTCCCGGTGTCAGTCGTCGCCCGCCAGGCGCTGGGCCACCGGCTGCCATGCAGTGCGCAGACGCGGCAAGGACCATCCGGCATTGGCCGGACTGGTGGAGGGCAACGAAACCACCGTGAGGCGCTCGCCGCCGGCCAGTTGCGGCGCGATGAAACGCTGGAAGGCGCGGTAGGCGGTGGCCCCGTTACAGGCGATCAGGCGCAGGCCCGCCCGGGAGGCGATGAGCGCCGGCAATGGATTGGGCACCTCGCTGCCGGCAACGATATCCGCATCGAGACTGCCCCGGCGGCGGCATTGGCCGATGACATCCCACAGGCCGATCCCCGCCCTCTGCAATTGCTGCAGCCTTTCCGGGTAATCAGCACCTGCGGCTACGTCGGCCAGCTCGGCCATCAGCGGCCAGAAGCGATTGCGCGGGTGGGCGTAGTAACGCGCTTGCTGCAACGAAGCCACGCCGGGCATGGAACCGAGCACCAACACGCGCGCGTCGGGCGCACATACCGGTGGCAGCCCGATACAGAGGTCGGAGGCGTCCGGGCGGGTCGTGGCGCCAGATGAGGGATCGGCATGCATGGCGGCATGGTCGCACGCGCGCGCAGGCACGGGCGCAGATTGTCGTTTTCGATCACGCGCTGCTGACGATATTGAACACCACCGCGTGCCTGACATGTCGCCATGTCGCGGCTTTCAGCCTTGACGCTGAACAAGGACAACTTTTTATTAACAACGGTCGGATGGGATTCATGTTCGCGGGACTACGTTGACCCAGCCCCGAAACACGGGGGAACACAACAAGAAACAGGAGATTCTCCCATGCGTTCCATTCGTATCCTGAGCCTGTCCCTGCTGACCGCCGCTGCCTTCGCACCCACCGCCTTCGCGCAGGAAACCACTGCGGCCGACACAGCCTCGGGCAAGCACTTCGCCGTCGTCGGCGGGGTCGCCCTGCTGGAGCCAAAGAATGATGCCGTCGACGGCGTTGTCGGCAAGACCGATGGCGGCCCGGCACCGACCGTGAGCTTCAGCTACTACGTCAACGACAACTGGGCCGTTGAACTGTGGGGTGCGGCTGACAAGTTCAGCAACCGCGTCAAGGGCCCGGAAGGCGCCCGTCTTGGCACCGTGGAACAGCAGCCGATCGCGCTGAGCGGCCAGTACCACTTCGGCCAGGCTGACAATGTGTTCCGTCCGTTTGTCGGCGTGGGTTACTACCAGTCCAATTTCAGCAATGAAAAGCTCAATGTCCCCGATACCGTGGGCCACGTTGGCGTGGAAACCGCAAAGGGGGCCATCGGCACGGTCGGTGTCGACATGAACATCAACTCGACCTGGTTCGCCCGTGCCGATGCGCGTTACATGCATTCGCGCCCGGAAGCCACGCTGGATGGCGAGAAGACCGGCACCAAGGCCAAGCTGGACCCGTGGACCATCGGCTTCGGTATTGGCGCACGCTTCTGATACGACCTCCCCTTCCACAGGTAGTCGTGTGCAAGGAAACGGGCCCCGCAAGGGGCCCGTTTCTTTTGGTGGTGAATGGCGCACAGCCGATACCGGCGAAGGCAAACAGGTGCCCCGAGGGCATGACCCGAAGTCGCCAGGAATCATCCCTGTCCGATTCAAGTGCGCGTCCAGGCGGGGCATAAAGGCGGCATGCCCCGCCGAGTGGGCAGATCCCCCTGTTTTCTTTCGAAGGTTGACCGATGAACATCAAGCGTTCCGTCCTGCTGGCCCTGTTCGCCAGTGCTGCTTTTGCCCCGACCGCGTTCGCGCAGGCAGGCGATGACACCGCTTCAGGCAAGCATTTCGCGGTGATCGGCGGCGGTATGCTGCTGCAGAACACCAGTGGCTTTGGCGGCGATACAGTGAAGGGCGGTGGCGTGCCCACCTTGGCCCTGAACTACATGATCAACGACAACTGGACCGTTGAACTGTGGGGTGCTGCAGACAAGATCACCCACAAGGCACCAGCCAATGGCTCGCCCTCCGGTAGCTACGCGGAAATGCCCATCGCCCTGAGTGGCCAATATCACTTTGGCCAGGCCGATGATGCCTTCCGGCCGTTCGTCGGCGTCGGCTACTACCAGTCGAACTTCAGCAATGAGAAGCTGGCTGTCATGAGCGCACCTGCTGGCCATGTCGGCATCAAGACCGCACAGGGCGCAATCGCCACGGCCGGCGTGGACATGTACATCAACGCGCACTGGTTCGTCCGTGCCGATGCCCGTTACATGTACAGCAAGCCGAATCTGACCATCGCCGGTGAACAGATCGCGGACAAGGTGCGCGCCGATGCCTGGACGGTCGGCTTCGGTATCGGCGCACGCTTCTGATACGACCTCAGCTTCCACAGGGAGTCGTGTGCAAGGAAACGGGCTCCGCAAGGAGCCCGTTTTTTCATGGAGATGGCGCACAATGCAGGCCATGCTGATCGTGCTTCCGACCTGAGAGGCGTCTTGCCCATGTCCCATCGGTTCATCCTGGCCATCGACCAAGGCACTACGAGTTCACGCGCCCTGCTGTTCGACCACCTTGGGCAGGTAGCCGGCGTGGCGCAGCGCGAGTTCACCCAGTTGTTTCCACAACCCGGCTGGGTGGAGCACGACCCACGGGAGCTGCTGACCAGTGTGTATGCCACCATCACCGAGCTGCTCAGTCGTCAACAGGTTGATCCGCGCCAGATCGCCGCCATCGGCATCACCAACCAGCGCGAAACCACCGTGGTCTGGGATCGCAGCAACGGCCAACCGATCTACAACGCCATTGTCTGGCAATCACGACAAAGCCACGGCCTGTGCCAGCAGTTGAAGCACGATGGGTACGAACCACTGGTCCGCGAACGGACCGGCCTGTTGATCGACGCCTATTTCTCGGCCACCAAGATCCGCTGGATCCTCGACCATGTGCCCGGCGCACAGCAGCGTGCGGAGCGCGGCGAACTTCTGTTCGGCACCATCGACAGCTGGCTGGTGTGGAACCTGAGCGGCGGCAAGGCGCATGTCACCGACTACAGCAATGCAGCACGCACCTTGCTGTACGACATCCATCGACTGCAGTGGGACGAGGATCTGCTGCGCCTGTTCAACATTCCAGTGGCGATGCTGCCGCGCGTCTGCAGTTCCAGCGAAGTCTACGCGCACACCCAGCCGCGCTTCTTCTTCGACCACCCCATTGCCATCGCCGGCATCGCGGGCGACCAACAGGCCGCGTTGTTTGGCCAGGCCTGTTTCCATCCTGGCATGGTGAAGAATACCTATGGCACCGGCTGCTTCATGCTCATGCACACCGGCACGACGGCCGTGCGCTCCAGCAACGGGCTGTTGACCACCCTGGCCTGGGGCATCGATGGCAAAGTGGAGTACGCGCTGGAAGGTTCCATCTTCGTCGCCGGCTCGGTCGTGCAATGGCTGCGCGATGGCCTGCAGATGATCGACCGCGCCAGCGACAGCCAAACCCTGGCCGAGCAGGTCAGCGACAGCGGCGGTGTTTACCTGGTGCCCGCCTTTGTTGGCCTTGGTGCGCCCTATTGGCGCAGCGATGTGCGAGGCGCCATGTTCGGCCTGACCCGCGGCACGACCAAAGCCCACTTTGCCCGCGCCGCCCTGGAAGCCATGGCCTACCAGACGCGCGACGTGCTGGAGGCCATGCAATCGGACGCAGGGATCGCCCTGAGCGAGCTGCGTGCCGACGGTGGGGCCATCGGCAATGATGTCCTGTCCCAGTTCCAGGCCGATGTGCTCGGTGCGCCGCTGCTGCGGGCACGGCAGCCCGAAACCACTGCATTTGGCGCGGCCAGCCTGGCTGGGCTGGCCATCGGTTTCTGGGAAAGCCGCGAGCAGATCGCCAGGCAGTGGGCATTGGACCGGCGCTTTGAAGCGACCCTGCCCGCAAGCCAGCGCGAAGCCCTCTACGCGGGCTGGAAGCAGGCCGTCGCCGCGACCCTGGCCTTCCATGTCGACTGACGGCAGCAGCGCCGGGCCACGCCCGGCGAACCGCTTGGCGGTGGCACCGACCCGTACCGCCAGGCATGGGCCGGCGCTGACCGATCAGAACGCCGGCAGCACGGCACCCTTGTACTTTTCTTCGATGAAGGTTTTCACCTGCGGGCTGGTCAGTGCCTTGGCCAGCTTCTGCACCCGCGCATCGTCCTTGTTGTCCTGGCGCGCGACCAGGAAGTTCACGTAAGGCGAATCCTTGCTTTCGATGGCCAGCGCATCGGTGGTCGGGTTCAGCCCTGCATCCAGCGCATAGTTGGTATTGATCAGGGCCAGATCCACCTGGTCCAGCACGCGCGGCAGCATCGCCGAATCCAGCTCGCGGAATTTCAGCTGCTTCGGGTTGGCGGTGATGTCACGCAGGGTCGACAACGCGTTGGACGGATCTTTCAGGGTGATCAGGCCGGCCTTGTGCAGCAGGATCAGGGCACGGCTGTTGTTGCTGGGATCATTGGGGATCACCACGTCAGCGCCCTCACGCAGTGCGTCCAGCGATGTGACTTTGCGCGAGTAAGCACCGAAGGGCTCGATGTGCACGCCGGTGACGGTCACCAGAGTGGTCTTGCGGTCCCGGTTGTAGGCGTCCAGATAGGGTTCGGTCTGGAAGAAGTTGGCATCGACCTGCTTCTGCACCAACTGGTCGTTGGGCTGCACGTAGTCATTGAAGACCCGCACGTCCAGGTCAACCCCTTCCTGCTTCAGCAGCGGCTTGACCACGTCGAGGATTTCCGCATGCGGCACCGCCGTCGCGGCAACCACCAGCTTCTGCGACGTCTCACCGGACTGCCCGCAGGCAGAAAGCGACAGAGCGGCGGCAAGGGTCAACAGCAGGATTTTCTTCATGGTGTTTCCGATATCGAAGGGGGAGGTCAGCGTTCGTAGCTGGTCAAGGCCAGTTCGAGCAGGGCCTTGGCCTGCTCGCGCAGCATCGCCGGTTCGACGATTTCTGCATCTGCCCCATAGTGGAGCACATCCATCAGCAGTTCACGCGAAACACTGTAGGGCACTTTCAGCTCGTAACGGCCATCGGCCAGGAAGCGGCCCTGCTGGCGCGCATGCCAGTGCTCGTCGGCCACCCAGCGCGCGGCCTTGGCGCTGAACACAATGGTGGCCCAGCCCTTGGGCGCACCGGAGAAAATGCCGTAGCTGGCCCCCAGCTGGGCATCCAGTTCGTGTTCTTCGACATCACGCGCCGGCCGGTCCACCACCCGCGCCTTGTTGATGCGGTCCACGGCAAAGCTGCGCATGGCGTCGCGGTCGTGGTCCCAGGCGTCCAGATACCAGTTGTCGCGGTAATGGGTCAGCCGCTGCGGGGAGACCGTGCGCCGCGTGGCTTCATCGGTAGAGCGCGCCCGGTACTCGAAAGCCAGTTGACGTCGCTCCAGCACCGCCGAGGCCACGGTACGGAAACTGGCTTCGTCGAACTTCCGCCCCCGGTGCGGGATCACCCGTACACGATCGACGGGCCAGCTGCCGGCGCCGGCCTGGGCCGCCAGCAAGCCTTCGATGCGCTGCTGCAGCGGTGCCAGCACCGAAGAAAGCACGCCCCCGCCGGTGCGTGCCAGCAAGTGCTGGGAAGCCAGTAGTGCATGCAGTTCTTCCGAGCTCAACCACAGCCCCGGCAGTTCGAAGCGATCGGTTTCTTCGGCCTGGTAGCGGAATCCCGACTCGCCGTCCCCTTCGATCGGCGCCATCAGGGCATCACGCAGGAAGGCCAGGTCGCGGTACACCGTTGCCCGCGAACAACCCAGCTTCTCCTGCAATGTGGCGACCACCATCGGGTAGCGGGATGCCTTGAGCAGTCGGTGCAGCGCAGTGATGCGTTCGTATCGGTCCATGCCCCCGATTATGTCCGAGTCGCGCGCGTTGTGCGGGGTTCATCGGTCGACGGGCTGACTCGGCAGGCCGCGCTCCCCGGTGCGCCAGGACCACCCCGTGGCGCCACGATGATCGAGGCTGAATGGGGGGCGGCGGCGATAACCGGTGCTGAAGCACCTGTCGCGCCCTGGTCGAGGCCCGGCGGCCAAGCGGCTATGATCCGTGGTCCTGCGTTCCACCTTTCCCGGAGAATCATCGATGTCCCTGCGCGTGTCCCTGCTCATCCCCCTGCTGTTGGCAGCACCCGCTGCATGGGCCCAGGATCCGGCCGAACTGGCCGCGATGACCTCGCCGTGGAGCGGCAGTGGCGGCGAACTCGGATTTGCATCCGCCAGTGGCAACAGCAACACGGAAAGCTTCAACGGCCGCCTGCGGCTGCGCTACACCGACGACGACTGGGTCCACAGCATGGACTTGTTCGGCCTGCGGTCGAGCTCCGAGACCACCCAGACCAATGACGACGGCAGCACTTCCCGCGTCAACAACACCACCGCCAACCGTTACACCGGTAGCGCTGGCAGCGCGTTGCAGCTGGGCGAACACCGCCAGATCACCGCCACGGTGCGTTTTGAACGCGATGACTTCGCCACCTACGACCGCCAGACCTCGTTCGGTCTGGGCTACGGTACGCGGCTTTTCAACACCGACCGCTTCTCGATGGACGCGCAGCTCGGCCCCGGTGTCCGGCGCACCCACAGCACCGAAGACGACCGCACCCGCACCGGCCTGATCGGTCGAGGCGTGCTGGACATGAAGTATGCGCTGACCGCCAATACCGACCTGGTCAACTACCTGCTGGTCGAATCGGGGTCGTACAACACCTTCGGCCAGAACGATTTCGGCGTCTCGGTCAGCATGAACGAGCACCTCGCACTGAAGGCCGGTTGGCAGGCCCGTTACAACAGTGACGTCGCCGAAGACAAGCGCAGGACCGACACGCTGACCACGATGAACGTGGTCTACACGTTCAAGTAAGCCCTTACGGGCGCGTCGGCAGCCTGCCGGCGCGCCCAGTGCCCTCAGAGCCCGAGCAGGGCACCGGCACCGGCATCGAGCAGCTGGCGGGCTACCTGCTGCCCCAAGGCCTCACGCTGCGCCGCCGGTGCGCTGGCTTCAGCCCGGACCGCGCGCCCATCGGCCACGCTGCCGACCATGCCCTGCAGGTGCAACTGTGTGCCCTGCCACTGGGCGATCGCCGCCACCGGCACATGGCAACTGCCGTGCAGCGCGCGGTTCATCGCCCGCTCGGCCTCCACGCAGGCGCGGGTCGGTGGATGATCCAGCGCGGCCAGCAGCGCCTGCGTGGCCGCGTCACCACCGGCGCATTCCACTGCCACCGCGCCCTGCG
>DALZLW010000181.1:0-7611 GCA_032007425.1 Stenotrophomonas sp.
CGGCTTCGCAGCTGACCGTCGTGTCCTACGGCGAAGAGCGTCCGGTCTGCACCGAATCGGCAGAATCCTGCTGGTCGCAGAACCGTCGCGTCGAAATCGTCTACACCGCGCAGTAAGTCATGCGCGCTGGCATCACACTGATGCTGGTCGTGGCGGCAGCCCTCGGGGCTGCCGCTCCGGCGCATGCACAGCGGCAGAGCCTGTCCGACCGCGTTGGTGCGCTCGAACAGCAGATGTACAACAACACGGCCAACCAGGATCTGTTGAACCAGCTGGGCGAACTGCGCCAGCAGGTGCAGGGCCTGCAGTCGACGATCGAACAGCTGCAGCATGAAAACGCCCAGCTGAAGCAATCCAACCAGGATGCCTTCCTGGACCTGGACGAGCGCATCAACCGTCTGGAAGGTGGCGCTGCGCCGGCCAACCCGGCCACTCCGGTGCCTGACATCCAGCTTCCCGGAACGCCGCCGGCACAGGCCAAGGCGCCGGCCGAACGCGCACCGGCCATGCACGGCGACGCGGGTGCGGTGGCGGCCACCGGCGACGAGCGCACGGCCTATAACGTGGCTTTCGATGCACTCAAGGCCGGCAAGTACGATGATTCGGCCCAGCTGTTCCTGAGCTTCCTTGAGCTGTACCCGCAGGGCGTGTACGCACCCAATGCCTTGTATTGGCTGGGGGAGAGCTACTACGCCACGCGCAACTTCGCCATGGCCGAAGCCCGTTTCCGCGAGCTGGTCAGCCGCTACCCGACCCACGACAAGGCGTCCGGCGGCCTGTTGAAGATCGGCCTGTCGCAGTTTGGCGCCGGTCAGGTCGATGCCGCCCAGCAGACCCTGCAGAGCGTGGTGACGCAGTATCCCGGCTCGGATGCAGCGCGTACCGCCCAGGATCGCCTGCAGGCGATCCGCCTGAACCGCCAACTGCGCTGAACCCACGCCGCCAGCGTCGCTGGCGAGGGCAGGGTATAATGATCGAGGCCGGGCACTGCCCGGCCTCTCCGTTTCCGTCTTTCCAGCCCTCTGGCTGCCGTCGGCGTGCCTGCGCCCGCGTGTGGTGGCCCCCAGCGTTCGAGTATTGCCATGAGTGCCGCCGCGCTCCCCAGTGAGATCGTGCAGTCGCCGTTGCCGCGGCTGAAAATCACCGAAATCTTCACCTCCTTGCAGGGTGAATCCGATTCGGTGGGCTGGCCAACGGTGTTCGTGCGCCTGACAGGCTGCCCGCTGCGCTGCCAGTACTGCGATACCGCCTACGCCTTCCATGGCGGCACCTGGTGGGACATCGATGACATCGTGGCCGAAGTGCTGCGCCAGGGTGTGCGCCATGTCTGCGTGACGGGCGGTGAGCCACTGGCGCAGAAGCGCTGCCTGGTGCTGCTGGGCAAGTTGTGCGACGCCGGCCTGGGGGTTTCGCTGGAAACCTCCGGCGCGCTGGATGTCTCGGCCGTGGACCCACGCGTATCGCGCGTGGTCGACCTGAAGACCCCCGGCTCGGCCGAAGTGGCGCGCAACCGCCTGGAAAACCTGCCGCTGCTCACCGCGCGCGACCAGGTGAAGTTCGTGATCTGCAACCGCGAGGATTACGAATGGGCCAAGGCCATGGTCGTTGAGCACCAGCTCGTGCAGCGCACGATGGTGCTGTTCTCGCCCAGCAAGGGTGAGATCACGCCGCGCGAACTGGCTGACTGGATCGTCGCCGATCGCCTGGCGGTGCGCTTCCAGATGCAGTTGCACAAGATTCTCTGGGACGATGAGCCCGGCCGTTAGGCCGACAGCGTTCCAGGATGCATCACCGGCGCGGGACAGCGTGCTGGCTTTACCAACCCAACCGGATAACCTCCCAATGAAGAAGGCAGTCGTGCTTCTTTCCGGCGGCATGGATTCAGCCGCCGTCATCGCCATGGCCCAGGAACAGGGCTTTGCCGTGCATGCGCTCAGCGTGCGCTACGGCCAGCGGCATACCTCCGAACTGGACGCCGCGTGTCGCGTCGCCGCGGCCATGGATGTGGTCGCGCACAAAACGGTCGACGTGGACCTGCGCAGCATTGGCGGCTCGGCGTTGACCGACGATATCGAAGTGCCCGAAGCCGGTGGTACCGGCATCCCGGTGACCTACGTGCCGGCGCGCAACACCATCATGCTGTCGCTGGCCCTGGGCTGGGCCGAAGTGCTCGGCGCCAACGATATCTTCTGCGGCGTCAATGCCGTGGACTACTCCGGTTACCCGGATTGCCGGCCGGCCTTCATCGAGGCCTTCCAGGCGCTGGCCAACCTGGCCACCAAGGCGGGCGTGGAAGGCGCGGGCATCCGCGTGCACGCGCCGCTGCAGTTCCTGAGCAAGGCTCAGATCGTCAGCGAAGGCGTGCGCCTGGGCGTGGACTTCGGCCTGACGGTCTCTTGCTATAACGCTGATGCGCAGGGCGCAGCCTGTGGTCATTGCGATGCGTGCCGGTTGCGCGCGCAGGGCTTCAGCGAGGCCGGTGTGGCCGATCCCACGCTCTATGCCTGAGGCCTGCGCAGGTGATGTCGTATTTCGACTGATTTGCGTTCGAGGTTTCACCTGCAACCGCAAAGTAGGGTAGAATGCTCACCCTCTGGCGCAATGCCAGAGGCAGCAATGGGCCGTTAGCTCAGTCGGTAGAGCAGAAGACTTTTAATCTTTTGGTCGATGGTTCGAATCCATCACGGCCCACCATTGCAAGAGAAGGGTTTCGGAGCATTCCGGAGCCCTTTTTTATTTCCGCGACTGGTGTTCTTTTCCGCAAAACTACTTGGTCGGGGTGACGCGGTAGCCCTTTCGCTTTCGTGCGTCGGTCTCCGTCATCACCACTGAGGAGTGACCGAGCTGGCGCTGCGCCTGGCGGATATCGTAGGCTCCCCGGGCCGCCGTCGCCGCGCACGTCGACAGCGTGCCCCTGTCGACCTCTGCTCAGGCCAGATACTGCCGGAACCACGCCAGCGTCCGCTCCCAGGCCAGATCCGCGGCGGCCTTGTCGTAGCGCGGCGTGGAATCATTGTGGAAGCCGTGGTTGGTTCCCGGGTAGACATGCGCCTCATAGCGCGTGCCTGCCTGCTTCAACGCCGCCTCATAGGCAGGCCAGGTGGCGTTGACGTTGTCGTCCTTCTCGGCGAAATGCAGCAGCAGCGGCGCCTTGATCCGCGGCACATCTTCCGGCTTGGCCTGGCGACCGTAGAACGGCACCGCCGCATCCAGTTCCGGATAGGCCACCGCCGCTGCGTTGGAAACACCACCGCCATAGCAGAAGCCGGTGATGCCGACCTTGCCATTGCTCATTGCCGGCGTGCGCAGGTACTCGATGGCGGCGAAGAAATCGTTCATCAGCTTCTGCGGATCGACCTGCTGCTGCAGTTCGCGGCCGCGTTCGTCGTTGCCGGGATAGCCACCGACGGAGCTCAGCCCATCCGGCGCCAATGCAATGAAGCCGGCCTTGGCCACGCGCCGTGCCACGTCTTCGATGTAAGGGTTGAGCCCCCGGTTCTCATGCACCACCAGCACGGCAGGCAATGGGCCTGACGCCTTGGCTGGCCGCACCAGATACCCCCGGACCTGGTCGTGGCCGTTGGGCGAGGGGTACTTGATGTACTCGGCGCGGATATCCGGGTCGGTGAAAGCGACCTGCTGGGCCTGGGCATAGTCCGGGCTCAAGGAGGCGAGCAGGGTGGCAGCGGTAACGCCGGCGACCGCGAAGGCGGCGGCGCGGTCCAGGAAGTCACGCCGGCTCAGCCGACCATGGACATAGCCGTCATACAGTTCCAACAGTTCGGGATGGAAATCCTTGGCAGTCAGTCGGGTCATGCGCGTTGTTTCTCAAGGGCGGCCGATAGGCACGAATCTACCACCGCCGCCGGACAGGTGAAGCCGGGCGGCCCTCGATCGTGCTGCTGCCGTCAGTAACGCGATGTCACTCAGGCGGCCTGTGTCCCAGCTGCCACGGCGGCATGGGCCATGGCGTGATCTTCTGCCGTGCGGTGGAAGCACAGGCGGATGGCATCCAGCAGCTCGCTCATGGTGTAGGGCTTGGGCAGGAAGTGTATGCCCGGACTCAACAGCGGCAGCACCTTGTGCTGATCCAATCCGGAGGTCACCAGCACCGGCAACTGTGGCTGCACGGCGCGCGCGCGGTTGGCCGCCTCGATCCCACTGGTGGCGCCCAGGCAGACATCGGTGAACAACAAGTCGAAGCGTTCGCCGGCGTTCAACAGGCCCAGCGCGGACTCCGCGCTGCTGACCCCCACCACCTCGCACGCCTGGCTTTCCAGGGTCAGGCGGCTGAGCTCCAGCGTTTCCTCGCTGTCTTCAATCAACAGGACGCGCGGCTGCAGGACGGTGCGGGACAGGAACATGATCGACGACTCCGTGATGACACTGGGTTTTACACCGGGCCTGATGGCAGCGGCGCGCAAGTATGCCGGTGGCCAGGGTGATTTCGGCGTGGAGACTGCGCTAAGCCCTTGTTACCGCTTGCGTATCCGTGGTGGTTGCGACAGCGCGTCAGTGAAATGTCATGTTCTGCGGCCTAGAGTGTGGGTCTCTTTCCTGAGGTGCCCGTCACGATGCTCTGTCCCGTCTGTCCCAGCCAATCCCTGCAGATGTCCGAACGCCAGGGCATCGAGATCGACTATTGCCCGCAATGCCGCGGCGTGTGGTTGGATCGTGGCGAACTGGACAAGATCATCGAGCGCTCTGGTGCCGCCAGCCCGCCGCCGGTGCATCCTGCTGCGCAGCCGCCCGTGCATGCACCGCCGCCGCCGCCGGTTGCCGTGCAGCACCGTGACACCCGCCATCTGGGCCAGCGCCATGGTGACAGCCATGACAAGGGCTACCACTACGGGCAGGGCCAACACGGTTACCGCAAGAAGAAGAAAGAAAGCTTCCTGTCGGACCTGTTTGATTTCTGAGCGGAGATCGTCGCTGCGTCGCCAAGTCGCCGTGGTCGAATGCGCGAGGCAGCACGAGCGTCTGATCACCTGGAGGCCGTCCCCGCACGAGGCAGGGACGGCCGATCACTCAGAACCAGACGCGGACGCCGGCTACCCAGCGTGTATCGCGCGCATGCCCGCCAGCGGCGGTGCGGTAGTCGGCGGTATCGCCAAACAAGCGTTCATGGCTGATGCCGATGTAGGGCGCGAAACGGCGACTGAACTCATAGCGGAGCCGCAGCCCGGCCTCGACCTTGTTCAAACCGCGGCCGATGCCGTGTCCGGGCTCGTCGCGCGCGGCGGCGGTAGCTTCCAGCAGCGGCTGCAGGATCAAGCGATTGCTCAGCAGCACTTCGTATTCAACTTCCGCAGTGGCCATCACCTGTCCGCCAGTGCCGATGTATAGCGTGGCCTGGGTCTCGAACTTGTATGGCGCCAGGCCCTGGATGCCCAGCGCTGCCCAGGTACGATGGTCGCCGGGTGTCAGGTCCTGCTTCACCCCGGCCAGAACGTCCCACCACGGCGAGAAGCTACGGCCGTACAGCAGCTCTACATCAGCCGATTCCGTGCGACCACGCGCGCGTTCGCCCTCACTGCGCAGCCACACGCGGTGGATATCCCCGCCCAGCCAACCACTGGCTTCCCAGGCTTGCCCATTGCCGTGCTGTCCATGGCTTTGTTCCAACCGATTGAACAGCAGCATGCTGTTGATGGGGGAGGCGTGCTGCATGGCAGCGTGGTCTATCGTCGGGAAGGCGGCCGCGCGATCGGCGGCCGTGGGTACCGGGACCGGTTCGCGCGGCAGTTCGTCGTGTCCCGTGTGCAGGGCGTGGTCCATCTTCGAGTGGTCCATGCCCGAGCGGTCCATCTTCGAGTGGTCATGCGCCTGGGCCAGCGCAGGCGTCGCCACCAGGGCCAGCATCAGCGCTGCGCCGTGGTGCTTGAAGGCACGCGTCATACGTCGATCCTCACTTCGCGCATCATCCCGGCTTCCATGTGGTACAGCAGGTGGCAGTGGAACGCCCAGCGGCCCAGCGCATCGGCGCGCACGCGGAAACTGCGGCGCGTGCCCGGTGGCATGTCGACGGTGTGCTTGCGCAACTGGAACGCACCCTCGGCATTCTCCACATCGCTCCAGACGCCATGCAGGTGGATGGGGTGCTGCATCATGGTGTCGTTGACGAGTACGATGCGCATGCGTTCACCGTAGTTCAGTCGCAGCGGTTCGGCGCCAGCAAAGGGAATGCCGTCGAAGGACCAGGCGAACTTCTCCATGTGGCCGGTGAGGTGCAGTTCGATCTCACGGCCGGGCTCGCGCCCATCCGGGTCCTCGAACAGGCTGTGCATGGCGCCATAGGTCAGCACCTGGCGGCCGTTGTCACGCAGGCCGATGCCGGGGTCATCCAGCTTGGGCGAGGTGGGGTTGGCCTGCATGTCCACCAGCGGATTGTTGCGCTCACTGGCAGGATGCCGCACGGGTGTTGCCGCGGTGGGCGTCACGTGGCCCATCGCGGCGTGATCCACGGTCCCATGGCCCATGGCGGCGTGATCCATGCTGCCGTGGGCCATCGCCCCATGATCCATGTCGGCATCTGCAGACGCGCCATGTCCCATGGCGCCGTGGTCCATTCCAGCCATGTCATGGGCCATGTCCGCCATGGTCAGCAGCGGCCGCTTGTCGCGCTCGGGCAGGGGCGCCTGCAGGCCATGACGGACGGCGAGGGTGCCGGCCGCAAAGCCAGTGCGGCCCATGTCCTGGCAGAAGATGGTGTATGCATCCTGGCCGCTGGGCTCGACCAGCACATCGAAGGTTTCCGCCGGTGCGATGCGGAACTCGTCGATGCTCACCGGATGGATGTACTGGCCATCGGCGGCGACCACGGTCAATTTCAGTCCCGGAATGCGCACATCGAAGTAGCTCATCGACGAACCGTTAATGAAGCGCAGCAGCACTTTCTCGCCGCTGCGGAACAAGCCGGTCCAGTTGCCGGCCGGAGCCGTGCCATTCATCAGGTAGGTGTAGGTGTGGGCGTTGATGTCGGAAATATCGGTGGGCGTCATCCGCATCCGCCCCCACATGCCGCGATCGGCCAATGCGGCCGACCAGCCCGCGCTGCGCGCGTCGCGCAGGAAGTCGGGCAGGGTGCGCTTGTAATAGTTGTCATGCTCGGCCAGCTTCTTCATGCGTCGGAACAGCGCACCCGGATCCATGTCGGTCCAGTCCGACAGCAGCACCACGTGTTCGCGGTCGTAGTGGTAAGGCGCCGGTGTGGCCGGGTCGATGATCAACGCGCCGTACAGCCCGGCCTGTTCCTGGAACATGGAATGGCTGTGGTACCAGTACGTGCCCGATTGCTTGAGCGTGAAACGGTAGTGGTAGGCCTCGCCCGGGGCGATGCCGTTGAAACTCAGGCCGGGCACGCCGTCCATGTTGGCCGGCAGCAGGATGCCGTGCCAATGGATCGACGTGGGATGCGCGCGCAGGGTGTTGCGCACGTGGATGTCCACGGTCTGGCCTTCGCGCCAGCGCAGGATCGGCGCGGGCAGACTGCCATTGACGGTGATGGCCGGGCGGGTCCGCCCGGTGAAATTGACGGCCGATTCGCCGATCGCCAACTGCAGTGCGGTATCGCGCAGTACGGTGGGCGCGGCGGCCAGGCCGGGGCCGGCT
>DALZLW010000182.1:0-7599 GCA_032007425.1 Stenotrophomonas sp.
AAGACCATGGCCCGGCCGACCCTGTCCAACCTGTCGCCCAGTGTCAGCGGTGGCCAACAGGGTACGGAGGAAGCGGCGGCGGTCCATGGGAGGCTCCAGGCGGGGGCGGATCAACGCAGGGTGATGTCGATGGCGGTGCCAGTGGCCGGCACATGGATGCGTGCTTCGTCGAAGGTCGGCTTGCGCATCACCTTCGGGTTGTTGCTGAAACCGTAGCCTTCCAGCGGCATGCCCAGCAGGTTGGTGTCGAGCTTGCCGTTGCCGTTTTCATCGTGGGTGACCAGCACGCCGTAGTCGCCGGCCGGGAGATCGGTGAAGGTGAATGCCTGCTGCGTACCGGTGGGGGTGACGCTGCGCGCCTGGAGTGGCTTGGCTTTGCCATCCCAGCCGTCGGCGCTGCTGACCAGGGCAATGTTGAGGGTGCCGGTCTGGGCGCGGATCTCATGGACGGTGACCTGCAGTTCGGCGGCACCTACGCCGGCGGAGGCCACCAGCAGCAGGGTGGACAGGCACATACGGGACAGGGCGGTGCGGGTCATGGCGGCGTCTCGGTCGGGTGTGGGGCCAGTGTGTGCGGCGCCTGCGCGCAGGCACATGGCCGGTCGTCATCGATCCGCAGTGCCGGAAGTCACTTTCTGCGCCTGGCCCATTGCCCCGCGATGTCCTGCCGTGCAGCATGCGCCCATGCCTTACATCCTGCGCCGGTGGCTGAGCCCACTGACATTGGCCGGTGTCCTGACCCTCCTCGCGGTGGGTTTGTCCTTTGGCTTCAGCCGCGATCCGGGCGTGCTGGTGTGCTGGGGCATGCTGGGTGCTTTCCTCGTGCTGTTCCTGCTGCACGACCTGCTGCCAGCACGCTCGGTCTGGCGGGTACCGGTGGATATCACCCAGGCGGTGGCTGCACTCGGGCTGCTCTGGCTGATCCCGCGGACAGGCACTGCGCCCGTGCTGATCGTGGTACTGGTGGCCCACCTGGCCTCGCACTGGTCGCCAAGGGTGGTGCTGGCCTCGGCGCTGCTGCTCAATCTGTGTGTTTACCTGATCCTGCGCCAGCATGGGTTGAACCAGGCGCTGCTGATCGTCGGCGTCTACGGCGGGTTCCAGGCCTTCGCCGCGCTGTGTGCGCACTACGCCCGCAGTGCCGGCCAGGCGCGCGATGCGCTGGCGCGCAGCAATGCCGACCTGCTGGCCACGCGTGCCCTGCTGGAAGACACGGCGCGCGATGCCGAGCGGCTGCGGCTGGCCCGCGACCTGCACGACGTGGCAGGCCACAAGCTCACCGCGATGCGCCTGAACCTGCGCGCGCTGGCGGCGCAGCCCGCCATGGCCGGATGCGAGCCGCTGCAGGTCGCCGAGCGTCTGTCGGCGGAACTGCTCGGTGACATCCGCCAGGTGGTGCAGCGCATGCGCGATGATGAAGGCCTGGACCTGGGCACGGCGTTGCAGGCGTTGGCTGCGCCCTTTCCGCGTCCGCACCTGCACCTGCACATTGATGAAGGCGTGCGGGTGGCCGACCCGCGCGTCGCCGAAACCCTGTTGCGATTGGCGCAGGAGGCGTTGACCAATGCCGCGCGGCATGGCGACGCGGCGACGGTCTGGCTGGACATCCGTCGCGATGAAGAAGGGCTGCGCGTGGATATCCGCGATGATGGCCGCGGTGGTGAACGTATCGTTGAAGGCAATGGGATATCCGGCATGCGTGAACGGTTGGCGGTACTGAAGGGACGATTGCAGTTGGCCCGCGGCGCGGAGGGCGGCATGCACCTCACCGCCTGGTTGCCGGCATGAGCGCTGCGCCGATCCGGGTCGCGCTGGCCGACGACCAGGCGCTGGTACGCGCTGGCCTGCGCGCGCTGTTGCAGGGACTGGGGCTGCAGGTGGTGCTGGAAGTGGATGACGGCCAAGCGCTGCTCGATGGGATCGCCGTCACGCCGGTGGACATCATCCTCAGCGATATCCGCATGCCCGGGCTCGACGGCATCGAGGCCCTGCGCCTGTTGCGGGCGCGCGCTGATGCCACGCCGGTACTGTTGCTGACCACCTTCGATGACAGTGAACTGCTGCTGCGTGCCAGCGCGACCGGCGCGCAGGGATTCATGCTCAAGGATGCGGCACCGGAAGACCTGCACGAGGCCATCGTACGCGTGGCGGCGGGCGAGACCCTGTTGCTGCCGGTCAGCACCGATCCGGTGCGCGCGCGTTACCGTTTCCATGACGAAGCCCCGCCCTCGGACACCTTCGGCGAGCGTGAGGTGGCGATCCTGCGGTTGCTGGCGGGCGGCTATTCCAACAAGGAAATCAGCCGCAGCCTTTACCTGGCCGAAGGCACGGTGAAGAACTACGTTTCCACGATCCTGGACAAGCTCGGCACCCGTGACCGGACGCGGGCGGTGCTCAAGGCGATCACCCTGCGCATCATCTGAGCGCCTGGCCGCCCGGTTCAGGCGCCTGCCGGAAGGGCCCATGCCAGATACAGCGTCAGCGTGAGCAGCGACGCCAGGGTGGTTCCGAGTACCGTCGCTGCTGTCACCCCGGCCTCGCGGCGATGGAACTCGGCCAGCGTGAAGGGGCCGGTACCCGTCGGCAGTGCGGCCAGCAGGACCGCGGTGTGCACCTGCATGGGCGGCAGGGCGAACACCGCGCTGGCCAGCCACCAGGTCAGCGCAGGCTGCAGCAGCAGCTTCACGCTGCCCAGTGCCACGGCGGTGCGGCCGCTGCCGGGTGCGGGATTGCGGCGTTCGGCCAGGAACAGGCCCAGCGCCACCAGCGCGCAGGGTGAGGCGGCGCCGCCAAGCAGCTTGAAGAACGCCTGTGCCGGGGCGGGTAGCTGCAGGCCGCTGGCCAGCCAGGCCCCACCCAGCAGGGGTGCGACCAGCAGGGGGTTGCGGACCAGCGCACGCAGCACCTTGCGCAGCAGCGGCCAAGGACGTGGTTCCCGCTGCAGGCTGGCTTCCACCAGCACGATGGCCCCCGCGAACAGCACGCAGACCGTGAGCAGGGTGGCGATCAGGGTGGGTGCCAAGGTGGTGGGGCCGAGCACGGCCAGCGCCAGCGGGAAGCCCATGAAGCCGGTGTTGGCGTAGGCGGCGTTGAGCCCATCGATCGCTGCATCGGCCAGTGGTCGCTGGCGGCCACGCCACAGTACTGTTGCAGCGAACACCGCCGCGGCGGCCAGGCCGAAACTGGCAATGAAACCGGGCTGCCACAGGGCGTGCCAGTCAGCGTTGGCAACCACATCAAACAGCAGCGCCGGCAGCGCCAACTGCACCACGAAGCGGTTTACTTCGCTGGTGGCGTGGACGCCCAGTGCGCCGCTGCGCCGGGCTGCCCAGCCGACAAAGATGAGCGCGAAGATCGGCACGATGGTGGCCAGGACCGCAAGCATGAGGACGTCCGTGGGGAAGAAGGGTCAGGCTAGCGGTCGCCATCGATGCCATCCAATGCTTTTAAAGGCTGCCATCGATACCATTGCGGCATGATCGAACTGCGCCAGCTTCGTTACTTCGTGGCCATCGCCGAGACCTTGCACTTCGGCCGTGCCGCCGAACGCCTGCACGTCACCCAGCCGCCGCTGAGCCGCCAATTGGCGGCGCTGGAACAGGCACTGGGCGTGCGGCTGGTCCAGCGCAGTTCCCGTCAGGTGCTTCTGACCGCGGCTGGCGAGCGCTTTCTCGACGATGCCCGCACGCTGCTGCAGGGCCTGGAGCAGGCTTGCCGCAATGCGCAGCTGGTCGATGCCGGCGAGCTGGGCGAGCTGCGCATCGGCTTCATGATGCATGCTGCCCACAGTACGGTGCCACCGCTGGCGCGGCGCTTCATCGCCGCCCATCCCGGGGTTCGGCTGCAACTGCGCGAGGCCCTGCCGGCGGCGGTCGTCGCTGGTGTGAGCTTGGGGGACTACGATGCGGGGATCGGCTTCCGTCCCGCACACATGGCAGGCCTTGGGCTGTTGCCGCTGCACGATGAGCCGCTGATCGTCGCCGTGCCAGCGGCGGATCCGTTGGCTGCAGCGCGTCTGTTGACCATCCACGACCTGGCCGACGCGCCGTTGATCACGGCACCTGCAGACGTGGTGCCTGCCTTGCGCGCGGCCATCGAGGGCTGCTTTGCCGCTGCCGGACGGGTGCCACAGGTGCGTCTGGAAGTGCAACTGCAGCAGAGCATCGTCAGCCTGGTGGCCGAGGGCCTGGGCATTGCCCTGGTGCCGGCATCGCTGCGCCGACTGGCCACCCAAGGCGTGGCCTTCATAGAGCTGGAGGACGCCCCGCGCGTGCAGCAGGTGCTGTTCTGGCGGCAAGGCAATGGCAACCCGGCACTGGCCCGCCTGCTGGACCTGCTGGCTTCGGGCTGAGCCGGGGCTCAGCTGGGGTGGGTGTCATCGAGGGTGATGATGCCGCGTCGCAATGCCATGGTCACCGCATGGGTACGATCGCCGACCCCGAGCTTTTCCATCAGGCTCTTCATGTGTGCTTTCACCGTCTGTTCGGAGATGCCCATGCGTTCGCCCACGCGCTTGTTCGACAGGCCGGCGGCAACATGGACCAGCACTTCGGTCTCGCGCGGCGACAGGCGGTCGTCCACCACGTGTGCGGCGATGCTCGCCGCCAGTGGCGCAGGCATCGACGCGCGGCGCCCGCTGGCGACGTTGCGGATGGTATCGATCAGCTCATGCCGCAGCATGTCCTTGAGCAGGTAGGCGCTGGCACCGGCCTGCAGGGCGCGCACTGCGCGCACGTCGCCACGGTAAGTGGTCAGCACGATGATGCGGGCGCGTGGATCGAGCTCGCGGATGCGGATGATCGCTTCCACGCCATCCAGGCGCGGCAACTGCAGGTCCATCAGCACCACGTCCGGCTGCAGCGACTGGTAGCGTTCGATGGCCTCTTCGCCATCGCCGGCCTCGCCGAGCAGGTGCATCTCCGGCTGGGTGGACAGCAGGGCAGCCAGGCCATCGCGCAGCAGGGGATGGTCATCCACGATCAGCACGCCGATCGAATCAGGGTTGGTCATTGCGGTGTTTCCTTGCAGGCCACAGGCGCTGCCATGCCGAGGGGGAACGACGGTACAGGCGACGTGCCGGCACGGACAGGGCGATTTCAGTGCCCAATCCGGGGCGTGACCACACCCGCAACTCGGCACCCAGGCGGCGGGCGCGCTCGCGCATGCCCTGCATGCCCCAGTGACCTTCGCTGCTGGCATGGGTATCAGCCATGCCGCGTCCATCGTCGCGAACGTGAAGCAGAAGTTGCTTGCCGCCATACGCCAGCTCCACTTCGATGGCGTTCGCCTGGGCGTGGTGAAGGGCGTTGCGGATCGCTTCGCGGCCGATCATGAAGATCTCTTCGGCGGCGTTGCCGTCCAGCGGCACCGGGATGCCTTCCACGGTCAAACGCAGCGGGTTGGTGCCCTGGCCGGCGAATTCCTCGTGCACCTGGGCAAGTGCGGTGGCCAGGTCCTGGCCACTGGCGGGCCCATCGCGCAGCGCGGCCACGCGATCACGGCCTTCGGCGAGGTTCTGTTCGGCTGCCTGCATCGCCAGTTCCAGCCTCGCACGTACCGTGGCAGGTGTATCGCCGGACTGGCTGATGGCATGAAGGCGCAGGATCAGGCCCTGGCTGCCCTGCAGCAGGGTGTCATGCAGGTCACGGGCAATCCGCTCGCGCTCGCCGATCCGCTCCTGCAGGCGTGCCCGGAACAACGCCGCCAGCTGCCCGCTGCGGATGCGCACGGCCAGCACCAGCAGCGCCAGTACGGCCGCTGCACACAACAGTTTGAACCACAGGGTCTGGATGAAGGTGGGCTGGATGCGGAAGTTGCGGCTGGCGGTTTCCGTGCTCCAGAGACCATCCTCGTTGGCGGCGATCACCTCGAAGCGGTAGTTGCCCGGCGCCAGATTGGTGTAGTAAGCCCGCGTGCTGCTGCCGGCATCCTGCCAGTCGCGGTCAACGCCGGACAGGCGATAGCGATAGCGATTGCGCTCGGGCCGGGCCAGTGCCCGGGCGGCATATTCGATCTGCAGCTGGGTGGTGCCTGCTGGCAGCACCAGGCCATCGCGCAGCGGCTGGTGGGTATTGTCGTGGCTGATCTCGCCGATGCGGACGCCGGGCGCATAGCGGCTGCGATGCGGTTGGTGGGTATCGAGCCATGCCAGGCCCTGGTTGGTCGCCAGCCATAACAGGCCATCGCTGGCCAGCCCGGCGGTGGCTACCGGGCCGCTCTGCAGGGCGATGCCGGGCAGCCCATCCACATCATCGAACAGGCGCGCCGTCACCGCCACGCCGCCCCGGACCGCATCGACCAGCGTAGTGCGGTCCAGCCGCAGCAGTCCCCGGCTGCCATGCAGCCACAGCGGGCCGGCCGGATCGGCGACGATGCCGGTGATGCCTTCCAGGACCCCGGGCATGTCACTGCGCACCGGGCGGAACCGTTCGCCGGGCGGCTGCAGGGCCAGCCCGGTTTCGCCGGCGGCCAGCAGTCCTTCCGGGGTGTCCTGCAGTGCGATGATCGGGCCGAGCCCGGGGGTGCCGGCGAGCGCGGCCGGCGCGCCGGGTTCGGGCGGGAGCACCCGGACGCTGCCATCGCGATAGCCGAACAGCACGCGCCCGCCGCTGCCGAGGCTTATCACCGAGCATGCCTGTGCCGGCAACCGCGGTTCCGGCTGCCACTGTCCGTACAGGAAGTGCAGCACCGTTCGCTCACCGGCACACAACCACGCTTCGTCCGCACTCGGGAAGGCCATGGCCTGCAATGGCTGGCCAGCGACGTCGGGCGGCAAAGGCACCGGCTGGCGGTGGCCCTGCCGCGTACGCCAGAGGTGCTCCCAGTCGAACTGCCACAACACGTCGCTTGTATCGCGCGCACTGGCCTGCATGCGCTGCCGCCCGTCCTTGATCCTCGACCTTTGCAGGTCATAGGCCTGGCCGTCCTCGCCGTAACCGAAGGCATGGCCGGATGCGGTGAGCAGCAGGACCCGGTAAGGATCGCTCGGGCCCTCACGCAGGGCAGTCACGCTGTGCCGGCGGAAGCGGTCCAGGCCCAGGTTGGTGCCGACCCAGATGTTGCCTTCGCGATCCTCGTGGATCGGCACGGCGGTGGTGGACGTCAGCCCCTGTGCCACGTCGAATTCCTCCAACGCAGTGGGGCGATCGCCGGCCAGTTCGAGGCGGAACACGCCGCCGTTGGCGCTGCGCGTGCCCCATAGCGCGCCATCGCGGGCAAACAGCAGCCGACGCGCGATCAGCCACGGCAGTCGACGCGCCTGGCGTTCGTCGGCCGCGAGCAGCCCCCGTGCATCGGCGATCGGGCCCGTACCGCGCAGACGGTCGGCCAGCCAGACCACGCCATCGCGGCTTTCGGCCAGCGTCGCCATCTGCGAGACCTGCAGGCCGGCAGGCCGGAACCGGCTGGCGCCTTGTGGCAGATACCACAAGGACCGGCCCGCCAATGCCCACAGGGTGCCGCGGCTGTCGAGCAGCAGCCAGTGCGCCTTGCTGTCGGGCAGGCCCATGCTTGCCGGTGGCGGGGCCCAGGTTTGGCCATCGAACACCCGCGGGCCGCCCTCGATCACCGCCCACAGCCGGCCGTCGGCCGCGCGCGCCA
>DALZLW010000183.1:0-7559 GCA_032007425.1 Stenotrophomonas sp.
ACCTCGTCGCGGCGGTCCATGCAGAAGTCGATGTCGAAGTCGGGCATCGACACGCGTTCCGGGTTGAGGAAGCGCTCGAACAGCAGGTTGTAGGGCAGCGGATCGAGGTCGGTGATCTGCAGCGCCCAGGCCACCAGCGAGCCGGCACCGGAGCCGCGGCCCGGCCCGATGGGAATGCCCTGCGCCTTGCCCCACTGGATGAAGTCGGCCACGATCAGGAAGTAGCCGGGGAAGCCCATCTTGATGATGGTGTCCAGCTCGAATTCCAGGCGGTCGCTGTAGTCCTGCGCGGTCATGCCGGCCGCCAGCGGGTTCTTTTCCAGGCGCGCTGCCAGGCCCTTGCGCGATTCGCTGCGTATCCAGCTGTCCAGCGTCTCTTCGTCCGGCACCGGGTAATCGGGCAGGAAGTAGGTGCCCAGGCGCATTTCGATGTTGCAGCGCTCGGCCAGGGCCAGCGTGTTGTCGATCGCATCGGGGATGTCGGCGAACAGCGCGCACATCTCTTCGGACGATTTCAGGTACTGCTGGTCGCTGTAATCGCGCGGCCGCTTGGGGTCATCAAGCACGCGGCCGGAGGAAATGCAGACGCGCGCCTCGTGGGCGCTGAAATCGGTTGGCGACAGGAAGCGGACGTCATTGCTGGCGATCACCGGCAGGCCGCGCTGGCCTGCGGCCATCAGCGCGAACTGGTTGAACGCTTCCTCGCCTTCCCGACCGGTACGGGTGAGTTCCAGGTGCAGGCCATCACCGAACACACGTTGCCAGTCGGCCAGATGCTGTTCGGCAAGGTCATGCTTGCCATCGGCAGCCAGGCGCCCGGCCAGGCTCTGCCGTCCGGCCAGCGCGAACAGGTTGTGGTGGCCGGCCTTGAGCCAGTCCGGGTGCACGGCCACGCCGCCTTCCGCGCGGTGGCCTTCCATCCAGGCCCGGGTCAGCAGGCGCGACAGGCTCAGGTAGCCCTCGCGGTCACGGCACAACAGGGTCATGCGCCAAGGGTCCTGGCCTTCTTCGGCGATCATCACGTCGGCCCCGGCAATGGGCTTGATGCCCACGCCTTCGGCGGCCTTGTAGAACTTCACCAGTGCGAAGAGGTTGTTCAGGTCGGTGACCGCCAGGGCGGGCAGTCCAAGTTCCACCGAGCGCGACAGCAGGTTGGCCAGTTTGGCCTTCTTGGGGTCAGCCTGGTCAGGCTTGGCCGGCACGCGGATCGTGGAATCGGCCAGCGAGAATTCAGTATGAACGTGGAGGTGTACGAAGCGGGAAGTGGACATGCCGGACCAGGTTGGAGCGCAGCGGCCCCGGTCGCGGGCGTGGGGTCAGCCGCCGGGGGAGATGAGCGCAGGAATACAGGCTCAGGGTAGCGAGGGGGGCGCCCGGGAACAAGATCTTGACACCTGTGGCAGGGGAGGGCCGGCCGCCATGGCCTTGTGTCGCCTTCAGCACAGTCAGAGTCGATGGCGATAGGGATCAGCGCAGCTCAATGGTGCATGTCACAACAACGCTGAATCTCCAGGGCGGGATTTATGTGACAGAGGGCGTGGCGCGGCGATGTCGTCGTGAAGCCCGCTGTCATCGAAGGGCGCTGCACTGGACTGTCGCGCTGCTGCGTGCTGATCGCTGCGCTGAAGCTGACGTTTAACTGCGGCCACGCGGGGCGATACACGGTGCAGCTTCCATCCACTACTCAAGGAGGTTCTTCCATGCTTTCCATCCTGCAGCGCACCGGCCCCATCTTCAGGGCGGGTATCCTGATCGCGGCGTTGTCGCCTGCGACCTACGCTTCGGCCCAGACCGCGCCAGAAGAGGGTGTCTACTGCGGCGAGAAATACAAATTCTATGGCCGGGAAGGCTATACGTACACCGAGCTCATGCTCTGCCTGGCCATCAGCAACGGCACCGGAAGCGTCTGGTTCGAAACCTCCGAAACCCAGTACAAACGATGGGGGTTGTGGCACTACGCCGGTAACGGAGGGGCGACGGCATTGTGGAATGCGAGCGTTGGATTGACCAGGAGGGGCGTCCAACTGGGGCGGCATGAGTTTATCGACGTGATCCAGGACGAACGGTTCCATTCCGCGCAGTCCAGACCACTCCCGGTAACCTGCGGTCCACTGGAGGTGGACTTCAAGTTCCATATGCTCGGGCCCAAGTGGAACGACGAAAAGTACGAGATCGATCCACGCGTACGGAAGTTCGATCTCCATCTGCCCTGCCGCTCGCCAACCCCGGATCCCGTGCCCTGAACAGCGCCGGCACCGGTGGTCAGAGGAGTCCGCCGGTGGCTGGCGGCGCGTCCAGCACGGGAAGTGCATCACGCACCGGCGCGAAACTGCGCCGGTGTTCGGGGCAGGGGCCGTGCAAACGCAGCGCCGTCAAATGAACGGGCGTGCCATAGCCTTTGTGCTGGTCGAAACCGTAGGCCGGATAACGGACATGCAGATCAGCCATGTAGCGGTCGCGGCTGACCTTGGCCAGTATCGAGGCGGCCATGATGGTGCGATCGATGCCGTCACCTCCGATCAAGGCCTCGCCAGGCAGGCACAGGCCTTTGGGCACGACGTTGCCGTCGATGCGCGCGAAATCGGCGGCATGAGCAACAGCGGCGACGGCGTCGCGCATCCCCTGCAAGGTGGCCTGGTAGATATTGAGGTGATCAATGGTGTTCACGTGGACCAACACCACATGCCAAGCCAGGGCCCTCTGCTGGATGCGCTCGAACAGTTGCTCCCGACGAAGTGCGGTGAGCTGCTTGGAGTCATCCAGTCCATTGATGCGCGGCTGTGCCGGGTCGAAGACCACCGCAGCGACGGCAACCGGGCCTGCCAATGGCCCGCGCCCGGCTTCGTCCACGCCAGCCACCGAGCGCCGTAGGGTGGACGTGCAGCCGGCATCGAACAGCGGCAGCGATGCGGCAGCGGTACTGCGACGGCTCATCGTGCGTCAGTGCGCGGGGCCAGCAGGCTGGCCACCGCGTCGGCGGCACGCGCCGAGGCATCGCGCCGCAGCAGGTGGTGCAGCTGGTTGTAGGTCGCCTGCAGATCCAGGGCGCGTTGTGGATGATCGAACCAGGTCAGGATCGCCGCCGCCACCTTGTCTGGCGTGCAGTCATGCTGCATCAGTTCCGGCGCGAGGTCCTTGCCGGCGAGGATGTTGGGCAGGGCGAAGCGATCCACTTTCAGCAGGCCCAGCGCCTTGACCAGGCGATAGGTCAGCTCAGCCACACGGTAACCCACGACCATCGGGCGTTTGACCAGCATCGTTTCCAGCGTGGCAGTTCCAGAGGCCAGCAGCACCACGTCGGCGGCAATCATCGCAGTACGCGCCTGCCCATCGAGCACATGCGACGTGGTGGTGGGCAGGGCGGAGCGGGTGAGTTGCTGGTCGATCAACTGCCGGCAGGCCGGGTTGGCGGCCGGCACCACCACGTGCAGGCCCGGTATGCGTTCGCACACCTGCCAGGTGGCTTCGAAGAACGGCTCGCCCAGGCGCCCGATCTCACCCAGGCGGCTGCCCGGCAACACCGCCAGGACCTTGGCGTTCGCAGGCAGGCCCAGCTGTGCGCGGGCTTGCTCGCGGTCTACCTGCAGCGGGATCTCATCGGCCATGGGGTGTCCGACAAAGCGGGCGTCGATGCCATGACGAGCGTAGATCGGTGGCTCCATCGGGAACAGGCACAGCACCAGATCCGCGCTGGCGCCGATTTTTTCCGCGCGTTTTTCCCGCCAGGCCCAAACAGAGGGGCTGACGTAATGCACGGTGCGCACGTCGCGCTGCTTCAGCCAGCGTTCGACCGGAAGGTTGAAATCCGGGGCATCGATGCCGATGAACACGTCCGGCGCCCAGTCCAGCGTGCGCTGGCGGAATGCGCTGCGCAGCTTCAACAGGCGTGGCAGGTGGCGCAGCACTTCGGTCAGGCCCATGACGGCCAATTCGCTGGCATCGAACCAGGTCTGGCAGCCGACGGCGCGCATGCTGTCACCGCCGATGCCGGCGAACGTCGCATTCGGGAAGCGAAGCCGCAGTTGGCTGATCAAGCCTGCCCCGAGCAGGTCGCCAGAGGCCTCGCCGGCCACCAGTGCGATCCGCAAGGGGCGTGGGTCGGCGACGACGGGCGTGGCAGGTACTACGGCCTCGGCCAGCGCGATCACCTCGGCGCTGGTCGGTGACGCCGGGGTGCTCATCGCAGCAGTGGCCGTTCGGCGCTTTCGATGAACGCCAGCATCGAGGCGACGTCATCGCTGTTGCGCGCCTGTTCGGCCAGCTGCAGCTTGGCCTCGGCCAGCGGCAGGCCCGCTACGTACAGCGTGCGGTAGGCGCGCTTGATGCTGGCAATGCGCTCTGCATCGAACCCGCGGCGCTTCAGCCCTTCGCTGTTGATGCCGCGTGGCCGGCCCAGTGAATCGCTGCCGACCATCGTGAACGGCGGCACATCGCCGTTGGTCAGTGCGCCCATGCCGAGGAAGGCATGCGCGCCGATCCGGCAGAACTGGTGGGCACCAGCGAAGCCGCTGATGATCACATGGTCGCCCACGGTGACATGGCCGGCGAGGGTGGTGTTGTTGGAGAACACGCAGTGGCTGCCGACATGGCAGTCGTGGGCCACGTGCGTGTAGGCCAGCATCCAGTTGTCATCACCGACCGTGGTGATGCCGCCGCCGCCGCCGGTGCCGCGGTTGATGGTGACGAACTCACGGATCACGTTGCGATCGCCGATCACCAGTTCCGTGCGCTCGGCGCGGTACTTTTTGTCCTGCGGCTCGCCGCCGATGGCGGCATGGCCGATGAAACGGTTGCCTTCACCGATGCGTGCCGGGCCCTGGATGCTGCAGTGGGGGCCGATTTCGGTGTTGGCACCGATCTCGACGTCGGCGCCGATCAGGGTGAACGCGCCCACGCGGACGCCGTCGGCGAGCTTCGCCGACGGATCGATCACTGCGGTGGGGTGGATCAACGGAGCGGTCTCGCTCATCGTGGTCCTCCTTGGGGGATTATTCGCGGGTGCCGGCGCACATGACTTCGGCGCAGGCCACCAGGCGGCCGTCAACCGTCGCCTTGCAGTCGTACACGGCCATGTTGCGGATCACGCGGCGGATCTGCACTTCCATTTCCAGCACGTCGCCGGGGACGACCTTGTCGCTGAAGCGCACGTTGTCCACTTTCACCATATAGAACAGCTTGGACTGCGCATCACGGCCCAGGGTGAGCTGGGTCAGGATGCCACCGGCCTGGGCCATGGCTTCGATGATGAGCACGCCGGGCATGATCGGCTGGCTGGGGAAGTGGCCCTGGAAGAACGGCTCGTTGATGCTCACGTTCTTGCGCGCGATGATCTTGCGCTCCTCGAAGTCAATCGAGACCACTTTGTCGACGAGCAGGAACGGGTAGCGGTGCGGGATCAGTGCGCGGATTTCAGCGATGTCCGGCAGGGGCGTGTCGAGGCTCATTCCTTCTCCTTACTGACAGACAGGATGCGACGGGCCAGCGCATCGAGCTGCTTGAAGCGCGCGGCGTTCTTGCGCCACGTGCGGTTATCGGTCAACGGTGTGCCGGACGAGTATTCGCCAGGCTCGGTAATGGAATTGCGGACCACGGACTTGCCGGTGATCACGACTTTGTCGCAGATTTCCAGGTGGCCCACCACGCCAACGGCGCCGCCGAGCAGGCAGTAGCGGCCAATCTTGGCGCTTCCTGCGATGCCCGTGCAGCCGGCGATGGCCGAATGTGCGCCGATCTGGACGTTGTGCGCGATCTGCACGAGGTTGTCCAAGCGCACGTCTTCGGCCAGTACGGTGTCTTCCAGCGCGCCGCGGTCGACGCAGGTATTGGCACCGATTTCGCAGTCATCGCCAATGCGGACGCCGCCCAGCTGAGGCACCTTGATCCATTTGCCGGCGTCCATGGCCAGGCCGAAGCCATCGGCGCCGAGCACGGCGCCGGGATGGATGCGCACGCGCTTGCCCAGCTTGACCCGGGTGACCAGGGTGACCCGCGCGATCAGTTCGCAACCGGTATCGAGCGCACAGTCTTCGCCGATGATGCTGCCGGTGCCGATGATGCAGTTTTCACCGACGGTGCTGTTGGCCCCGATCGACACGAACGGACCGACATGGGCGCTGGCGGCGACCGTGGCGCTTGGATCGATGACCGCGCTGGGGTGGATGCCCGGCGGACGGCTGGGCGCCAGATCGAACAGCGCGGCTATCTTGGCAAAGGTCGTGTACGGATCCTTGGCGATCAGCGCACTGCCGGGAGCGGCGTCGGCGTCATCGGCGCGCAGGACCACCAGACTGGCCTGGCTGTCGGCCAATTGCGTGCGGTAGCGCGGATTGGCAAGGAAGGTCAGTTGGCCGGGACCGGCGTGGGCGAGCGTGGCCACGCCGCTGATGGCGACGGTGGTGTCGCCATGGACCTGGAGGCCGAACTGATCGGCGAGCTGCTGGGCGGTATAGGAAGGTCTGTTCACGCGGGGAGTTTACCGTGTGGCGTGACAACGGTCATGCACGGACCGTCGGAGACGGCGCAGGACCGTCTGTCGCAGGAGCAGAGCCCCCCTTCGTCAAAGGGGGGGGCACGGACGCTTGGCATGGGCGGCAGGCCGGGGCCGGCCGCCTGCGCGGCTGGCAAGCCGCGGCGCACCCAAGGGCGTCGGTGCTTAGAACTGACCGCCGAAGGTGAACTGCAGACGCTCCACTTCATCGCCGTCCTGCTTCTTCAGCGGGAAGGCGTAGCTGATCGAGATCGGACCCACCGGGGCGCGCCACAGCAGGGCGACACCGGTGGAAACGCGCAGCTCGTTGGCCTTGAAGTTGTCCACCCCGTTGTACACGTTGCCGAAGTCCACGAAGGCCGACACACGGGCCGACGGGCTGTCGAACAGGCGCGGGAAGTAGGCTTCCACCGAACCGACGGTTTTCAGCGAACCACCCAGCGGCTGGCCACGGGAGTAGGAACTGGTGATTTCCGAACGCGGGCCCAGCGTGTTGTCTTCGAAGCCACGCACCGAATTGGTACCACCGGCATAGAAGTTCTCGTAGAACGGCAGGCCGGAGGCCTTGACCGTCTTCTGGAAGTCCGCCGAATCGGGGGTGCAGTTCGCGGTCTGGGTCGGGTTCGGGTTGGCTTCGGTCGGCGCGGTATAGCAGATGTTGCGCACCGTATCCTTGCCGTAGCTGTCGCCGTAGCCGATTTCCGCACGGGTGTTGATCACCAGCGAGGGGATGATCGGCCAGTACTTGGAGATCTGGTAGTTGAGCTTGAAGTACTCCACCGTCGAACCCGGCAGCGTGGTCTCAAGGCCGACACGCTGGTACGTACCATTGGTCGGCATGAAGTAGTCGTTGCGCGAATCGCGGGCCCAGCCCAGCTCGGTGCGCCAGGAGTGGAAGGTCTTGCTGCCGACGGCATTGATGTAATCGATGATCGCCTTCGGGGTGAAGCCGTCGTAGGTGGTGATCTGGTTGCTGTCGATGCCGACCATCAGCGAGACGCTGTCGGTTTCGGTCAGCGGCACGCCGAACACCACCTGCGCCGCACCGTTGGTGCTGTTGTACTGCGCGGTG
>DALZLW010000184.1:0-7497 GCA_032007425.1 Stenotrophomonas sp.
CGGCTTTTGCCGTCCCCCACACCACCGCCCCGACCGCCCGGCGCAACCACAAGGCTTCCAAGCAACCTGCCCGCCACACGGGAGCCGCCGCTCTCAGCGGCCAACCATCACCAAGCGACCAAGCGACCAAGCAGTGCGATCTAGCGATGCCCACCATGCACCGGGTTATGCGCCCGCACCGCCATCACCAGCCCAAAGCCAGCCAGAAGCGAAACCGCCGAGGTGCCACCGTAGCTGATCAACGGCATCGGAACGCCCACCACCGGCAACAAGCCGGAAATCATCCCGCCATTCACCAGCACGTAAACGAAGAACGCCAGCCCGGTCGCGCCCGCCAGCAGCCGCGAGTAACCGTCGCGGCTCTGGCTGGCAATCCACAGGCAACGCCCGATCACCACCAGGTACAGGCTCAGCACCACCGCCACGCCGATCCAGCCGAACTCTTCGCTCAGCACCGAGAAGGCGAAGTCGGTGGTCTGTTCGGGAATGAAGTTGAGGTGGCTCTGCGAGCCCTGCCCCCAGCCCTTGCCGTCCCAGCCACCAGAACCAATGGCGATCTTGCTCTGGATGATGTTCCAACCCGCGCCCAAAGCGTCCATTTCCGGGTCCAGGAACATCATGATGCGGTCCTTCTGGTAGGGCCGGAGGAACCACAGCCACGCCACCGGTGCCGCCGCCGCCACGCCGCCCACGCCGATGCCCACCCACCACCACGGCAGGCCAGCCAGCAGCAGCACGAACACGCCGCTGGCGGCAATCAACACGGCGGTGCCGAAATCCGGTTGCAACATCACCAGGCCGGTCGGCACGCCAATGATCACCATCGCCATCAGCACCGTGCTCAAGCGCGGCGGCAAGGGCATGCGGTGCAGGTACCAGGCCACCATCATCGGCAGGCTGACCTTCAGCAGTTCGGCCGGTTGCAGGTAGAACAGTTTCAGGTCCAGCCACTGACGGCCATACTTGCCGGTACCCAGCACGAAGACTGCCAGCAGCGGGATCATCGAGATCGCATACACCAGCGGCGTGGCCGAGCGGATGCGCAGGATGGGCACCCGGGAGATCGCCCACATGGCCGCCAGGCCGACAGCGAAGCGGGCGCCCTGGGCCATCACCAGGCCATCGCCACCGGCACTTTTCAGCGTGGTCAGGCCCGCCAGCATCAGCAGGACCAAGGCACCCAGCAGGACCCAGTCGATGGTGCGGGTAAAGCGCAGGAACAGGTCCAGCAGCCAGCGCAGGAAGGCGGTCATCGGACAGGCTCCTGGCGCGGCGGTGCAGACGGCGACGCTGACCCGGGACCCACCGGTATTGCGGGTGCGTCTGGTGGCGGTGCAGACGGCGGGCCCGCTGGAGCAGCGTCCCCCGCCGCAGCCGGGTCGATGACTTCGGCCGGGCCGACCTGCAGCGGCCAGTGGCCGGCCTGCACCGCGGCGAGATCGCCGGCGCGCACCGCGCCCGGGTCGGCACTGTCCATCGGCAGCATGCCAATGGAGGTAGTGCCGCGTTCGCTGTCCAGCGGCTGCAGGCCGTCGGGCAACTTGCCCAGGAGCCAGGCGTCGAAGACTTTGCGGGCGATCGGAGCGGCTGCAGAGCCGCCGTAACCGCCGCCCTCCACCGCCACGGCAATGGCGATCACCGGGTGGTCGGCCGGCGCGAAACCGACGAACAACGAGCGGTGGCGCAGGTGCAACGGGAGGCTGCGCGGGTCCACGGCAGCGGTGCCCTTGCGGCTGATCACCTGCGCGGTGCCGGTCTTGCCGGCCATCAGGTACGGGGCACCGGCGGCCATGCGTGCGCCGCTGCCGCCGGGTTGCATGGTGGCCATCATGCCTTCGCGCACGGCCTGCACGTGGGCAGGATTGCTGCTGATCGGCTTGCTGTCACCGGGCGCTGCAGTCACCCAGTCGTGATCGAAGCCGGGACGTTCCTGCATGACCAGGTGCGGGGTGCGCAGCTGGCCATCGGCCAGGCCACCGACGCCGCGCACCAGCTGCAGCGGGGTGACCTTCCAATCGCCCTGACCGATGCTTATGTTCACCGTATCACCCGGATACCAGCGCTCTTTCCGGGTCTTCGCCTTGTACTCCGGCGACGGCAGGATGCCACTGGTTTCACCGGTGAGGTCGATGCCGGTGCGCGAGCCGAATCCATAAGACGCCATGTAGTGGTCGAAGCGCTCGATGCCCAGGTCCAGCGCCAGCCGGTAGTAATAGGTATTCACTGATTGGGCGATGGATTTGCGCAGGTCGGTCCAACCATGGCCGCCGCGGTTGGCATCGCCCCAGCCACGCGAGGTGCCGGGCAGGTAGAACATGCCGGTGGACAGGACCTTGTCTTCGGGGCGACGTACACCGGCTTCCAGACCGGCCAGCGCGATCAGCGGCTTGATGGTCGAACCAGGGGCCACGCCCCCCAGGACCAGACGGTTGAACTGCGGCCGCGAGGGATTGTTCTGCAGCGCCTGGAAATCGGCGTGGGAAATGCCGTTGACGAAAAGATTGGGATCGTAGGACGGCAGGCTGACCATCGCCAGCACCTCCCCGGTGCGGGGGTCGATGGCCACCGCAGAGCCTTCCTGGGTGCCGAACGCCGCCACCATGGCGCGCTGCAGGTCAGCGTCGATGGACAGCCGCAGGTCGGTACCCGATTGCGCGGCGACCCGGCCCACGGTGCGGATCGCCCGGCCCTGCACATTCGTTTCCACCTGTTCGTAGCCCACGCGGCCACGCAGCTGGGATTCGTAATAGCGCTCCAGCCCGGACTTGCCGATATGGCTGAGCGCGGCGTTGCCCTCGCCGAGCATTTCCAGGTCTTTTTCATCGACCCGGCCGACATAGCCGATGATGTGCGCGAACAGATCGCCGTAGGGGTAGCGGCGGGTCAGGTAGGGTTCCAGCTCCACGCCCGGGTAGCGCCAGCGGTCCACCGCAAATCGCGCCATCTCGGCCTCGCTCACCCGCAGTTTCAAAGTGACAGGAAGGAAGCTGCGGCGGGCCTTGCGCGCTTTCCAGAACGCTTCGATCTCTTCTTCGCTCAGATCGAACAGGGTCGCCAGCCCGGCCAGGGTGGCGTCCATGTCCTTGACCTTGTCCGGGGTGATGTCCAAGCGGAACGCCGGCACGTTTTCCGCCAACAGGCGGCCGTTGCGGTCATAGATCATCCCGCGTCCGGGGACCACCGGCCGCGGCTTGATCCGGTTGGCATCGGAACGGGTGGCGTAGGTGTCGTGGTCCAGCACCTGCAGCTTGAAGTACCAACCGCCCAGCCCCAGCAGGCACACCAGGACCCCGATGAAACCCAGGACCGCGCGCCGGCGGAACTGTTCGCCCTCGGCATGCGGGTTTTTCTGCGGCCGGCGGCTGCTCATGTCAGCGACCGCGCCGCCCGTAGCGCACGGCGTCGAGCAGGACGAACAGCAACGGCCACAACAGCATGCCCAGCAGCGGCGCCCACCAGTAGGCCCATGGCAGGGTGGGCTCGTCCACCACCAGGTGCACCACCGCACCGATGATGCGGTCGTTCAGGAGCAGCCCGCCGATGGCGAGCATCTGCTGGGACATCGGGAAAAAGCGGATGCGTGCGCGGAAGCGCTGCAGGATGAAGGCCAGCACCACCAGTCGCAGCGCCTGCTCGCCCAGCACCCCGCCGTACAGCAGGTCGGCGATCACCCCGCAGGCAAAGGCGAGGCCCAGGCCGGCACGTTCCGGCGCTTCGATGATCCAGTAGGCCAGCACCAGCGCCAGCCAGTACGGCCGCACCGGCTGCAGCAGCGCGGGCAGCGGCAACAGCCCCAGCAGCAGGGCGATGACCACGCTGGCCGGCAACACCCAGGCCTTGTCGCGGAGGCGGCTCATCGTGCGGGCTCCTGCGTGGTCGGCGTGGTCGTGGCGGGAGATGGCATGGGCGGCGTCGCGGTGTGCGCTGCGGCCCCGGGCCGCGACGCCGGCACGGTCTGCTGCGGCGCTGGCTGCTGGGGCACGTTCTGCTGCGGCACCGCGGTGCGCGGGTCGGGGCCGGTCATGGGCGCCACCGGCGCCTGCCCTGCCGTCGTCTGGTCTGCCGCCGCAGCCGTGGTCGGCACGGTCCCGGCAGGAACCGGGGCACTCGCACTGCCAGCTGCCGCAGAGGTCTGCTGCAGCAGCTCCTGCGGGATCCGGATCGGTGCTCCCGGCCGCAGCAGCAGCACATCGCGGCCGCGGTCCAACTGCGCAGCTGGCTTCAGCTCGCCCACCAGGAAGGCGTGGGTGTCATCGGGGCGCAGCGCGGCGATGGTGCCGACCGGGAAGCCGGCCGGAAAGCGTCCTCCAAGCCCGGAGGTGACGATCTCATCGCCCACTTCCACGCCGGCGCTGAGCGGAATATCACGCAGGTCCAGTGAATCACCGCGGCCATAGACGATCAGTCGCACGCCGGTGCGTGCCACCGTCACCGGCACCGCATGGTCCGGGTCGGTCAGCAACAGCACGGTGGCAGTCGTGCTGGTGGTGGCGATCACCTGCCCCATCAGCCCACCGGAATCGATCACAGCCTGCCCGATGTGCACGCCATCCTTGGTGCCGGCCGCCAGTACCAGGCGCTGCTTCACCGGGTCCAGGTCGATGTCCAGGATCGGCGCCAGCTGCACATCCAGGCCGCTGCGTTCGGCCACGTTGAGCAGTTCGCGCAGCTGGGCGTTGTCCAGCGCGGCGGTCTGCAGGCGGGTCAGCCGGGCGTTGGCGATCAACAGCTGGTTGCGCAGTTGGCGATTCTCGGCCACCAGCTGGCCGTGACTGGCCGCACTATCGCGCACCTGCCCGCTCAGGCGACCGGGCAGTCCCACCAGGCTCCAGACCGGCTGCACCACGGCTTCAGCCTGCACGCGCAGGCGCGCCAGCCAGCCGGCCTGGTCGTCCAGCAGGATCAGGGTGATGGCCAGCACGAGATAGGCGAGCAGCCGCAGCGGGCTGGCGGCATCACCGGATCGGGAGGCAACGGGAGGACCGGCGTAGGGCGGCACGGTTATCGTTCAGGGCAGGAAGGCGAAGGGGGAACACAGGCGCGCCCTGCCAGTGCAGGCCCACGCACTGCGTGGACGCTACGCCGGCAGGGCGCGGCCTGGCAATCGGACCGGACTGCGTTATTCCGGCGCAAAGAACTCGTTGCCGTGCATGTCCACCAGCTCCAGCGCACGGCCACCGCCACGCGCGACACAGGTGAGCGGGTCATCGGCCACCTGGACGTGCAGGCCGGTTTCTTCGGAGATCAGGCGATCGAGGTCGCGCAGCAGGGCGCCGCCACCGGTCAGCACAATGCCGCGCTCGGCGACGTCGGCGCACAGTTCCGGCGGGGTCTGCTCCAGTGCCAGCTTGACCGCGCTGACGATGCCCGACAGCGGCTCGTGCAGGGCTTCCAGCACCTCGTTGGAGCTGATCTTGATCATCTTCGGCACGCCCTCGGCGAGGTTGCGGCCGGAGATTTCCATCTCGATCACTTCCGCCTGCGGGTAGGCACAGCCCAGCTCGACCTTGATGCGTTCAGCGGTGGCTTCGCCGATCAGCATGCCGTGGTTGCGGCGCACGTAGTTGGTGATGGACTCGTCGAAGCGGTCGCCACCGATACGCACGGACGCTGAATAGACGATGCCGTTCAGCGAGATCACCGCCACTTCGGTGGTGCCGCCGCCGATGTCGATGACCATCGAGCCACGGGCTTCAGTGACCGGCATGCCGGCGCCGATCGCCGCGGCCATCGGCTCTTCGATCAGGAAGACATCACGTGCACCGGCCTCTTCGGCCGACTCCTTGATGGCGCGACGTTCCACCTGGGTGGAGCCGGCCGGCACGCAGACGAGCACGCGTGGGCTTGGACGCAACACGCGCGACTTGTGCACCTTCTTGATGAAGTGCTTGAGCATCGCCTCGGTATAGGTGAAATCGGCGATGACGCCGTCTTTCATCGGGCGGATGGTGGTGATGTGGCCCGGGGTGCGGCCCAGCATCTGCTTGGCCTCGGCGCCCACGGCAGCCACCGAGCGGGTGCCGCCGATGGCGCGGTCCTGGCGCACGGCCACGACCGATGGCTCGTTCAGCACGATCCCCTGCCCGCGCACGTAGATGAGGGTGTTGGCCGTGCCCAGGTCAATGGACAGGTCATTGGAGAACATGCCGCGGAGTTTTTTCAACATCGGAAGGGGTGGTCCTGGAGAGGTGCGACAGCCCGCCGGGAGATGGCACGGACGGGGGCAAATTCGAGATAACAAGCCTAGCAACCCGCCCCCGCGCGGGCAAGGACAAATCCGGCTGAACCCGCGCCTTCACAGGCTTTGCGCCACCTCGTACAGGTGGCGGCAAGGCCGGGGACAGGCCGCCACGCATGCACGGACCTGCACGTGGTTCTGGCCCTGAGCGGCCGCAGCCGTTACCCTTTGCGCCGTTGGGCGCCGCAGGGCGCCGTCTGCTTGCCCGCGTGTCGGGCTGCGCCCCCTCTTTCACGCTCATAGGCCTTTCGATGTCCGCTCTGATATGTGGTTCTCTTGCCTTCGACACCATCATGGTGTTCCCGGACCAGTTCAAGAATCACATCCTCCCGGACAAGGTCCACATCCTGAACGTCTCGTTCCTCGTGCCGCGCATGCGTCGCGAGTTCGGTGGCTGCGCCGGCAACATCGCCTACAACCTGCACCTGCTGGGCGGCAACCCGATCCCGATGGGCACGGTGGGCACCGATTTCGGCCCCTACCGCGAGCACTTCGATGCACTGGGCATCGACCTGTCGCGGGTGCGGGTGATCGAGGAACTGTTCACCCCGCAGGCCTTCATCACCACCGACCACGACAACAACCAGATCACCGCCTTCCATCCGGGCGCGATGATGCGTTCCTATGAAAACCACGTGCGTGGCGTGCCGGGAGTGACCCTGGGCCTGGTCGGCCCGGATGGCCGCGAGGGCATGATCCAGAACGCCCAGGAATTCCACGAAGACGGCATCCCGTTCATCTTTGATCCGGGCCAGGCCATGCCGTTGTTCAACGGCCCGGAGCTGCGCGCGTTCATCGAACAGGCCGATTACGTGGTCGTCAACGATTACGAGTCCAATCTGCTGCAGGAACGCACCGGCTGGAACGAGCAGGAAATCGTGAGCCGGGTGAAAGCCTATATCACCACCCGCGGCCCGAAGGGTGCCGTGATCCATACCCCGGCACAAAGCTATGACATCCCGCCGGCCCACGAGCGCCGCGTGGTCGATCCGACCGGCTGCGGCGATGCTTTCCGCGCCGGCCTGATCTACGGCATCCAGAAGGGCTATGACTGGCTGACCATCGGCCGCATGGGCAACCTGATGGGCGCGCTGAAGGTCGAACACCCGGGCACCCAGAACCAGCGTTTCACCTTCGCCGAGTTCAACGAACAGTTCAAGCAGCAGTTCGGCTACGCATTGGACGCCTGACCGACCACGGCGCCGGGCCATGCCCGGCGGACTCCGGCCAACTTCGCACGGCTGACACAGGCCGCGCTG
>DALZLW010000185.1:0-7427 GCA_032007425.1 Stenotrophomonas sp.
TCGATGGTGCCGTTCTTCTGCGCGATGGCGAACAGGTAGGTGATGCCGACCAGGGTCAGGAACAGGTCGCCGGGGAAGCCGGCCAGGACCTCCTTTCCGTCCATCCCGACCCAGACGCCACCGATGATGAAGGCCAGTGCAAACGCCACGGCGCCCATGTTGATGGGCAATGCCGTGGCCACGATGAACATGATCACCAGACCAATGATGGTTACGATTTGCGGACTCATGCGCCCTCCCGAGACACGTGGTTCTGCTGGAACATGATGGCGGCCCGCCATCCGGGGAATTGCCCTTCGACACTCGGGACAGCATTCATGCGCGCGCGCATGCGGCGTCCACCCACTCCAGCACGCCCTCCAGCGTGTGGAAGTCTTCCACCGAACGCGCCTGCGCGCCCGGCAACTGATCGCGGACCATGCGGCTCAGTGCCGCACCGGGTCCCAGTTCCAGAAATACGCGGCCGCCGTATTCGCCAGCCTGTTCGATGACCCGTTGCCAGTGCAGGGTGCCGGCGATCTGCGCGGCCAGGGTGCTGACCACCCGTGGCACGTCGGCCACCACGCGCGCGTCGATGGCCGCCAGCAGCCGCAAGTTCGGTGCTCGCAGCGGCTGCTGTTGCAGCCGTCCTGCGAATTCCTCCGCGGCGGGCTGCAGCAGCGGCGTGTGCGAGGGCACGCAGACCGGCACATCGACGGTGCGGGCGCCCTGCGCGGCAGCGGTTGCGGCGAGCGACTGCAGCGCGATGCGCAGGCCGCCGAGTACGAAGTGATCGGCACCGTTGATGATGGCCACCCAGCACCCATGCGCATCGCATAGCGTGTCGACCACGGCACGCGGCAGGCCGAGCACCGCCATCAAACCGGCGTCGGCCGGGCTGGCGGTGTCCATCAGGTCGGCGCGCTGCAGTGCCAGTTCCAGGCATTGCATTGGCTCGATGCTGCCGGCGACGGCATGCGCCGCCAGTTCGCCGGCGCTGTAGCCGGCGACGGCGAGCGGGCGCGGCAGCTGGTCGCGCAGGGCCAGCCAGTGCCCGAGCGCGGCGGCGCAGATTAGCGGCTGGGCGATGCGGTTGCTGAAACGTGACGATGCACTGGCCAGTTGCAGTGGATCGGCCTGCAGCAGGGCGGCGGCATGGGCCAGCAGCGGCGCGGCGGCCGGCTGGTCATGCAGTCGCTGGAACATGGCCGGGTGCTGGCCGCCTTGGCCTGGGCAGAGGATCACCAGCGGCATGCGGCCTCCTGCTGGTGCAGGAACCAGGCGCAGGCCATCAGGTCGGCGCTGCCGCCGGGGCTGAGGCGACGTGCCTGGAACTGCTCACCCATGCGTTGGAGACGGCGATGCCAGTCGTCGGCACGGACACCGCCGGCATCAAGGAAGGCGCGTGCCTGTGTCTTTGCGAACGCCAGGCCTGCAGCACCGCCACGGTGCAGCAGGTTCAGGTCATCGGTGGCGGCGATGAGCGCCATCAGGCATTGGATACGCGCCACAGCCGGCGCGTGGCCCGCCTGCAGCGCCCCGCGCAGGGCGGGCAGGGCGACGGTGCGCAGCAGCGGATAGCCAGCGGCAGCCTGCTCACGTACGCCGGTAATGCCGTGCCGGCGCAAGGCACGCTGGCCTGGGCTGTGAGGATCCAACGGCGCTTCCAGCAAGGGCGCGCGCCACTGGCTGACGGCGTGGCAGACCGCCTCGGCGGTCACCACCGCGCGGCCGTGGCGGTGCAGGGCGGCGGCACTGGCGGTGAGCAGGCCGAGGCTGAAGATGGCGCCACGGTGGGTGTTGATGCCGCCGGTGGCCTGCAGCATGGCCTGTTCGGCACGGATGCCGTGCTGGCGCAGCTGCTCGAACGGCGCGTCGGCGGCGCCCGCGCAGGCGATCGTGGTGAAGTAATGGCGCAGTGCGAACAGGCTGCGCAGGAAGGTGCCTGCATCCATGTCATCGTGGCTGCCGCGGCTGCTGGGGGTCACCAGCCCGGGCTTGGGGTCACAGGCCAGTTCGGCATGCAGGCTGGCCACGGCCAGCCGCGCCAACGCTTGCGGCTGGCCGCAGGTGCTGTGGTGGGCGGTGAACGCGGTCAGGGCAACGGCGTTCATGCCACCTGCCTTGCGGCGTGCAGGTCTACCCGTGTTAGCAGCGCGCAGCCTGCATCGGCCTTCACCAACAGGCAGTCGGCACCACTGGCGTACTCACGCCAGTTCACGGCCGCGCCGCCGGGGAAGCGCAGTTCGCCATCCACCCGCAGGGCGCCGGGATGTTGCTGCTCCCAGAGGGTGACACGCTGGCAGACCTGCGCAGCCTGCTCAGCGTCGTCGACATCCCACAGCAGGTCGATGTCCGAGCCGGGGTGGAGGTAGGTCAGGCCGGTCAGGTGCTGCCAGGCGAAGCTGCCGAACACCCGTGGGGTGGTCCCGGCGACCGCGGCGGCGGTATGCAGGCTGCGCAGCAGTTGGCGCTGTGCGGTGGCCGTGCTGGCTGCAATCTCTTCCAACGGCGGCGGTGGCGCCTGCCGATGCAGGGCCTGGGGTGCGACACGCAGGCCCAGCCGCTGCCTGTTTTCCACCAATGGCAGGGCCAGTCCCAGCCGCAACGCGGCGACATCGACGTCGGGATCGCGGCGCGCCACCACCAGCGGCAGGCGTGCCTGCAGCCAGCGTGTGGTGCGAGCGCGGCTGTCAGGCGTCAGCGCCTCCCAGTCCGCCTCGGCATCGATCCAGCAGAAGTCGTGTCGGCGCACGGATCAGGCCTCGCCCGCCGCGACGGCAGCGGCCACGTCGTAGGCCAGGGTGCGTCCACCGCGCTCGGCGCCGCGCTGCGCGCGCAGATCGGTCCGTGGCGGCGCCAGTTGCAGGGCGGCAACCAGCTGCTGATCCAGCGCGGCGTCCCAGATGGCCTCCACCGCGCCCATGCGCAGGTAGTTCTCCACGCCAGGCGCAAACACCGGCGAGGTGCCGCTCAGCGCCTGCAGTTTCTGCAGCGGTTGTTTGGTGACACGGGCCATGGCGCGCAGGTCCATCACCCGCACCTGGGCCTCGGGCAGGGCAAAGATGCGATCGGCCATCAGCCCGAACGACAGGAAGCCGCCGCTGACGGATTCGCCATACACCAGGCTCAGCAAGGGGGCGCCGCGACGTCGGGCCAGGTCGATGCAGCGTGCCAGGTGGGCAAAGCAGCCATTGATGCCCAGCATTTCGTCACGACGCGCCAGACGCTGGCCGGCAGTGTCCACCAGCATGACGATGGGTTGGGTCGGCTGTGCGCGGGTGCTTGCCAGCACGCTCCCGGCCAGTGCCAAGGCATGGTCGACGCCGACTTCCAGCTTGTTGGCGGTGCCGATCACGGTGACCGTACCGGCCGTCGTCGTGGCACTGCCGCTGAGGACATCGTCGGTGACCTGCACGGTGTGTCCCAGTGGAAACAGCGCCTGCAGCAGAGGGGTCAGGTCCATGGCAGGCTCCGGTGTGCGGTGGCGGCAAGAAACTCGTCGGTGTCCAGACCGGGCAGTGCCTGCGCTTGGGTGATGCCTTGTGCCGCCCAGATGTCCAGGCTGTCTTTGCAGTTGCCCCAGGCCTGCACACGGGCCTGCAGGCGGTTCTGCGCCTGTTCCAGTGCCTGCAGTGGGTCGGCCGGCTCGGCGTGCGCAGCCAGCAGCTCGGCAGCCGCGTTGGCGAAGGCGCGCGGATCATCGGCGACCAGCCGTACCGCTTCGTCCAACAGGTAGCGGTGCTTGCCGCCGGTCACCCGCCACACCAGCGCGCGGTCGCGCGAATCGAACTCTTCCACGCCGCGGACCGTTTCGATGACCTCGGGTCCGGACAGCGATAAACGCCCCAGTTCGGACATCACCACGGCCGTGCAGCAGCGGGCGACGATGCCCATGCCACCGAAGGCCCCGTTACCGCTGCCGATCAGTGCGAACACCGGCACCCCGGCGGCGCGCGCGTCCAGCGTGGCACGCATGATTTCGGAGATGGCGATCAGTCCGGCGTTGGCTTCATGCAGGCGCACGCCGCCACTGTCGATCAGCAGCAACACGGCCGCCGGTTTCTCCTGCGCGGCGCGGCGCAGCAGGCCGGTCAGTTTGGCGCCATGCACCTCGCCGACACCGCCGCCGATGAACTCGCCCTGCTGGGCGGCGACCAGGACCGGCTGGCCCTGCAGGCGCCCGCTGCCGACGACGATGCCGTCATCGAAGGCCACGGGGTGGTCAAGCGGGGCCAGGTGCGGGCTGGTGATGCGCCGGGTGGGGCCGAGGAATTCGGCGAAGCTGCCGGGGTCGAGCACGCTGTCGATGCGCTGGCGGGCATCGGCCTCATGGAAGCTGGTGTGGTTCATGGGGTATCACTCCCGGTGAGCTGTTCCAACGCCTGTTGCAGGCGCAAGCCAACCACTGCGGGCGTGGCGCCTGCATCGTTGATCGACAGGCGCAGATCGCGCAGTGGGTAGCGTTGGGCGAAGTCGGTGAGCACCGCTTCCCAGATGCTGGCAAAGCCGGTCGCCGCGGTGATGACTTCGATCTCCATCGCACCATCGAGTGGCGTTGGCTCGAGCATGACTTCGAGATTCCCCGAGGCCACAACGCCTGCCAGGGCGTGGGACTGGGAGGCAGACAGGGTCCGGCGGCCCGGGAATCGATAATGCAGGGTTTCCATGGATGTTCCCCTTACCAGTTGCGGAAGCGCTTGGGCGGGTCATACAGGCCACCGGACCAGTGCACCAGGTCCTTGACCGAGCGCGCGGCCAGCAGGTCGCGGCTTGCATCGCGGCTGCGGATGCCCATGTCCTCGGCGCGGCGGATCACCCCGCGATCGCGCAGGTTCTCCACCATCGTCCGATCGCGGCCGCGGCCGACGGCGGTAAAGCCGGCGACACCGCGGATGGCCTGTTCGCGTTCTTCCGGGTTGCGGCACAGCAGCAGGTTGGCGATGCCTTCCTCGGTGAGGACGTGGGTGACATCGTCGCCGTAGATCATGACCGGCGGCAGCGGCATCGCCGCGCGCTCGGCCAGTTCCCACGCATCAAGGCGCTCGACGAACGCCGGGGCCATGTGTTCGCGGAAGGTTTCCACCATCTGCACCACCAGTTTTCGCCCACGCGGCATCTGCCCGGGCAGTGCGGCCTGCTGGCCGGCCTTGAGCCAGGCCTCGCTGGCATGGCGGCGACCGCGTGCATCCGAGCCCATGTTCGGTGCGCCGCCGAAACCGGCGATGCGGTCGCGGGTCGCCGTCGAGCTGTTGCCCTGCAGGTCGATCTGCAGCGTTGAGCCGATGAACATATCGCAGGCGTAGAGGCCTGCAGTCTGCGAGAAGGCGCGGTTGGAACGCATGCTGCCGTCGGCACCGGTGAAGAAGACATCCGGCCGTGCCTCGATGTACTTCTCCATGCCCAGTTCAGAGCCGAACGAGTGCACCGAGCGCACGAAACCCGATTCGATGGCGGGAATCAGCGCCGGATGCGGGTTGAGCGCCCAGTGACTGCCGATCTTGCCTTTCAGGCCCAGGGATTCTGCGTAGGTCGGAAGCAGCAGTTCGATGGCCGCGGTATCAAAGCCGATGCCATGGTTCAGGCGCTGCGCGCCGTACTCGGCGTAGATGCCCTTGATCGCCATCATCGCCATCAGCACCTGGATCTCGGAAATCTGCGCCGGATCGCGGGTGAACAGCGGCTCGATGTAGTTCGGTCGTGGTGCCTGCACCACGAAGTCCACCCAGCCGGCGGGGATGTCCACGCGCGGCAGGGTATCGACGATTTCGTTGACCTGGGCGATCACGATTCCGCCGCGGAACGCGGTGGCCTCGACGATGACAGGTGTGTCTTCGGTGTTGGGGCCGGTGTACAGGTTACCGTCGCGATCGGCGGCGTGCGCGGCGACCAGCGCGACCTGTGGGGTGAGGTCGATGAAGTAACGCCCGAAGAGCTCCAGGTAGGTGTGGATGGCACCGATCTCGATGCGGCCTTCAGCAACCAGGTTGGCCAGGCGGCCGCCTTGCGGGCCGGAGAAGGAGAAATCGAGCCGTTTGGCGATACCGCGCTCGAATACATCCAGATGCGAGGGCAGGGACAGGACGGACTGCACCATGTGCAGGTCGTGCAGCTGCGCGGGGTCGGCGGCGGCCAGCGTCTCGGCGAGGAAATCCGCCTGTTTCTGGTTGTTGCCCTCCAGGCAGACCCGGTCGCCGGGGCGGATCAGCGCATGCAGCAGGTCCAGCGCCTGCGTTGACGGCACCAGGCGCGGCAGGCCGGCCTCGGCGGCCCGTTGCAGGCGTTGTCCACGCTGCTGGGCCAAGGTGTTCCAGGCGCTGCTCATTCGCTCCTGCCTCCATGATGATGCGGTAATTATAGAATAATTACACGCTAGCACCGGCCATGAGCGGGCTGCAAGTGCAGGTGCAGCATGGCGCGACATATCGCTGCCGGGACGCCGGCAATGCGAATGGCTATCATGTGCGGTTGACCCCGTTGCCAAGGAACGCCCCGATGCACGTCCGCCCACCGCTGAGCCCCACTGGCCGCCTGTTCGCCTGGGTCGCCTTCTTCGAGGCCCTGACCTGGGCCGGCCTGTTGATCGGCATGCTGCTCAAGTACGGCACCGGCACCACTGAGGCCGTGGTGTGGTTGTTCGGACGCCTGCACGGCATCGCCTTCATCGTCTATGTGGTGGGGACGGTGATTGCCGCGGTGCGGCTGCGCTGGCCGTGGTGGGCGGCGGTGCTCGCGCTGCTGGCCGCGGTACCGCCGTTGGTTACCCTGCCGCTGGAAATCTGGTTCCGTCGCCGCGGGCTGCTGGCGCCGCGCCCGCGCTGACGCGGGTGCTCAGCGCAGTCGGCGGGCGGTTTCGTCGGCCCGCTGCAGCAGCTGGTCCAGGCGGGGATGCAGCATCCGGCCTTCGTGCTTTACCAGGCGGCCATCGACGATGACCGTGCGCACGTTGTCCGGGCGCACGTCGTAAACCAGCAGGGCGGCAGGATCGCCGCCGCCGAAGCCGGCGAGATTGAGCCCGCGCGGATCAACGATCTGCAAATTGGCGCGCATGCCCGTCCGCAGCATGCCGACTTCGGCCTCCAGTCCCATGGCCCGGGCGCCATCGCGGGTGGCCAGCGCCAGCAGGGCACGCGGGTCCGGCGCGGTCTCGTCGCCCGCGCTGCCACTCCAGGTCAACGCGGCGTGGCGCAGGGTGGCATACATATCGGCGCTGCCCGCCAAGGGATTGCCATCGATGCCGAGGCCGCGCCGGCTGACCGCGGCGAAATGGTCGACCCTCGTCACGCCGTAACCAACCCGATGTTCGCTCAGCGGGGTGAGCGAAAGGCTGCCGCCGGCCGCTTCCAGGGCCGCCAGATGCTCGGGGCGGGCATCGGTGGCATGGACCACGGTGACCCCGGGGCGCAGGTAACCTCCGCTCACCAGCGCCTGGAACATGGGCTCCGGCT
>DALZLW010000186.1:0-7414 GCA_032007425.1 Stenotrophomonas sp.
CGTTCGTCTGTCCGGATTCGCTCCTGGCGAATCCGTCGAACCCCCGTCGGGGTTCTCGTCCGCCCATCAGGCCAGATAAAAAGAAAAGGGCCGCCCGATGGGCAGCCCTTTTCTTTTTATCTGGCGGAGAGGGGGGGATTCGAACCCCCGAGGCGCTATAAACGCCTGCCTGATTTCGAGTCAGGTACATTCAACCACTCTGCCACCTCTCCGGGTGCCCCGGCGTACCGGGGACGCGCATCATACGTGGTTTTGCCGTCGCTCCACAAGCCATGCACGCGGCATCGACGAAAATAATTGTTCACTGCGGCTTGCCGGATGGCCTGTGCACGCGGATCATGCCGTTCCACCCGCATGCCCGGACACTTGCCCCGCCCCATGATTGAATTCGGACACCTGACCCACCCCGGCCTGCGCCGTGCGCTGAATGAAGATACGTATTACGGCGACGGCGAGCTGGCCCTGTGGCTGGTCGCCGATGGCATGGGCGGACACGCCTGCGGTGATGTCGCCAGCGCGCTGGCACGGGAAACCATCGTGCGCGAGATCCGCCGCGGGGTGCCGCTGGCCCAAGCCATCCGCACGGCCGATGAAGAAATCATCCGCGCCTCGCGCAGGCGCAACGACAACCTGCCCATGGGTACCACCGTGGTCGCCGCACGGGTGCAGGGCAATCGCTATGAAGTGGCCTGGGTCGGCGACAGCCGCGCCTATCTCTGGCGCGATGGCCGGCTGGCCCAGCTCAGCCAGGACCACAGCGTGGTGCAGGAGCTGGTCAGCCAGGGAAACCTCACCTCCGAACAGGCGCGCGCGCACCCGCACCGCAATGTCGTCACCCAGGCACTGGGCGTCACCGATCCGGCGCACCTGAACGTGGCCACCACCACCGGTGAGCTGCGCCCCGGCATGCAGCTGCTGCTGTGCAGTGATGGCTTGACCGAAGAAGTCGACGATGCGGCCATTGCCCGCATCCTGGCTCACGACGACTGCAGCGCGCAGGAGAGCGTGGACATGCTGGTCGGCGCGGCGCTGGACGGCGGTGGTGCCGACAACATCACCGTGCTGCTGATCCGCTGCCAATAACGCCTGCCCGGGCGCCGATGCGGCGCCCGGCACATCCGTTTCAGGCGGTTTCCACGACCTCGACCTTCGGTCCATCCCACAGGGCATGGCCGGCCTTCTTGCGCAGCCGTTCCAGGCGCGCCGCATGCGCCTCCTGTTCCGACGGCGTGGCCTGGACGCGGGGCCGCGGCAACAACTTCGCCGGGTCAAAGGCCACCCGGCCCTGGCTGGCACCGGCCGCGTCGTCGGCGACGCTGAAGCCGATTTCGTCCTGACCCGAGGTCAGCCCGATGTAGACCTCGCCGAGGATCTGCGCATCGAGCAGGGCGCCATGCAATTGCCGGTGCGCATTGTCCACGCCCAGCCGCTTGCACAACGCATCAAGGGAGTTGCGTTGGCCCGGGAACCGCTCGCGCGCCAGCGCCAGGGTATCGACCACGGTGCAGCGGTCGGTGATCCGACCATATTCCGGCCCCAGCAGCGCCAGTTCGTTGTCCAGGAAGCCCAGGTCGAACTGGGCGTTGTGGATGATCAGTTCGGCACCGTCAATGAAGGCCAGGAACTCATCGGCAATGCTGGCGAACGCCGGCTTGTCGGCGAGGAATTCCAGGGTCAGCCCGGTGACTTCCTGCGCCCCGGGCTCGAAATCGACATCTGGCTTGAGGTACTGGTGGTAGTTGTTGCCGCTGGGGCGGCGCTTGAACAACTCCACGCAGCCGATTTCGACGACGCGGTTGCCCTTCTTCCACTCCAGGCCGGTGGTTTCGGTATCGAGGATGATCTGACGCATGGCTTAGTTTACCGCCCCCGTGCTGCGGATCTGGATGGCCGCATCACGCGCCAGCGTATCGACCCGTTCGTTGTCGGGGTCACCGGAATGCCCCTTCACCCAGCGCCAGTCAATGACGTGGCGCAGGGTGGCCGCATGCAGGCGTTCCCACAGATCGCGGTTCTTCACCGCCGCGCCACCGGCGGTTTTCCAGTTGCGCTTCACCCAGCCGGGTATCCACTCGGTAATGCCTTGCCGCACATATTGCGAATCGGTGTACAGGATGATGGTGCATGGCTCGCTCAGCGCTTCCAGGCCGCCGATGGCGGCCATCAGCTCCATGCGGTTGTTGGTGGTGTGGATCTCGGCACCGGTGAGTTCACGTTCGTGGGCCTTGTAGCGCAACAGCGCGGCCCAGCCACCCGGGCCGGGATTACCGAGGCAGGCGCCATCGGTATGCAGTTCAATGGTTTTCATCAGTTTCCAACAGAGTACGGGGCATACCGGTATTGGCCACCGGAGCGCGCCAGCGCAGGCGATGCGCAGGCGTGGGCCCAGGCAGCGCCAGGCTGCGTTTTTCAGCTTCAAACAGGCACGCCGCGCGCAGCGGCGACAAGCCGTGGCCCCCTGCCGGGGCATGCCACAGGGGGCCGAGGTAGTGCGTGGGCGCACACTCCAGCCCGTTGCTGTCCAGCAATTGCCGCAGGCGCTGCGGCGTGCGCACCACCATGCCATGGCGGCGCCAATGGCGGCGGAACGGGCTGAAGGGGTTGAGGCTGGTCAGGAACACCCGCCCGCCCGGCATCAGTACCCGCTCGACCTCGGCCAGCAACTGCGCGGCATCGGCCGCAGTCACGTGCTGCAGTACCACGGCATTGAGGCTCTCGCTGGGCAGGGGCAAGGGCAGCCCACAGCGGGCATCGCCGCCATAGCCTTGGCCATCGCGGAACAGCCGCAGGCCACGTCCGCCGGGCTGCGCGGCGCGCAACCAGCGCGGGCTGGGCGCCAGCCACAGCCACGGGTGGATGGGCACCGCCGCCAGCCGTGGCAGCAGCAGTTGCTCTTCCAGCGCGAACAACGCCTGCGCCGGTTCGCTGTCGAACCACGAGGCAGGAGTCGCTTGACGGGAGCTGCGCAGCACGGGCATCGTCCAATTCTATGCGACTCACCGCCCTGCCCGCATTCGATGACAACTACATCTGGATGCTCATCGATGCTGCCGGCGCCGCGATCATTGTCGATCCCGGTGAGGCGGCCCCTGTCCTTGCCGCGATCGATCAGGGCCTGCAGCCCCACGCGGTCCTGCTGACCCACCACCACAACGACCATATCGGCGGCGTTGCGTCCCTGCAGCAGCGCTGCCCGGGCCTGCGGGTCATCGCCCCGCATGAAGACCGCATCCCCATGGCGACAGAACGCGTCGTCGAAGGTGAACTCGTTCAGGCACTGGGAGAGACGTTCAACGTACTATCCGTGCCCGGGCACACCCGCAGCCATGTCGCATTTCACAGCGCTGAACACCTTTTCAGCGGAGATGCATTGTTCAGCCTGGGCTGTGGGCGCCTGTTTGAAGGTACGCCGTCCCAGTTACTGGCTTCACTGCAGAAACTGGCGGCACTGCCCGCGCAACTACTGCTCTGTTGCGCACACGAGTACACCGTGTCAAATGCCGTCTTCGCGCGGCATGTCGACCCCGCCAACGCTGCCCTGCGGCAGCGCCATGAGGAGGCTATGGCCATGCGCCGCGATGATCGCTCCACCCTGCCGGTATCCCTTGCCGACGAATTGAACTGCAATCCCTTCCTGCGTTATCAGACAGACACCATCCGCTCGGCCGTTGCCGGGTACCTTGGTCGTCCCGTGCGTGATGACGAGGACACCGTCGCCGGCCTCCGGCACTGGAAAGACGGTTTCCGAGCGTGATGCGCCAGGCGTTGTACCTCGCGCTGGGGCTGGCCTGCGGGCTTGCCGGCAACGCGGGGGCGCAGTCGCTGGGCGCGGGCCTGGGCCAGAACGTGGCCGGGCTGACCGCGGTGCCGTTGGATCCGCAGACCCTGCCCCCTCCCACGGTACGCAATGGCCAGGACATCTTCGCCAGCTTCCGTGAAGGGCTGGCTGAACCGGTCTGTGACAGCGAGGCCACCAGTCCACGCTGGCAGAAGCAGTTTGCCCACGCGCCGGCACGCCTGGCCAACACCGACGACGATGCGCTGGTGCTGTTCGGTTATGTGGTCGAAGAACTGCGAAAGGCCAGCCTGCCCACCGAGTTCGCGCTGATTCCCTTCGTGGAAAGTGGCTACCGGCCCAATGCGCGCAACGGCTCCGGCCCGACCGGGCTGTGGCAGTTCATCGCTACGACGGCGAAGAACCACAAGGTCACGATCAGCGAGAACTACGACGGACGTCTGTCCGCCGTGGATTCCACCCAGGCAGCGGTGCGGTATCTGAAGACCCTCCATGGCATGTTCGCCGGCGACTGGCGATTGGCCACGATGGCCTACAACGCCGGCGAGTACCGGGTGCTGCAGGCGCTGCGCAAGTCAGGCATGAACGCCAACAATGCGCGTCCGGAAGCCTTGTCCGGGCTGTCGCCCATCACCCGCGATTACGTGGAGAAGCTGCATGCGCTGGCCTGCGTGCTGGAAGACGCGCAGGCTGAGCCTTCGGTCATGGCATCGCTGGACCGCACCGTGCCCATCCTCAAGCCGCACACCTTGCCGGTGGGCACCAGCGTGGAACAGTGGGCCGCGCAGCGCGCACTGGATCCAGATCGAATTGCACGCCTCAATCCAGCCGCCGACCAGCGACGGGTTGCCAATGCGCCGGTGCGGGTACTGGCCCCCACGGCGACGGCCGCCGCTTCATCGGTAGTTGGCGATGGCGCAGCGTCACTGGCAGGCGCCGTGGCAACGACCACCGAAACCGCCACGGCAGGCGTTGCAGCCGCCATCACGTCGGGCCCGGCCACGGCCGTCACTCGCAGCGTGGCCAGCAGCGATCGCCCGCGCAGCCGTCGTCACACGGTACGTAACGGCGAGTCTGCCTGGACCATTGCCCGGCGGTACGGCATGCCGGTCAAGGCCCTGCTGTCGCTCAATGGGCTCACTGGTAAAAGCGTCATCAAGCCCGGCGCTGTCCTGCGGTTGGACGACTGACGGCGACGATGGCTGCCGTATCGCGGTGGCGCCTGATCAGACCGCGTTTCCGATGGAATCGCAGATAAAGAATCGCCGGGCAGTGCCCGGCGTTTCTTTTACCTGCAGATGGACCTGACGGTTACAGGTTGGCTTCCGTGGTCTGCACCACGTAACGCTTGCGCGTTGCCTTGACGAAGGCATCGGCCGTGGCCATGCCATCGAGCTGGTCCAGCTGCTGCTTGAGCTGCTTGCGCTGCTCGGCCGTAACTTCCTTGAGGTCACCCGGGGTTACCTTGGTGACGGCATAGACAAGCACACGCCCCTGGTTTTCCACCTTGCCGTAGCTGGGCTTGCCTTCGGCTGGCAGCGCGGCGCTGAACACGGCCTGATTGATGGCCTGGGTCGGCACCGGTTGGGTGCGCGGCAGCCCCGGCAGCGGACTCACCTGCAGCTTCTCGGCCACGGCCAGGCTCTGCAATGTGGCACCGCCCTTGAGCTTGGCCAGCAGGGCGTCGGCGGCCTTCTGCTCGGCCTGATGCACACGGTCGGCGCGGATAGCCGCGATCACCTGCTCGCGGGCCTTGTCCAGCGGCAGCGCCTGTTCCGGGCTGTGATCGACAACGCGAATGACGACGCTATGGTTGCCGGCCGGGCTCAGCTCGATCGGGTCACTGGCGGTACCGTCCTGCACCATGACGTCAGAGAACGCCTGGCGCAGCACGGCCGGATTGGCAGCGATCCCGCTGGCGGTTTCACGGCTGAACGGTCCCAGCGTCTGCAGCTTCAGGTTCGCCGCTTCCGCGGCGCCGGACAGGTCACTGGGGCTCTTGTTGATCGCGTCGACCACCCGACTTGCCAGTTCGTTGTAGCCGCGCTCGCCATCGGCCTTGGTCTGCTCGGCCAACAGCTGGTCGCGGACCGCTTCGAACGGCTGGCCCTGGCCGCCGCGTACTTCGCGCACCTGGATCACGTGGTAGCCGAAGTCACTTTTGACCGGACCGATCACGTCACCAGCCTTGCCAGCGAACAGCGCGTCCTCGAACGGCTTGACCATGGCGCCACGCTCGACCCAGCCCAGGTCACCGCCCTGCTCCTTGGAGCCGGTGTCTTCCGAATTGGCCTTGGCCAGTGCGGCGAAGTCGGCGCCTGTCGCGCGCGCCTGTTCAGCAACCTTGGCAGCCTTGGCTTCCGCACCGTCGCCGGTGAACAGGATGTGCGAAGCCAGACGCTGCTCAGGCGAAGTGAACTTGGCCTTTTCGTCTTCATAGCGCTTGCGCAGGGTGGCCTCATCCGGCGCAGCCGGTGGCGGCAGCGCGCTGCCATCGATATCCAGATACTCCAACGTGACCATTTCCGGCTGCCGGAAGTCGGCCTTGTGGCTGTCGTACCACTGCTGCACCTGGGCATCGGTGACGGCGGTGGTGTCGGCCGGGATCTCCGGCAGCGCGGCGATTTCGACATCACGGGTTTCGCCGAGCAACTTCAGCAGGCGATCGGTTTCAGCGGTGGTGACGAAGCCACTGCTCTGCAACGCGCTGGGGATGACCGACTGCTGCAGGCTGCCACGCACCAGTTCCTGGAACATCGTTGGCGTGCGCGGCGGGTTGCCACTGGCCAGCGCGATGCGGTACTGGTTTTCGTTGAACTTGCCGTCCGGACCCAGGAAGGCCGGAATGCTGGCGATGTACTCGCGCACGGCGTTGTCGCCGATGACGATGCCGGCCTGCTCACCGGCCAGGCGCACGACTTGTTCGTCGATCAGCTGATCCAGCACGGCCAGCTTGTTTTCAGCGCTTTCAAAGGCGCGCGGATCGAAATTGTCACCCTGTTCCTGGCGGGCGCGGGCACGCTCCTGCTCGAAACGCTCGCGGAATTCCTGTGCGCTGATCTCGTGGTGGTTCCACAGCATGCGCACCGGCCACCACGACGGCGCCGAGCTCCACCAGGTCGGCGGCGCCGAAACCTTGGCCACGTTCTGTGCGCCCACGCCACCGAGGTAGCTGTTGTCGATGACGAACAGGAACGGAATCATCAGCAGCCCCAGGATCACGGTGACGATCCATCCCGAGGTCTTGTCGCGAAGTTTCTGAAGCATGGGCGAATTTCATGGCCTGATTGGCGAGCCCAGCAGTGTAACCCGCTTCGGCGCGGGCGCCAAAAAGCGTTAAAAAAAAAGCCCCTGATTTTCATCAGGGGCTTTCCATTCGTGGCGGAGCGGACGGGACTCGAACCCGCGACCTCCGGCGTGACAGGCCAGCATTCTAACCAGCTGAACTACCGCTCCGCGTTGAAACTTTGCAGGCGCCCAGTATATCCGAAGATTGCCTGGAAAACCCATCCTGCTGAACTTTTTTTTAAAAAGTTTTTCACAGGACCTTAGCGAAATCGTAGTGGCGGAGCGGACGGGACTCGAACCCGCGACCTCCGGCGTGACAGGCCAGCATTC
>DALZLW010000187.1:0-7398 GCA_032007425.1 Stenotrophomonas sp.
CGGCGCAGACCTGGTAGGCCGCGAACCGTGCCGGGCCTGCCGGGAAGAGGGGGCACTGTGGCCGGCCCGGCCCATACGGCAGGCCGGGCGGACCGGCCGGCGACCCACGACGGGCATCGACCACGGCACGCGGCATTTGCCCCGGCCGGGCCCTCGGCCGCAGAATAGAAGGCTTTCCGGCACCCCGTTGGTGCCGGCGTTCTCCAGCGGAGCTTCCCCCATGCGTACCCACTTCTGCGGCCTGATCGATGAGACCCTGATCGGCCAGACTGTCACCCTCGCCGGCTGGACCGACGTGGCCCGTAACCAGGGCGGCGTCTGTTTCATCGATCTGCGCGACCACGAAGGCATCGTGCAGGTGACGGTGGAGGTCGACAACGCCGCGGTCTTCGCCATCGCCGCCGGGCTGGGTTACGAGGACGTGCTGCAGGTGGAGGGCGTGGTGCGCGCCCGTCACGCGGTGAATGACAAGATCGCCACCGGCAAGGTCGAAGTGATCGCCACGGCCATCACCGTGCTCAACAAGGCCGCGCCGCTGCCCTTCCACGCCCACGAGAACCCGGGCGAGGAAACGCGCTTGAAGTACCGCTACCTGGACCTGCGCCGTCCGGAGATGCAGCGCATGCAGCGCACCCGCATCAAGCTGGTGCAGGCGCTGCGCCGCCACTTGGACGGTCGTGGCTTCCAGGACATCGAAACCCCGATCCTCACCAAGGCCACCCCGGAAGGTGCGCGCGACTTCCTGGTGCCGGCGCGCATGCATCCGGGGGAGTTCTATGCGCTGCCGCAGAGCCCGCAGCTGTTCAAGCAGATCCTGATGGTTGCCGGCTTCGACCGTTACTACCAGATCGCCCGCTGCTTCCGCGACGAGGCACTGCGTGCTGACCGCCAACTGGAGTTCACCCAGCTGGACATGGAGTTCGCCTTTGTACGCGAACGCGACGTGCAGGACTTCGTGGAAGAGATGATCCGCGCGATCTTCAAGGAAGTGGTCGACGTGGAGCTGGATGCCAGCTTCCCGCGCATGACCTGGGCCGAGGCGATGCGCCGTTATGGTTCGGACAAGCCGGACCTGCGCGTTGCGCTGGAGCTGGTGGACGTGGCCGAACTGGTCAAGGACAGCGGTTTTGCTGTGTTCACTGCCGCCGCCGCCGATGCTGGTGGCCGTGTCGCCGCGCTGCGCATTCCTGGTGGTGCCAGCCTCTCGCGCAAGCAGATCGACGACTATGCGGCCCACGCCGCCAAGTACGGCGCCAAGGGCCTGGCCTACATCAAGATCAGCGAGAACGGCGAGGTCGCCTCGCCGATCCAGAAGTTCTTCAGCGAGGAGGCCTTCCAGGCGTTGCTGGCCCACGTCGGTGCCGGCAATGGCGACATCGTGTTCTTCGGTGCTGGTGGCTACAACAAGGTGTCCGACTTCATGGGCGCGCTGCGGCTGAAGGCGGGCAAGGACTTCAGCCTGGTCGCCGACGGTTGGCGTCCGCTTTGGGTGACCGACTTCCCGATGTTCGAATGGGATGAGGAAGAGCAGCGCTACGTGGCCCTGCATCATCCCTTCACCGCGCCGGCGGTGGATGACATCGCCGATCTGCGGGCCAACGCGCGCACGGCGGTATCGCGCGGTTATGACATGGTGCTCAACGGCAACGAGATCGGTGGTGGCTCCATTCGTATCCACCGGCCTGAAATGCAGAGCGCGGTGTTCGAGCTGCTGGGCATCGGCGCCGAAGAAGCGCGTGCCAAGTTCGGCTTCCTGCTCGATGCGCTGAACTACGGTGCACCGCCGCACGGCGGCATCGCCTTCGGCATCGACCGCATCGCTGCGCTGATGGCCGGTACCGAGTCCATCCGCGATGTGATTCCGTTCCCGAAGACCACCGGCGCGCAGTGCCTGATGACCGATGCACCGTCGCCCATCGCCGACAGCCAGTTGGCCGAAGTGCACGTGCAGGTTCGTCCCAAGAGCAACTGATACTTCTTTCACCTCATCACGGAGCAGCACGGGCAATGAGCACAACCGCATTTGTGTTGGAATGGGAAGCGCTGGGTAACGAGGGTGCACAGGTGGCCTTGATCACCGAGCGTGCCCGTGTGTTCGGCGGCTGGCTGGTCCGGGTGGGGACGGATCCGTCTTCGATGGCATTGAGCTTCGTTCCTGACGCGCTGGGTCGCTGGGATGGCGAGGACTTCGGCGTGGAGGATTACGAGGACGAGGAAGAAGACGAAGAGTACGAAGAGGACGAGGAAGAAGAGGACGAGGACGAAGAGTACGAAGATGAGGATGGCGACGAGGAAGAGGACGAGGACGTTGATGAGGGCGACGCGTCCGCGCCATCGCGCGGCTGAGCGGCGACTTCACTGATGTACGCAATCCGCCGTGCCACCGTTGTTGATGCGCCGGTCTTGTCGGTGCTTGCGGCACGTACCTTTACTGAGACCTTTGGCCATCTTTATCCTGCCAGTGATCTGCAGGCCTTTCTCGAAGAGGCCTACGCGGTGGACCGCCAGAAGGTGATCCTTGCCCACCCGCACTACGCGGTGTGGCTGCTGGAAAAAGACGGCCAGGCCATCGGCCATGCGGCGGCCGGTCCCTGTGGGCTGCCGCATGCCGATGTATGCGGTGACGACGGCGAGCTCAAGCGCCTGTACCTGGTCAGGGACGAGCAGGGCTGTGGCTGGGGCAGCCGGTTGTTGGAAACAGCGCTGGCCTGGCTGGAGCGCGACGGTCCTCGCACGCTCTGGATAGGCGTGTGGTCGGAAAACTTCGGCGCGCAGCGCCTCTATGCACGCTACGGCTTCAGCAGGGTGGGTGAGTACCTGTTCCCGGTCGGGAACACCAACGACCGGGAGTTCATCCTGCGGCGGCAACCGCAGCCTGCCACGGACGTCCCGTGACAGGCTGATCGCTGCGGCGGCCGGGCTCAGGGCCTTGTTTGTCGGTCGTCGAAGGTGCCGGGCATGCTGGCGGTCTGCAGTGCGGTTGCCTGGCTTCGCACCATGGCGACCAGCAGCTTCAGTTCATTGCCGCTCAGCACGCCGATGCGCAAGTCGTCTTCCAGTGCCTCCAATGCGGCCTGACGGATGGCAAGGCCGCTGCCGTGGCTGCGCATCATCTCGGTGGTCGGGTTGCCAAAGGCCGGGTGATGCTGGAGTACTTCGCTGAGCTGGGAGCGGATTTCATTTCTGCGCTGAAGCTCAGTGCGCTTATCCAGATAGCCTGCGGTGTGGTTGATGATCAGGCGATGGTAAGGAATGATTCCCTGCCAGCACGCATGCCGCTCCGGTGTGAACATGTCTTTGTGCTCCAGGTAGATCACCTGGTGGCCCATCAAGGCGAACGGCTCCAGTGCGCCGCTGCGGATGCCAATGACCGGCCCGCCGACGGTATCCAGCAGCTTGTGCATGAAGTACCACTGGTTCTCGCGCGGGGCCAGCAGGGGCTTGCCCTCCACTTCGGCTGCCCAGAAGCGGCCGATATGCGGGTGCAGCGTCGGGCGGTAGGGGTGGCGGTCGGTCAGGTGATCTTTGCCGTTCTCGTCACGTGCACGGTTGATGTAGGTATCGGCAACGCAGTACACCGGCATTCCCGTGCGCGCCAGCGCATCGGCGATCTGTTCGAACATCATCGGTCGTGAGATCGCCTCGGCCTCGCGTGCGTTGGCGAACTCGCGATCGGCAATCCACAGTGCGGTCGCGCCAGGTTGAATGCCCTGTTCGGCAATGACCGTGGGGACCAGTGCATCGATCTGTTGTCGGTCGCATGGCTTCACCAGTTCCCGCAACGTGTTGCGTATTTCCATGCAACGGTCGGTGGAAGGGACGCTGGTATCGCGGAAGCGACGTGCGATCAGCTCGGTGGTCACCGAAATGTGGAACACGTGGGTGTCTTCAAGGCCGGCAGCGCCCTCAAGGGGTGACGATGGCCCATCGAGCCGGCGGAACTCGGCGCGTGTGGCCGGATCATCCAGCGACTCGCGGGCGTTCTTCAGGCTGCGGCCGCTGTATTCCAGCAGGGAAACGCGGCTTTCCGCACCGGGTTGGCCGGTAGCCAGCAACGCGTGACGGATGACGTCGAATGCCTCGCGTGCATGCCTCTGCTCGCTTTCGTTGCCGCGCGTGTGGGCGATGGAGACGTGGAGCCTGGAATTGACCAGTGTCGCCAGGATCAGTGCGTAGCGATCGCCGGTCGCATAGCCAGGCAGGAAGGTGTGGATCGGGGCTTCTCCCGCATCCAACAGCGCGGCGAAGCGCGCGTCACGGGTGTGCAGATAGGGTATGCCTTGCCCCTCGTCGTTCACGCGGTAGGCTTGGCGCAGCCGTACCTCGTCGGCGCTCAACCGCTGGTCCAGTTCGGCGGCGGTGTGCCTTGCCTGGGCCAGCGCCTGCTGCCCGATCTCCTTGCGCACGCTCTGGTGGTCGTGCGAATGGTTCTGGTACGCCTGCTGGAAGGCCTTGCGGGTTGTCTCGTCAGTCGGGTTGGCCGCCGAGAAGAAGGTGATGGCCGGCTTGACTTTCTGTTCCTCAGCGGCTATTTCGACACAGTCGCCGAGCATCTTCAGGCAGGGCCATCCTGCGACGAACTTGCCCGAATCACGGGCGACGTCAAACTCCGCCGCAGTGCCGTAATCATCAAGCACCGGGGTGGCCGGCGGGCCTGCGCGGAACAGCGACGCGGCCTGTTCGGAAAGCGGTGAGCCCGGTTCCACCTGTGGTGGACGTGAAGCAAGGGCTGGGGGCGTCTGGCTGACACAGAGCATGTCGGGTTGGCTCCTGGGAGTTCAGAGGAGGGAGGTCAGGTGCTGACGGAGGTGCTGCAGGCGCCGAAGCAGATCGGGCAGGTCGTTCAGCGCAGGGGAGTCGTGCGAATGGGTCTGGACGAGACGAAGAACGCCGGAGTGGAGGTCAAGCGCAACGCATGCGCCCTGCATCTGGTGCGGCGCGTGATGGAGCGCAAGCAGTGCACGCAGGCCGTCGTTGTCACGATGCAGTCCGTCATCGGCCAACTGGCAGTGGATCACCAGCTGGTCAGGGCAGGATTGGAACTCCAATTGCCACTCCACACCGCTGTCGTCGAGCAGGGTGTATGCGGCTGCGGTCATGTCTGCAGGGAGGGGAAGGGCTGTCGCGGCGTACTGCAGTATCGGCTGGGCCCACATCGGGAGGCGGTTGATCATCTCGCTGTGTTGTCGGGAAGGGCTGGCAAGCCTGCACGTCTTGACGTTGGCGCAGGCTGAGCGCCGTGTTAATGAGGGAACAATCAATCGTTCGGACTGGAACGAGTGAAATTTTCAGTGGGCGGACCCAGCGCATCCATGGTGGAATCAATCAGTTACCCAACACATCTGGATGAGTCTCGGTCAGAGGCGTGTTTTCGGGGTTACGACTGCGCCGAAAACGACAGCCGTCTGGCCAAGCCGGTAGCACTACGATGACGACTATTCCTACGTTGACCTCGCCCGCCTGCGGCGGCTGCAATCAACCTCCTCTTCCCACGGGGGAGGCCAAGGCCGGATGCGTGTCGACGCTGCACGCGGTCCGCAACGGCGTCAGCCCGGCGAGCTGGGCGTTCGACCGCTGGCGAGCGGTGGTGCAGGGGACACAGGTGCGGCGCACCGTGCGTGTCACCACCCTGGCGCCGGGCATGGTGTCCGTCAGCCTGAACGCGTCGGATCGGCTGCTTCACCGTCTGGGGATGCGCCCCCCCTGCGCCCTCGCGGAGAAGCTGGAACATCGCCCCGCCACAGCACGTCAGCTGACCTGGCTGAGCCTGGATCCGGGGCGCTACAGCGGAACGGTGATGCAGGCGGACAGCCTTGTCGATCCCTGCCAGGACGAGGCCTGCGACGCACACGCCGTCAATGCGGCCGGCGTCAGTGCGACCGCCCGCATCAATGGGGGATTCTTCAACTTCCGACAGCGCTCAGCCGTCGACAGCGGCGAACACGTCCCGATTGGCCCTGTGCGCACCGCAGGCGGCGTCCCCCAGGCCTGTCTGCCGCTGCCGCCGGGCTACGTCGACGACTACCACGAACTGCAGTTCCAGGACGGTTCTTCGCTGGTGTGCGCGCCGCTGCTGGGCGAGGCGGGCAACCCGGTGTTCGCCGCCAAGGCGCACGACAACCCGCACTACCGCCTGCCGCCCGGTTTCGATTTCGAGCGGGGGGACCAGGTGCGGCCTGGCGTGCTCTGGCACGCCAACTCTGCCAACCCGCGCGCTGCCATCAGCGTGCCGAGTACCGTGGGGAGCGGTCGCATCCGCCTGGTGGTTGCACCCATGCACGATCGAGCCTGCGCCGAAAGTGGCTGGACCCTGGCCGGATTCTCCACGGCCATGGCGCGCCTCGACCGGCTGCACTCGCCGGCCAATGCGTCGTTGAACCTGGATGGCGGTGAGTCGATCGCGCTGCTGGCAAAGGACGGCGAGCGTGTGCTGCTGGACGTCCGGCAGACGAGCGTGCCAAGGCGGGTGGGCAATCTCATCGAGTTCAGCACGCATTCGGTCCCGCGGTCGCCCGAAGTGACCGAATGCGTCAGACTTGTGCCATGACGCATTCAGTCCTACTTCTGCATGGCATCTGGAACGCGCGGGCCTGGGTTGGACCACTGGCCTGGCGGCTGCGCGCTCGCGGATTCGCCGTACAGACCTTTGGCTACGCCAGTGTATTTGGTGGGCCGGAGGTCGCCGTGCCGCAATTGCTGGAGCGTCTGCGTCGCGCCGGGCCGGTCTCGCTGGTGGGTCACAGCCTGGGGGGATTGCTCGCCTTGCAGGCCCTGCGCGAGGATCCTTCCTTGCCGGTACGCAGGGTGGTCTGCCTGGGCTCGCCCCTGTGCGGCAGCACCACGGCGCGTCTGCTCGCCGAACATGGTCTTGGCGCCGCACTGGGGCGCAGCGGCGATCTGCTGCTTGATGGGCTTCCCGCCTGGCAGGGGCCGGCCGAGGTCGGCCTGGTCGCCGGCTGCGTGCCCCATGGACTGGGCCGGCTGATGGGCGCGGTCGAGGGGGCTTCCGACGGTACGGTGGCCCTGGAGGAAACCCAGTTGCCGGGCCTGAGCGATCATTGCGTGGTCCAATGCAGCCACAGCGGCCTGGTGTTCTCGCCGGACGCCGCGCTGCAGACCGCGCACTTCCTGCGCCACGGGCGATTCCAGGCACCGGCAAGCGCGGCCGCGTAAGCCGGTCAGCGTGCCGCGGGCCGGGCTGTCGGCCCAACCCTGTGCGGCCCTCGACACGGTTGCGGCGCCTGATCAGGTAGAATCCGCGACCTGTTCCTGAAGCTGCCAAACGGAAGCCCCCATGGGTAGAGGTCCCTCCATCGAGAACCGCAAAAACGCGTCTGACGCGAAGCGCGGCAAGATTTTCACCAAGATCATCCGCGAGATCGGCGTTGCCGCGCGCGG
>DALZLW010000188.1:0-7272 GCA_032007425.1 Stenotrophomonas sp.
GAAAAGCCGACCCAGGAGCGTAAGCGTAAGGCTGCCGCTGCTGTGAAGCGTCAGCTGCGCCGTTCGTCGCGCGACGTTACCAAGCGTCAGCGCCTGTACTGATCGGATGGTGTTCCGTGGCGATGGGTTTGCGCCCATCGCAGCGGACCAAGGGCCGGCACGCGCAAGCGTTGCCGGCTTTTTGCGTTTCCGCGGTTCGCGCCCCATCCCCCCTTCCTGATTCGCAACTTACGCACGAGGTCCCACCATGAGCCTGAAGCTGAAGCTCACCGACGACATGAAAGCGGCCATGAAGGCCGGCGAAAAGCACAAGCTGGGCGTCATCCGCCTGATCAATGCCGCCATCAAGCAGCGTGAAGTCGATGAACGCATTGAGCTGGACGACACCGCCGTCATCGCCGTGCTGGATAAGATGGTCAAGCAGCGCAAGGACTCCGTGTCCCAGTTCGAAGCCGCCAAGCGCGAAGACCTCGCCGAAATCGAGCGCGCCGAGATCGTGGTGATCGAGGCTTACCTGCCGGCCAAGATGGGTGAAGCGGAAATCATCGCCGCCATCACCGCCGCGATCGCCGAAACCGGCGCCACCAGCGCGGCGGACATGGGCAAGCTGATGGGTGCCCTGAAGCCGAAGCTGGCCGGCCAAGCCGACATGGGCCTGGTGTCCAAGCTGGTCAAGCAGCAGCTGTCGTAACCGGCTGACACCGGACCCTCCGCACGCCGCGCCATGCGCGGCGCGCGCACGATGCGGCACCCGACCGATCCGCCGGGCATGGCCCGGCGCGACCGGCGGCTTGACCGGTGTTTCACCGCCGCTTCCGGCAACGGCTGCTACAACACCCGCATGGCTGACCACGCACCCACACCGCCCCCCGCCGCATCCGACGATGCGCTCGATGCCGTCCCCGTGCCGCTGCGCAAGTATGTGCAGCGCCTGCAGGACAGTTTCCCCGCCGCCGTGGCCAAGCGCTTCATCGAAATCGACGTGCTGACCCAGGCCGCCTCGGTGTCGTTCTACGCACTGCTGTCCATGGCACCCCTGCTGGTGCTGCTGCTCTGGCTCACCGCCTCGCTGTATCCCCCGGCGCAGCAGGCGCTGGTGGAACAGATCGGCGCGGCCGCCGGCAGCAGCGCCGCCACCGTTGCAGAAACGGTATTGAAAAACGCCGACAACCAACCGGACATCGGCTCCCTGGCCGGCCTGTGGAGCACCCTGCTGCTGTTCATCGGTGCCACCGCCGTGTTCGCGCAGTTGCAGAACGCGCTCAACCTGATCTTCCGCACCAGCGGTGAGCGCCTGGACGGCATCAAGGCCTGGCTGCGCAAGCGCGTTTTCTCCTTCGGCGTGGTGCTGGCGCTGGGCTTCCTGCTGATCCTGTCGATGACCGCCACCACCATGCTGCAGGTGGCCTTTGCGCAACTGCCTTCGGTGCTGCCGGCCATCGGCTATCTCACCACCCTGCTGTTGTATGCGGCAGGCTTCGCCTTCATGTACCACTACCTGCCCGATCGCCGGGTGCAGTGGCGACAGGCCTTCATCGGTGGTGCCATCACGTCGGCGCTGTTCGCCCTGGGCCGCTATGGGATCGGCGTCTACATCGCCACGGTTGCCCCCGGCAGCGCCTATGGCTCGATGGGGGCGCTGGTGATCTCGCTGGTCTGGATCTACTACGCCACGGTGGTGTTCTTCGTCGGTGCATTGATGACCTCGGTGATCGATGAGCGCCTGCGGGCGCGGCACCATCTGACCAATGCCGGCGTGATGCCGGACGCAACCGGCACAGTGGGCGGCAAGGGGTAAACTAGGGGCCTTGACCTCCCCTGCCGCGTGGCCCCTGGCCGCGCCCTTGCCTGTCCGCCATGGCCCGTATCCCCGACGCGTTCATCGATGATCTGCTGGCCCGCACCGACATCGTCGAAGTGGTGGGCACGCGCGTACCACTCAAGCGCCAGGGCAAGGAGTACGCGGCCCGCTGCCCGTTCCATGACGAGCGCTCGGCCTCGTTCACCGTGTCGCCCACCAAGCAGTTCTATCACTGCTTCGGCTGCGGCGCGCACGGAACCGCCATCAGCTTCCTGATGAACTACGACCGCCTGGAGTTCCTGGACGCGGTCGACGAGCTGGCGAAGCGGGTGGGCATGGAAGTGCCGCGCGCGGAAAACCCCCGCAGCGCCCAGCAGCAGGATGACAGCCGCGAACTGTATTCAGCGCTGGACGCCGCTACCCGCTTCTTCCAGAAACACCTGGAAAGCAGCGACGCCGCACGTGCCTATCTGGACGGGCGTGGCGTGGACGAGGAAAACCGCAGCCGCTTCCAGATCGGCTACGCCCCGGATGGGTACAGCGGGCTGCGCGATGCGCTGGGCAAGGACGACCGGCGGATGAAACTGCTCGATCGCGCCGGCCTGTTCTCCAAGAACGACCGCGGTCATGTCTACGACAAGTTCCGCGACCGGGTCATGTTCCCCATCTTCGACCGCCGCGGCCGGGTGATCGCCTTCGGTGGCCGTGTGCTGGAAAAGGACGACGGCCCCAAGTACCTCAACTCGCCGGAGACCGCGCTGTTCCACAAGGGGCGCGAACTGTATGGCCTGTGGCAGGTACGCCAGGCCAATCAGAAGATCGAACGGCTGATCGTGGTCGAAGGCTATATGGACGTGGTGTCGCTGTTCCAGTTCGGCGTCACCCAGGCGGTGGCGACGCTGGGCACGGCCACCACCCCCGATCATGCCGAATTGCTGTTCCGCAACGCACCGGACGTGTTCTTCTGCTTCGATGGCGACGCCGCCGGCCGCCGCGCCGGCTGGAAGGCGCTGGAATCGGTGCTGCCGCGCATGAAAGATGGCCGCCAGGCCTTCTTCCTGTTCCTGCCCGATGGCGAAGATCCGGACACCATCGTGCGCAAGGAAGGCGCTGAAGCCTTCGATACCCGACTCAAGCAGGCCACGCCGCTGTCGCAGTTCTTCTTCGACGAGCTCAGCCGTGAAGTGAACCTGGCGACTCTCGATGGCAAAGCGCGCTTGGCCGAACGTGCCCGACCGATGCTGGCACAGATTCCCGATGGCGCTTTCGGCGATCTGATGAAGCAGCAGCTGGGCCAGCTCACTGGCTTGGGCCGCCCCGGTGGTGGCAGCAGCAGTGCGCCGGCCATGGCGCCACGGCCGCCGCCGCGCGGCATCGTGCCGGTGGCCAAGCGCAGCCTGGTGCGCGCGGCCATTGCGATCCTGCTGCAGCAGCCGTCACTGGCCATGACCCTCGGCGGCCGCCACCATTTCCAGGGCCTGCGCCTGCCCGGCGTCGACCTGCTGCTGGAACTGCTGGGGCTGGTGGAACAGCGCCCGGACATCAGCACCGGCGCCCTGCTGGAGCATTTCGAGGGCCGCGAGGAACAGGCATCGCTGCATACCCTGGCGGCACAGACCCTGCCCGGCGACGACGGGGTGTGGACCCAGGAGCTGCACGATGCGGTCGGCCAGCTGGAAAAACAGCTGCTGCTGCAACGCCTGGACGAATTGTTGGCAAAGCAGCGCCAACAAGGCCTGGACGATACTGATAAATATGAAATGCGCGAGCTGCTCAAGGCGCGTGCCACCCTGCGCCTGTGATTGCAGGAGCCAAACCGCAAGGAACTGATCTGCAATGACACGCCGCTGGTGGTCGAAACTGCGACCGGACAACTTCACGCTGGCCCTGCTGGCCACCATCACCCTGGCCTCGCTGCTGCCGATGCGCGGCGCCGGGGCGATGGTGCTGGACGATGTCACCAACATCGCCATTGCCGCGCTGTTCTTCCTGCACGGCGCGCGGCTTTCGCGTGAGGCCATCGTCGGCGGCATGCTGCACTGGCGCCTGCACCTGGTCATCCTGGCCTGCACCTTCGTACTGTTCCCGCTGCTTGGCCTGGTATTCCATCCGCTGTCGGGCTGGCTGCTCACCCCGGATCTGTACATGGGTGTGCTGTTCCTGTGCTGCCTGCCGTCCACCGTGCAGTCATCGATCGCCTTCACCTCCATCGCGCGTGGCAACGTGCCGGCGGCGGTTTGCAGCGCCTCGCTGTCCAGCATCCTCGGCGTGTTCCTGACCCCACTGCTGCTGACCGCGCTGGCCGGCACCTCCGGTGGCATCCACGACCCACTGCGGGCCATCGGCGGCATCATGCTGCAGCTGCTCGTGCCCTTCGTGGCCGGCCACCTGATGCGCCGCTGGATCGCCGGCTGGGTGGAACGCCAACGCGGGCTGCTGCGCCACACCGACCAGGGCACGATCCTGCTGGTGGTGTATTCGGCGTTCGGCGAGGCAGTGAGCGAAGGCCTGTGGAGCAAGACGCCGGTGCTGTCGCTGCTGACCGTTGCCGTGGTGGCCGCCGTGCTGCTGGGCATCGCCATGCCATTGATCACCCTGATCGCACGCAAGCTGCGCTTCAACCGCGAAGATGAAATCGCCATCGTGTTCTGTGGCTCGAAGAAGAGCCTGGCCACGGGCATTCCGATTGCCAAGGTGCTGTTCGCTGGCGGCAGCCTGGGGGCGATCGTGTTGCCGGTGATGATCTACCACCAGATCCAGCTGATCGTGTGCGGGATCATCGCCCAGCGGTATGCGCGGCGGGCGTCATAAGCGCACAACCGTAGTAGAGGCAAGTGGAAAGGCGCCGCACAGGCGGCGCCCTGTCTGCAAATTCAGTCCCGGATGCCTGAGGCGATTTCCTGCAACACGCGCGCCTTGCGTTCCACGTCACCGTCTCCTGTGGCTGTCAGGCTGAAGGCTTTGCCTTTCAGCGCCCATGACAGGTGCACCTGTCCCATGCCCTGACCGTCGATCCGCTTGTCCAGTTGGGCACCTACGCCATTCACGCGTACGTTCTGTGCCTCTTCGAACACCTCTATGTGCATACCGGAGGCAAGATAGTTTTCTTCGTTGAACTCGATGATGCCAATATCAGGCAGCCGGTAGTAACGGGTCAGTCCAGACGACTTGAGCCCATCCAGCGCGCCACTTGGATCCATGCCGATCAACTCGGCGGCGCCGAGCACCGTCCCCACCAGGTTGGTGGGCGGCGAAGGAAGCCTTTCGCGCAGAATTGCATCTGACCGCTTCGCTCTGGGCAACAGGGCGAGCATTTCCGGCACCGAAGGAATTGTTCCAACGGCGACACGGGTAACACCACCTTTCCCACGTGCAATCTCTGTTCGGAAGTGCGCCTTCACCGCGTCGGGGGCATCCAACTCGGCGATCTTGATCACCCGATAGCTTCCCGGCGAAGGGCTACGCACTCGGCCTGTGTTGAGGTCGTCGTTGGCAGCACGATTGGTCCGATCAATCAGCCATTTTCCCACTGCATCTAGCGGCTCTTGTTGCGCGTTTCCTTCGAGCTGGATTGCCATGACAACGAGAATGGCGAGAGACGTGATCTTCTTCATTTCGCTCACCACTCACTTAAGTTGCAGTTGATAGCACTGGTATCTTGTGTAAAGACTCTTCGATCAAGTACCCACGTGTGATAGCCACGCACGACCATCCTTTCGGGGTCACTGCCATCACCTGCATAGAACCGCCATGAGAATGCGCCGTTGTTACGTGCCCCGATGACATGCTTCGGGCGTATGTTGCCAAGCGGGATGTGCCAACTGGCAGCCGACCCTTGAAAATTCCTGAAAGCAGGCCGCTCGTAGGTCACAGACTCGTTGATGAACCCAAGACAATTAGCGCGACTTAATGCCTTCACTTTCGCGCTTGCGACGTTACAGATACAAGGCATTGCCAACAGTGCCCACAGAAGGCTGTTTGTGTTGATACCCACCACGATCTTCTCCTTGGAGTAGATCCCCCCACGCCTTGTTCTACCGCTTCATAGTGCAAGCGCCTGGCGCGGGGCCTGGAACTGTCTACTGCGTCATGGCTCTCATGTCGAGCACAGCATTCTCTGACACGTCAGCGGATGGATAGACGCACGCACGAGGCCAACCTCCATGGCTGATAACGACACTCGCGATCCCTCTCTTCTACGGGCAGAGGCTGACGACAAGCTGGCATTGGCCAATGGGTGTCATCGTCGATGGGCGCGCGACCAGCTGCACCGCGTCGTTGGACAGCGCAACCCGCCGTGTATTCGACTATCTGGAGCAGATCAACAGATGCATCGACAGCCAATCACTCCACCAGGCGCGCCACCGTGAATTCGGGCAGCCGCACACCCAGATGCCAATTGCGGTCGTCACCGTCATGGACGCGCGGTGATGCACCGGTATAGCCACCCATCGCACCGACGCTGAGTGCCCTGCACGGACGGCCCGGGCAACCCCAGAATGCCCCGCTGCGCGCACTGATGTTCACCGTGTACGCCTGCAGGTCAGCCAGTTGGGAAGCCATCGGCTGCCGCTGCATTTCCTTCGGTGCGCCTTCGGGGATCTTCAGCATCGCGTGCACGTTGCCCGTCAGCACCAGCAAACGGCCAGTGGCAGGCAGTGCGGTGTAGGCACGGCGTACGGCCTGGGCCATGCCATCGTCGCGCTGTTGCGCATCCGTGCCATCACTGATCGCGTCATAGCCCATCACCTGGACGTCGCGGCCGCTGGCCTTGAGCACGCGCAGGGCGTCGATCAGATCGAGCATGTCGCGGCTGCGACGGCCATCATGCTGGTCATCTACCACGGCCCAGAACGGCGCTGCACTCAGCTGCCGCCGCGCGGCGGTACTGCCATCGGAGTCCAGATACGCCTGCATTGGCGCTGTCTGTGCCGTGGGTACTTCCAGCCCAAGCACCACCGGCGTGCCATCGCGGCTGTAGTCATCGACCAACTGCCGCACCAGCAGCGGGATCTCGCGGGTGCCATGCATTTCGCCCAGCACCAGCAGACGGTGGTCACCCGTGTGTTCGCGGATGTCGGCGGAGGTCTGCCGATAGACATCAGCGGGGACAACCTGCGCCGCCGGCGTTGCTGCGGCGGCGTAGCTCAAGGGAATGGTGAGAGCGAACAGCAATGCTGCCATCCAATTGCGTGCGTTCATGCTGTCCTTCCTGGTCAGGTCAGGACAGCAATGGGGATCGTATAGGGAATCACAAGCGCAGCATCAACGCCTTGGTGCGCCAACCACGTCATCGCCAGCTGTCGCCAGCCGCATCGCCTTTCGCGCCGACCGCCCCTTCCACACCGACCGCAACGCCTGTCAGCACAGGCCTCGACGCAATCGCCAGCAGCCAGCACCCGCGCCCGCCCTGTAGACCAGCCGCCCACCCGAACCCTTGGCGCAGAGACAGGCATGGCGGTTTTCACACC
>DALZLW010000189.1:0-7235 GCA_032007425.1 Stenotrophomonas sp.
CACGCCCAGCAGCGCCGGGGACAGGTTGGTGCCGATGAAGGCGGTGATCTTCGAGCTGCCCAGGTAGGCCGAAGTGGCCCAGGCATCGGGAATCAGGCGCATGCCGCTGGCGGCGGCCACCTTCACCAGGGCGCCGATGGCCGCAGAGATGCCGAGGATCTTCAGGCCCGGGCCGGGATTCTCACCCGCCTTGAGCACTTCCGCGGCGGCCTTGCCTTCCGGGAACGGCAGCGGATCTTCAACGATCATCGAACGCCGCAGCGGCACCGAGAACAGCACGCCCAGCAGGCCGCCCAGGCCGGCGATACCCAACACCCACCAGTACTTGAAGTCGGGCCAGTAGCCCATGATCACCAGTGCGGGAATGGTGAAGATCACCCCAGCCGCGATCGACGAACCGGCCGAAGCACCGGTCTGGACGATGTTGTTCTCGAGGATGGAGCCACCGCCGAGCAGGCGCAGCACGCCCATGGAGATGACCGCTGCCGGGATGGCAGTGGCGATGGTCAGGCCGGCGAACAGGCCCAGGTAGGCATTGGCCGCCGACAGCACCACGGCCAGCACGATGGCAAGCGCCACCGCACGGAACGTGAGCTGCTTGGGCGCAGCATCGTGGTTCATTGAAGCCCCTGAAGGGAAAATAACCCGGCAACGCTAGCGTCCACGCCCTGGCAAGTCCAGCGCAGGAAGTCATGGCCGGGCCAGCGCTGGATGCGGCAAGCGCAGCGCCCTCATCCAGCACAGCCAGGCCAGCGCCGCCGCAAAGTGATATGTTATATCCCTGCTGCCGCAATCTCCCCCGCCTCCCCGATGACCCCACCCACCACCGGTCGCTTGGCCGCGATTGACCAGTTGCGCGGCACCGTCATGCTGCTGATGCTGCTGGACCATGTGCGCGAGACATTCTTCCTGCAGCACCAGGTCCCCGATCCGATGGATGCCGCCAGCGTGTCGCCGGCCTTGTTCGCCTGCCGCCTGCTGGCCCACCTGTGCGCTCCGGTGTTCGTGCTGCTGACCGGCCTGGCTGCGTGGCTGTACGGCCAGCGCCAGCCAGACCCGCGCCGGGCCACGGCCAGCTTCCTGCTCAAGCGCGGCCTGTTCCTGGTGGTGCTGGAGTTGACTCTGGTCAATGTCGCCTGGACGTTCCAGTGGCCGCCACACACGCTGTACCTGCAGGTCATCTGGGCCATCGGCTTGAGCATGATCGCACTGGCCGGCCTGCTGTGGCTGCCACGGGCAGTACTGCTGGCCTTGTCGGTGGCCATCATCGCCGGGCACAACCTGCTGGACGGCCTGCACGTGGAAGGCAATGGCCTGCCCGCCGTGCTGTGGAAGATCGCCCACCAGCGTGACTGGTTCGAGCTCGGTGGACTGCGCCTGCGCAGCTCCTACCCGGTGCTGCCGTGGATCGGGATCATCGCGCTGGGGTATCTGATTGGCCCGTGGTTCGCCAGCAACGCCGATGCGCAGCGGCGCCAGCGCCGCCTGCTGGCCAGCGGCCTGGCGGCAGTGGCCGGGTTCTTCGTACTGCGCCTGTTCGATGTGTATGGGGATGCACCGTGGCAGTTGCAGGACGGCGCGCTGCGCACCCTGATGGCCATGTTGAACGTGACCAAATACCCGCCGTCGCTGCTGTTCGTACTGCTGACGCTGGGCGTAGGCCTGCTGTTGTTGCGTCTTTACGAGCAGCCGACGGCAGCGCGCGTGCTGGCACCGCTGGCCCGGTTCGGTGCCGCGCCGATGTTCTTCTACCTGCTGCATCTATATGTCCTCAAGCTGCTCTATCTGGCCGCGCTGGCGCTCTGGGGGCCCACCGATGGCGCGTTGTACGCAGTGGATTCGGTGGCGGCGCTGCTACTGATCAGCGCCGTGCTGGCCGTGCTGCTCTACCCGCCGACCCGCGCCTTCGCCGCGCTGAAAGCCCGGCGCAAAGACCTGGCCTGGTTGCGGTACCTGTGAGCCGTAACGCCTGGCCAGGCCCGGTGCTACCGGCAGGCAGGCGATGCGCGCCTATAATCCGCCGATGAATTCCACCGCGATTGCTTCCGACGACTTCCTTGGCCATCCCAAGGGGGTGTACGTCTGCTTCTTCACCGAGATGTGGGAGCGTTTTTCCTTCTATGGAATGAAAGCGCTGCTGCTGCTCTACCTCACCAAGTACCACCTGTTCGGCGACAAGGCCGGGCTGGACCTGCTCGGTGCCTATGGCGGCCTGGTGTACTGCATCCCGGTGTTCGGCGGCATGCTCGCCGATCGCTGGCTGGGCATGCGCCGCGCCGTGCTGTTCGGCGGCGTCCTGCTGGTGCTTGGGCATCTGGGCATGGCCTTCGAAGGCCATGCCGCGCACCTGCAGGACGGCACGGTGGTGCGCGATACCGGTGCTCTGGCCGTGACCTACCTGTCATTGGCGCTGATCATCATGGGGGTCGGTTTCCTCAAGCCGAACATTTCCACGATCGTCGGCAAGCTCTATGCCGAGGACGATCCGCGCCGCGATTCGGGCTTTTCGCTGTTCTACGCCGGCATCAACCTCGGTGCGCTGTTTGCTTCGCTGATCTGTGGCTACCTGGGCGAAACCTATGGCTGGCGTTACGGGTTCGGCGCCGCCGGCGTCGGCATGCTGGTCGGCCTGGCGATGTTCGCATGGGGCCAGAAATACCTGCATGGCCACGCCGAGGCGCGTGACCCGGAGGCCCTGGGCCAGCGTGTCTGCGGCGTACCGCGGGGCTGGCTGATCCACCTTGGCGCCGTATTGGCGGTGCTGCCGCTGGCCTGGCTGCTGTGGGCGGCCGGCAACGGGGCCTTTGCCCTGGGCGGCGAGATCTCCCTGGCCCTGCTGCTGATGCTGGTGGTGCTCGGCGGCGTGCTGCTCTGGTTTGCCTGGTTCACCGGAACGCAGTGCACGCCCGTGCAGCGGCAGCAGATGATCGCGCTGATGGCCCTGATCCTGATGGCGCTGGTGTTCTTCACCTTGTACGAGCAGACCTACGGCTCGTGGGTGACCTTCACCGATCGCCTGCTCACCAAGGACCTGGTCCCCGCCCTGGTGATCAACCAGGGCACGCCCCTGCCGTGGTCGATCGCCTCGCTGCTGCTGGCACCGCTGGCCTTCGTCGTCAGCGCCCGTGTCGCCGAGCACGCGCCCGGTTCGTCCTGGCCACGCCGCGTATTCCTGGCCATCGCGCTGTTGATCCTGTTGCTGCTGGTACGCGACTGCCTGGTGATCCCACAGACGGCCGGTTCCTTGACCTATCTCGGTGGCTTGTTCCTGGTGCTGTTGGCACCGCTGTTCGCCCTGTTCTGGGCGTGGCTGGACCGCCACGGCCGTGAACCGGATAAAGCCGTGAAGTCGGCCTTTGGGCTGGTACTGGGCGCCCTCGCCTTTGTCCCGCTGGCAATGGCGGCCCAGCAGGCTGGCGAAACCGGCCAGATGGCCAGCGTCTGGTGGCTGGTACTGGCCTATCTGTTGTTGGCGGCCGGTGAAATGTGCCTGTCACCGGTGGGTCTGTCAGCCGTGACCCAGTTGGCTGTGCCACGGGTGATGAGCCTGATGATGGGCACCTGGTTCTTGGCAACCGCGTTTTCGGAAACGCTGGCCGCGCTGTTCGGCAAGCTGGCCGCATTGGACATGCCCGAAGACGGACAACTGGATGTCGCCGCCGCGGCGGCGGCCTACGCTGACCTGTTCTGGCTGATGATGTGGATCGGCCTGGGGTGTGCGGTGCTTGCCTTCGCCAGTGCGCCGCTGTTGCGGCGCATGATGCACGGCGTACGTTGATCGGCGAAAGCCGATCGGGACAGTACCGCGAAACCACCGCCCTGTCCCCTGGCCCTTACGGCGCTTTTTTTCCGCTGGCAGGGGCCTGGGCTGTCGTAGCCACCTTGCCGCCCAGGCTGCGCGACAGGAAGGCCAGCAGTTGCGTGTAGTACGCGCGCTGGTGTTCCGGCTTGTAGAACCCATGGCCCTCGGTGCTGTAGTACAGGCTTTCCACCGATGCACCGGCCCCTTTCAGCGCCCGCTCCATCCGTTGGGTATGGGCGATCGGTGCACGCTCATCCTCGCCACCGGCGGCGAGGAACACCGGCACCTTGATCTGGCCGGCGAGATTGACGGGCGAAACCTCACCCAGCGTTGCCGGATCGCCCAGCCATTCACGCAGGTAGCTCATGCCCGATGCGCGGTCCTGGATGTCCCCCCGGTTGAACATCATCGGCAGGTCATACACACCGACATAGCCGGCCGCACACTGGTAGAGCCCCTGCTCGCGCGCGGCGCCCATCATGGCCGAATAGGCACCATAGCTGGCACCGTAGATGCAGATCCGGTTGCGATCAGCGATGCCTTCGTTGATCGCCCAACGCGTGGCATCGGTGACGTCGTCCTGCATCGCCCGCCCCCACTGCTTGCCACCGGCCTGCTTGTGGGCACGGCCGTAATTGCCTGAACCACGGAAGTTGACCTGCAGCACCGCATAACCGGCATTGGCCAGCAACTGCGCCTGGCTGCTGTAGCTGCCGTCATCGTGGACACCGAACGGGCCGCCGTGCGGCATGACCACCATCGGCAGATTGCGTCCATCGCTGCCCTTTGGCACGGTCAGGAAACCATGCAACGGCAGGCCGTCACGGGCTTCCAGCGCAAACGGGCGAACCGTGGCGCTTGCCGCCACATCGATCCATTCGCCGCGGCTGACCAGGTGCCTTGCGGACTTTTCCACCGTATCAAACAGGTAGAAATCACCGGGATTGCTGCCGGTCCAGGTTTCCACCAGCGCCTTGCGGCCATCGCGCGTGCTGCTGGTGATGTAGACCGGCTGCTTGAAAGCGGCTTCCAGGCTGCGGTAGAGCCGCGCGTCAGGCGACGCCTCGTCGAAGAACCGGGTACGGGGGACATCGCCCATGTAGAGTGCGCCGACGGGAATGCGCGTGCCGGCGCGGCGGATGATGCGCGACGGGTCGACGACGTCATCGCGCAGCAGGGTGGCGCGCTCGCCGGTAGCCGGGTTCCAGCTGACGATGGTGTCGGTGCCGTTGGGCTGTTCCACCTGCAGGTAGGCCAGCGTGCCATCCTCGGAAAAACCCAGCGCGAGCTCGATCCGGCCGGTGGCCATTTCGTCGTTGACCAGCTTCCAGTCCTGCCCACTGGCGGCGCGGTAATACAGTTTGTTGACGTTGTCCCCGCCGGCACCGTGGACGAACCGCACTTCGCCATTGTTGTCGGTGGTGAAGCGGCCGCGCCGCACCGGCGAGCGCGCCACTGGCGAACGTCGTCCGCTGACGGTATCCATGCGCTCCACCCGGGTGAACGGGTCTTCGCTGAACGGCCATACCGCCACCAGCGCCGTGCGCGGATCATTGCTCAGGGTATCGGTAACGAAGGCGGCCACGGCTTCTACTTTCTTCGGCTGGATGCGCGTGCCCAGGCCGCGCCCGGCCACCCGGTAGCCGACCAGCAGGTCACCCGTGCCGCCCTTGGCACTGAGGCCGTACAGTTCGCCGGTCGGTTGCGGCTCATCCAACGAGCCGAACTTTTCCGCCAGGCCGATCAGCACGCGATCATCGCCCACCCAGTCCAATTCGATGGCGTGGTTGTTGCGCGGCGGCCGCATGGAGTTGGACGGCGTGAGGTCGCTGGTATTGAGGATCACCACCGCCGTGCTGTCTTCCAGCGGCACGGTGGCCGCAAGATAGCTGCCCGACGGCGAAATCTGGATATCGGTGAAGTTGTCGCGGCGCAGGTGGTAGTCCAGGTCGACGGCGCTGGCACTCCCGCTCAACACCGTCATCGCGCCTGCCAGCATGAGTGCCAGCGTCCCGTGCATTGCCATATTGTCCCTTCCACTGGATGCCGGGCGAACTGCCCGGTGTACGCGATTCTAGTCGGTCTTCACGCCATGAAAACAAGAACGGCGACCTCTTGTCGAAGTCGCCGCTTTGAGATTTCCGATCGTTGAAAGCCGATCGATCAATGAACCCCGCGGATCGCCAGCGTCAACGCCAGCACGCTGAGGATGACCGCGATCGTCCCGTCCAGCACCCGCCAGGTGCTGGGCTTGGTGAACAACGGCGCCAGCAGGCGTGCGCCCAACCCTTGGGCGGTGAGCCACAGGCAACTGGCGGTGACCACGCCGGCGGCGAAGGCCATGCGGGCATTGCCGAAATTCTCGGCGATCGAACCGATCACCATCATGTCCAGCCAGAAATGCGGGTTGATCAGCGAGAAACCGACGGCGGCCAGCAGCACCGCGCGACGGCTGCCGTCATCGCTGTCGGCCTCGCCCATGCCACCCCCACCGGCCATGGCCCGCCGCGCGGACTTCAGGGCATACCAGGCCAGGAAGGCCACGCCCGTCCACAGCACCGCGCTGGTCAGCCACGGCAAGGCCGTGGTGAGGGTACGCAGGCCGGCCACGCTGGCGAAGATGAAGAAGGCATCGATCGCCGCACAGGTGGCGACCACCGGCACGATGTGCCGGCGCAGGATGCCCTGGCGCAGGATGAAGGCACTCTGTGCACCGACCACGGCGAACAGACCAATGCCGGTGGCCGCGCCACTGAGCCAGGCGCCCAGGCCGGAGCTGGTGGAGATGATGGAGAACATGGTAATTCCTGACAGCAGTGGGGGCTGTCCACGGCGGCTCGGCAGTGCGTGCAAAGCGGCCTCCGGCGCTGGCCGTGGACGTGACAGGGGCCATTGTCGCGGCGCAACAAACAGAAGAACAGCTAAACTTACTAATCCAACATTAGCGGAACTTAATCATGCGCATCGACCATGCCCAGTTGCGCGCCCTCGCCGCGGTCATCCGCGAGGGCAGCTTCGAGCGCGCCGCGCAGACCCTGAATGTCACCGCCTCGGCCATCTCCCAGCGGGTCAAGGCGCTGGAAGACCGCGTTGGCCGCCTGCTGGTCAAGCGCGGCTCACCGGCCACCGCCACCGCCGAAGGCCAGGTGCTGGTGCAACTGGCCGAACAGACCGCACTGCTGGAACACGATGCGCTGCACCGGATGGGCGTGGCCGACGAGGACCTGCCACAGGCCAGCATCCCGGTGGCGGTGAACCATGACAGCCTGGAAACCTGGTTCCCGCAGGCCGCCGAGCGGTTTGCCACCCATACCGGGACCACCCTGGACCTGCGGGTGGAAGACCAGGACCACACCGTGGAACTGTTGCGCCAAGGCACCGTGCTGGGCGCGGTGACCACCCTGGCCGAGCCGGTGCAGGGCTGCCAGATCCA
>DALZLW010000190.1:0-7225 GCA_032007425.1 Stenotrophomonas sp.
GACCAGGTGGGCATGCAGGCCGACAACCAGCATGTCCAGTCCCGTGGCCACCTGCATGAAGGCATCGACGCGCGCGGTGGGCAGGCCGAACTTGGAATCCTTGCCGCCGGTACGGACCTTGGCATGGTGGCCTTCGCCGCGCCCCAGGTCCACGCGCAGCCACACTTCGCGGCCACGGAAGAGATCCGGCCAACGCTGCAGGGCCTCGACGTTGTCGACCGTGACCGTCACCCCCAGGGCAAAGGCCGCTTCGTACTCGCTGCGCGGGCAGAAGCTGGGCGTGAACAGCACGCGCTGTGGCGCCAGCTGGGGCAGCACCGAGAACACGTGCTGCAGCTCGCCCAGCGAAACGCATTCCAGGCCGAAACCCTCGGCTTCCAGCAGGGTCAGGATGGCCGGATGGCTGTTGGCCTTGATCGCGTAGTAACGCTGGTCGATCGGCGCGATCGCGGCCAGCGCGCGCGCGCGCGCCCGCACCGTCGGCAGGTGATAGACATAACGCGGCGTGCCTGCTTCGGCCAGTTGCAGGAGCTGTGCACGCTGGCCGCGCCACCATGGGGTTTCGCGAGGCCGCACGGTGCCGGCGATTTCACGCCAGCGCGGGCCGAACACTTCGGTTTCCTCCACCGGCATCGCGCCGCTGTCGATCAGCTCGGCATGCAGGATAGGCAGCAGGCCGTCTGCGTCGGTCTCATCGATGACGAAGGTCAGGTTGAGGTCGTTGGACGACTGCGAAATCATGTGCACCCGCTCGCGGCCGAACGTCGCCCAGACATCGGAAAGCTTGTGCAGCAGCGAGCGCATGCCACGTCCGACCAGGGTGATGGCCGCACACGGCACGATGATCTTGACCTTGCAGATCTGCGACAGGTCGGCCGACAACGCGGCCAGCACATCGGTGTTGACCAGGTTCTCCGACGGGTCCAGCGAGACCGTGACATTGGTTTCCGCCGAGCCAATCAGGTCCACCGACAGGCCGTGCTTCTTGAACAGGCCGAACACATCGGCCAGGAAGCCCACCTGCTGCCACATGCCAATGCCTTCCATCGACACCAGCACGATGCCGTTGCGGCGGCTGATGGCTTTCACCCCGGGGACCGGTGCGGCACTGCCATCGATGCTGGTGCCGGGCAGCTCGGGCCGTTCGGTATCGAGGATGGCCATCGGCACACCGGCATCGCGGCAGGGTTTGATCGAGCGCGGGTGCAGCACCTTGGCACCGGTGGTGGCGATTTCCTGCGCTTCGTAGTAGTCCAGCCGGGTCAGCAGGCGGGCGTCGGGCACATCCTTGGGGTTGGCGCTGAACATGCCCGGGACGTCGGTCCAGATCTCCACCCGGCTGGCGCCCAGCAACGCGCCAAAATAGGCGGCAGACGTATCGGAGCCACCACGCCCCAGGATCGCCGTACCACCGTCACCGTGGCGGGCAATGAAGCCCTGGGTGATCAGCAGGCGCGTGGGTTGGGCGCGGAAGCGCTGCGCCCAGTCTGCTTCGGCACGCCACTGGCAGTTGACCGAAAGGCGCTGCGACCACGCACTCTGGTTGGGCTGCGGCGGGAGAGCATCGAGCCACTGGCGGGCGTCCATCCAGCCCATGTCCAGGCCATTCTGGCGCAGGTAGGCGGCGCCGATGCTGGACGAGAGCAGTTCGCCCTGGCCCAGTACCTCGGCCTGCCAGTCCAGCGTCCGTTCGGCCGCGCGCGGATCCTGCAGCAGGGCCTGCAGCGCCGCCAGGCGCTCACCCAGCGTATCGGCCGGCAGCGCCAGCTCGGTCAGGAAGCCCTGGTGGCGTTCGACCAGTGCGGCCACGCGCTGCGCGCTGTCGGCTGCGCCGTCGGCGATGGCGGTCAGCTCGTTGGTGACCCCGGACAGCGCCGACACCACCACCAGCACCCGCGAGCCGGTCTCTTCCGCGCGTTTTTTCGCCAGTTTCCCGATCGTGTCCCAGCGGTGGCGACGCGACACCGAAGTGCCGCCGAACTTCAGGACGATCCAGCGATCGACAGGGGAGGAAACTGACATGGCTATGTACTGTTCAAGGAAGGGGGGGAGCCCGCCGGGAGGGCGGAACCTTTGATTCTAAGCCCTAAAGCCACGCCGATGCCTGTCATCCCGGGCATGCCGGCGCCGGACCGGGTTTTTTCCTCCCGCGCTGCCACGGCAGCGTGCCCCGCAGTGCCTGCTAAGCTGCAGCGCACCTGGCAACCGCAGCCCACTCCCCATGACCAAACGCCGTTTCCTGCAGCTCGATGTGTTCTCTCCCTATCCCGGGGCGGGCAATCCGCTGGCCGTGGTGCTCGACGCCGACGGACTGGACGATGCACAGATGCAGGCCATCGCCCGCTGGACGCGCCTGCCGGAGACCACCTTCGTGTTCGCCGCGCAGGTGCCGGGGACCAGCTACCGGCTGCGGATGTTCAGTCCGCAGAAAGAGGTGCCATTCGCCGGGCATCCCAGCATCGGCACCGCCCATGCGGTGCTGCATGCCGGCCTGGCCCAGGCCAGTGGCGGCACACTGGTACAGGACGGCATCGCCGGTGCGCTGCCCCTGCGGGTGCGTGGCAGTGGCGCGGAGCAACGCATCTCCATCCGCGTACCCGGCGCCCACCTGGCGGAGATCGCCAGCGCCGATGATCCGCGCCTGGCCCAGGCGCTGGCGGACTGGCCGCGCGGCGCCCTGCCCCCGGCCCGCATGGAAGGTGGCCGCAGCTGGTGGGTCGTCGAAGTGGCTGATGAAGCCGCCTTGCGCCAACTGGAAGTGGATTGGGACGCGATTTCCAGGTTGGCTGAATCCACAGCGAGCATGGGCGTCTTCGCCTACGCGTTCTGCGCGCCCGGCCAGCCGCATGCGCTCGCCGTGCGAGCGTTCGTTGGCAATGGCAGACGCTTCGAAGATGCCGCTTCCGGAGCGGCCAACGCGGTGCTGGCCGCCTGGCTGGACCTGCGCGACGCATTGCCCGCAGGGCAACGACGCTACGTCGTCAGCCAAGGGCGCGAAGTGGGACACGATGCGCAGTTGGTGCTTGAACTGGACGACGATGGGGCGGTGTGGTCCGGTGGCCAGATCCAGACCGTCATCGAGGGCACGCTGGACTGGTGAGGGTTGCCTGTCAGCGCCGGGCCGTGCGCGGGGAGCGCCCGACCCGGCACCAGACAACGCCGCGCCTGTCATGGCGCGGCGCACCCCAGGCTTCAGGCCAGTTCTGCTTCCAGCGTCACCGGCACGGCACTGAGGGCCTTGGACACCGGGCAATTCTGCTTGGCGTCATCAGCGATCGCACGGAACTGGGCCGCGTCGATGCCAGGAATGACCGCCTTCAGCACGAGGGTGATCTGCGAAAGCTGCGGGCCACCTTCCATTGAAAGATCGACCTTGGCCACCGTATCCAGCGAGGTCGGGGTGAAACCGGCCTCACCCAGCTTGGCCGACAGCGCCATGGTGAAGCAGCCCGCGTGCGCGGCAGCGATGAGTTCTTCCGGGTTGGTGCCCTTGACCTCGCCGAAGCGCGTATTGAAACCGTACGGCGTGTTGTCCAGCAGCCCGCTCTGCGGCGTGTCCAGGCGGCCCTTGCCGCTCTTCAGGTCGCCTTCCCAGTGTGCGGTGGCCTTGCGCGAAATGCCCATGATGCTGTCTCCCTGCGGATGGATGATGGTGGGTAAAACCGGATGCCTGCCTGCAGGTACCCGAGGACCCGCACCGTAACCGCAATGGCGTTAGCACCGCGTCTGCCCTGCTGCGGCGCAAGGTCGCAGGGACCTCACGGCACGGGGCGAGCCGCGTGGCAATCGGCCACGAAAACGTGCGATTGCAAACTTGCGACGGCGTTTTCCCGCTGTTTTCAGGCGCTTACCCGCCGCGCCGCGCCCGGGCAGCAATGCCTCATGCCCCAGACCAAGGTCGAAAGAAGCGTAAATTCCGCTATTTTCCGCGCTTACCCTATTGGCGTTGCCGCCCAGTTGGCCTACATTGCGCTTGCCGACGGGGTTCGGCGTGACCACACAAACCAACCGTTCACGGAACAGGAAACCATGGCAAAGACCGCTAAGAAGGCTGCCCCGAAGAAGGCAGTGAAAAAAGTCGCTACGAAGGCAGCTGCCAAGCCGGCTGCTCCGAAGCCGATCAAGGAAGTGCTGACCAAGTCCGGTCTGGTTGCACATATCGCTGAAGCGTCCGGCGTCGTTGCCAAGGACGTGCGCGCGGTGCTGGCCTCGCTGGAAGGCGCCGTGGCCGCCTCGGTGCACAAGAAGGGCGCTGGCAGCTTCACCCTGCCCGGCCTGCTGAAGATCACCACCGTGAACGTTGCCGCCAAGCCGAAGCGCAAGGGCATCAACCCCTTCACCAAGGAAGAACAGTGGTTTGCCGCCAAGCCGGCCACCACCAAGCTCAAGGTGCGTCCGCTCAAGAAGCTCAAGGACGCCGCGCTCTGATCGCGCAGGCCTTTGCTTGAACGCAGAAGGGACGGCCACGCCGTCCCTTCTGCGTTTCGGGCCTCGGCAGCGTCGGTGACGCCCGCGCTGCCGCCGCAACACTGTGTTGCCGCCATTTCGGGTTTCCCCTGCTGGCCGTTGCAGCGCAACGCATGCACCGCCACAGGGGCACATCGACCACGGGCCGATGGAACACTGCGTGCCCTGCCCAAGCTCGTTCCCCCGCGAGCCCGGCCCTATGGTGATGGCATCTCCCGCACAGGACCGTCGCCATGGCCACGCCCGCAACCCGCTACCGCATTACCGTCACCCCGATCGAGAAAGATGGCGTGCAGTGCAGCGGCCGTTGCACCATCGAACTGGAACACCGCGCGCACCAGGATTGGATGCGACTGATCGAAGCTTCGCCGCGCTTGGCCGGATTCAGTGGTGACGAGCGTGCCGCGGTGCTGGTCGCCGCCCAGATCCTGCGCGACGTGAGCCGGCGCCACGCCGAAGAGCCCGACCATCCGCTGACCCGGCAGGCGGCCGCCCTGTCGACCACCCTGGATGCGCTGGACGCCCTGCAGCGTCCGCGCTGAACCACGGTACCCGGATGCCGTCGGCGCGCTGAACCATGCCAACGGCATCTACCCACGATTCAGCGCCAGCCGTTATCTTCGGCAGCATCGCCCCTGCTGATGCCCTGCCCATGAAACTGCACCCGCTGATTGCCCGACTCGCTGCATCGACCCTGCTGATCGCCTTGGCCGTTGGCGCGCAGGCCGCCCCCTCGGTCAAGGGCCAGCAATTGTCCGTCGACGCACAGGACGTCCAGCACTACCTGCAGCAGACCTTCCCCCGCACCCAGGACGCGCTGGGCGGACTGATCGCCCTGACCATGAGCCAGCCGACCGTGAACCTGCCGGCAGGTGAACGGCTACAGTTGGGCATGGACGTCGCACTGGCCACGGCCGGCGGCACGCCCGCCCCGCTGGGCAAGGTGCAGCTGAGCAGCGCACTCCGGTACGACGCGCAGACCCAGGGTTTCCACCTGCTGCAGCCGAGCGTTGACGAGTTCACCCCGGCGCGCGAAGGCGGTCGGCTGGACACTCGCACCCGCGGCCTGCTCAATGCCTGGCTGGGTGACTATGCGCAGCGTGAACCGATCTATCGCATCGATCCGTCGGTCGCTGCCGTGCTGGGCGCACTGCAGGTGCAATCGGCCCAGGTAAAGAATGGTCGTCTGGTGGTGACCTTCAACCAGGACATCGGCGCGATGGTCCCGGCAAGCCTGCTCGGCCACTGAGCCCGGACCGGACCGCCGCGTCCGTTCCTGGCCGCGCGCCCTGCCAGCGCCTGCTGGGGACGCGCGCCCCGGCACCGGGTGACGGCGGCCACCGGCCCGTGGCAGGGACGACCCATGGTCGCCCCGGTTGCGGGCCCGGCCTTGCATGGCCGGGCCCCGACGTTGCACTTCAGCGCTTGGGTTGCAGCATCGTACCGGTGCATTTGGGCGCCCCACAGCGGCAGGCCCAGATCTTCTTCAGCCGCGGCGTATGCCGCTCGGCCAGGGTGATCCCGTAGTTGTAGGTGAGCTCTTCACCGGGCGCGATATCGCGCAGTGCTTCGACGAACACCTTGTCCTCGCGGCGATCACCATCGGCGTCCTCCTCGATCACCGCCTCGCAGTTGGGCGCGCAGCTGTGGTTCATCCAGCGCGCCTCGTTGCCTTTGTAGTTGGCATCGATCACCCAGTCGTCGTTGAGGGTGAACAGGAAGGTGTGGCCGCTTTCCACGTCGCCCGTATCGTCGGCGTCCACGTCGGCGTGGCTGCGCAGCAGCCCCCGGTACCGGATCACCCGCTCGCCTTTCTTCAGCGGCGCCACGGCAAATACGCCGTTGCCATGGATGGCGGATTTTCGGGCCTGGATCTTCTTGGGCATCGGAGGGGAAACCATGGGTGCGAGTAAGCAATGATTCTCTCTCAAATGCGATGATTGCGAAAATCACCCCGATCAGCGAGCATGCGCCGCGGCGGGCGCGGGCCCCGTGCCGAGACAACGCCCCCCAACAGCGCGCCAGCCATCCCGTTCCATCTGAAAGCATGGGGTTGGAGACCGCAACGGAAAAGCGTACAATTTCAGTCCGCTTTAAACCCCACGTTGCGCTGCCATGCTCCGCGTCACCAAACTCACCGACTATGCGACCGTCGTACTGACCGTGCTTGCCGCCCGCCCGGGCGACATCCTCAGTGCCACCGAGCTGGCCGAGTTCACCGGCCTGGAGCCGCCCACCGTCAGCAAGGTGCTCAAGCCGCTGGCCCAGGCCGGGCTGGTGGAAGGCCTGCGCGGCGTGCGCGGCGGCTACCGGCTGACCCGTGCGCCGGCCGATGTTTCCCTGTGCGAGGTCGTGGAAGCCATGGAAGGGCCGCTGGCCCTCACCGAATGCAGCAACGACCACCACCAGTGCGGCATGGCGCCCAAGTGTGGCGCCCGCAGCAGCTGGCGGCTGATCAACGACGTGGTCTCCGAGGCCCTGCGCAATGTCACCCTCGCCCAGATCCTGCCCCCCCTTCCCCTTGTCGACGAACTGCCGCGCCGTACCATCGCGGCCGACGTCGTCTCCTGATCCAGGCAGCCCCCATGGCCACCGAAACCCTTGATACCGTCGCCGCTGGTGACACCCCCAACCGCGAGATCCATGAACAGCTCGGCCGCAAATACGCGGCGGGGTTCATCACGGACATCGAATCGGACTCCCTGCCGCCCGGCCTGGACGAGGACACCATCCGTGCCCTGTCGGCCAAGAAGGACGA
>DALZLW010000191.1:0-7200 GCA_032007425.1 Stenotrophomonas sp.
CAAGATGAAGAACACCAAGTCCAACGACGAGTTCTTCGGTTCGATGAAGCGCTGACAAGCGCAGAGCGATCGATCTGGAAACGCCGGGTTCTGCCCGGCGTTTTCTTTTTGCCGCTGCGCCCGCCGGATCATGCCCGGTGTTGCAGTGGCACCCGAGGCGAGGACACCGTACCTGCCGCAGTGCCGGCGAATGTGTCCATAATGGCCACTCCGCCACTGTTCGCGCCTGCGCAGCGCCTTCGCTGCACCGCGCCGCGCTCCCCATGCTGCCGATCTCCAACCGACTCAACCTGGGCAAGCTGATTCTTGCCTTGGCCCTGCTCAGCGCCTTGGTGGCCCTGGGCAATACGCTGCTGGCCAGCTACCGGGTACAGCGTGACCAGCTGATCGGCAACACGCTGGAAGCCAACCGGGTCTACGCCAACAAGCTGGCCGAAACCACGCAGAACTTCATACTGATGTCGCAGCAGCAGCTGGCCTATTCGGCGGCCGCACTGGGCCGCAGCGGTCAGTTGGCACCAGACCCTGCACAGCACGAGGCCAGCCGCCTGCAGTTGCAGACCAACAGCTTCAACTCGGTGCTGATCGTCGCCGCCGACGGCATGGTGGTGGCCACCTCGCCACAGACCCTGCACCTGAAGGGCGAAACCCTGAGCAGCACCGGCAACCGCGAGGCCCTGAGCCGGCGCCAGCCGATGATCAGCGATCCCTACATGTCCACCACCGGCCGCCTGCTGGTGGCCCTGTCACACCCGGTGTTCGATGGCACCGGCGCTTACCTGGGCTATGTCAGCGGCACCATTTACCTGCGCGAGCGCAGCATCCTGCAGACCCTGCTGGGCACGCACTACTACCGCGATGGCTCCTACCTGTATGTGGTGGACCGCAGCGGCCGCCTGCTCTATCACATCGATCCGGAGCGCGTCGGCAGTTACGCCCCGGGCAACCAAGCCATCGCCGCGGTCACCGGCGGCCACCGTGGCGCCCAGCAGGTCATCAACAGCAAGGGTGTATCGATGCTGGCCGGCTATGCGCCGGTACCAGCCACCGGCTGGGGCATCGTGGCCCAGCGCCCGACCGCGGCGACGCTCAAACCGCTGTCACAGCTGATGTCCTCGGTGATCTGGCGGGCCATTCCGCTGGGCATCCTGTCACTGCTGGTCACCTGGTGGTTTGCCCGTCGCATTTCCAAACCCCTGTGGCAGCTGGCCACCAACGTCAACCAGGACGACACCGGCACCACCATCGCCCAGGTCAATGGCATCCGTGCGTGGTATTACGAAGTGGCCCAGTTGAAGCAGGCCGTGCTGTACAGCTTCACGCAATTGCAGGACCGCATCGGCAGCTTGAACCGGGCCAGCCGCACCGACCCGTTGACCGGCCTGCTCAACCGCCGCGGCCTGCAGCAGTCGCTGGAAACCTGGTGCCTGCAGGGCCAGTCGTTTGCCATCGTCGCGCTCGATATCGACCGCTTCAAACGCATCAACGATGAATTCGGCCACCCGGTCGGCGACCAGGTGATCGTGCAGATCGCCGAACAGATGCGCCGTCATTCACGCGAAGGCGATGTTCCCTGCCGCGTCGGTGGCGAAGAGTTCCTGTTGCTGCTGCCCGGCACCAGCGCCAAGGCCGCCGCCCAACTGGCCGAACGGCTGCGGCAACAGGTCGCTGCCCAGCCGATCGACGGCGTGGGCAACATCACCATTTCGCTGGGTGTTTCCCATTACCCCAGTTTTGATGACGACCCGGAGCAGGCACTGCGCCTGGCCGACAAGGCCCTGTACATGGCCAAGGAACAGGGCCGCGATCGCACGGTGATCTATCCCTGGCGCTGAGCCAGGGGCAGCGGCTCAGCCACCCAACGGGGTGAGCAGTTTCGGTCCCTTGCTGATGCCGGCCATGTAGACGCCGCCTTCGGTGAGCAGGTCGCCGTTGTCCTCTGCGGTACCCTTGCCCTTGTAATTCCACGCGGCCGGGGACTTGGGACCCGGCACGTACGCCTGCCACTGGCCATAGCGTTCAGCAACCTCCCGGTTCGTGTAGTAATTGACGGGCACACGCACGGTCCAGGATTCGGCATCGGCGTACTCGCCGGTGGTTGGGATATCGAACTCCCAGCGTTTTGCGGCATCGACGGAAGCCTTCATGAAGCCGTCGCGCATCCGCCTCATCAAATGCTCCCGCAGAATCACGCGCAGGTTGACCTGCTCCACGGCGACATTCTGCGGGCGGCCGTCACGGCCAATCTCCAGCAGCAGGGTCACCTCGCCCACACCGCCCATGTAGAACAGCTTCTCCGGAAACTTCGGCGGCGTCAGTTTGCGTGGCTGGACACTATCGGTACGGATTACCGTCTCGCTACCATTGTCAAACCTGGCGCTGGCAACCGAGATCGCCAGGCCGCCATCGCCAGTCTGCTGCGCCAGCAGGCGCATACGCAGCGGCGTGCGCGCAGGAACGGCACGACCATCGCGGATAACCGGTTCAAAACGCCAACCTGACACCAAGCGATTCACGGTGCCGACGATTCCCGGATCAACCTGGTCTTCCTTGTCCAGATGCACCTTGTCCACCGTGCCGGTAGGCGAGAGATCCAGCGTGCCGGTCAATACCATGGTGGCTTCGACCGTCTGGCGGATTTCCGCCCGGGTCTGCGCGCCGGCAGGGTCGGCCAGCATCGGGATGGTGGCGGTGGCACAGGCAAGGGCCAAGGCCAGCAGGCGCGGATAATGCATTGCACGACTCCTTGTGTCAGTTGCGCTCAAGGGTAGCCCTCGGCGGATGCTCACGCAATTCTCCATGACGGTTCCGGGCACGCTTTCGCTACCTTGATAGCATCGGTCCGTGCCCGGCGTCAGCTGCGCGGGCGTACTCGCCGAGCATCACTCGGCGCTACCGGCTCCAGGGAATGAGAGCAGGAAGTCGGCTGGACAGGCGATACCTCCTGCGCCTGCGCCGTACCCCGTGGACGAAGGGTCATGCGACCTGCCCGCTGGCTCTCAGTTCGGCGAATTCCGCGGCGGCGCGAACCGTGGCGCGATCACATGACGGAGGTAATCCTGGTGCTCTCTACAAAAACCCAGACGCGCCAGGCCGTCACTCCGGCGATCTTTTGAATCGGCCCTGAGTACCTCTTCGACGCCTGCGCGGGTGAGCGCTGTGCGTTCAAGCATGTCTGCGAAGACAGAGTGGAGACCAAGTGATTCCGCGACCGCCGGAACAGGCTCGCCCGCCATCACCCGCTCCACCCCGTACGTGGTGGCCGCAAGGCGGGCCAATGTGTGGCTGCCGTTGGTGCTCAAGCCCCAGCGCTCCACCAGGGCCGGCACGGAAGCGCGCTGTCGCAGCGCTTCCAGACCGAGCCGCGCCACGATTCTCGCTTCGAGTTCGTCCCGGCAATGCTCGATGCCCAGCCTCGCCAACGTCTCGGGTACGAACTGACTGCATTGGCCGAAGGTCTTGAGGCCGACCTTGCTGATCAGGTGCGTCTCTATCTGGCGGCCGCTGCCCGCGGGCAGGTGGGCCTCCGGGAGTGCCAGGGGTTGGATCGCTTCGCGCCAGGTCTTGCCGGCGGCAACACCGCGCAGGATGGTCCGCTCCAGCGCAGCCCATCGTTTCAGCCCTGCAATGAACGTCATGTCCCCGGCGTAGTTCCGCACCTCCGCCTTCACCGAGCGCGTCAACTGCGCTCCCTTCCGGTACTTTCCCTTGAGCGTGATGAGACGGTTCGCGATCGAGGCATTGGTGCGCTCGTCGTTCGGATTCCGGTGTGCCTGATCGTACGGCCGACAGTACAGGTCCACCCCCGGGCAGGACGTCGACGGCCGCGACCCACCGCCTTGCTCCACGCAAGGCATCGCCGTGTTGGCGATGCGCGACATGTGGGTGCGAATGCAGGTCACGGGGCAAACCGCGATATAGGGTCTGGCCAGCAGCCCCGCGCCTTGCCAGGCAGGACATAGTGCTTTTGATGGAATCAAACCCGGGATCACCTGCATCTGCTCGCCTTTTACCCTATCAAGGCCGACTAGAGTGCACTGCAAGCGGAGGTGGCACTTGCCGAATGCGCGCAACGGGAGCGGGCGGAGGGATCGGGGAAAGCCTGCGCAGCGGTTGCGTTCAACAACAGCCCTTGGTTGATGCCTCACGCACTTCTCTCTGACGCACTCCGGACACGCAGTCGCTACCTTGATAGCATCGGGCCCTACCCTGCATCAGCTGCGACGGCGCACTCGCCGGGCCTGGCCCGGCGCTATCGGAGACGGCGACGGTCAAGGCGCTGGACATGGCCAGCGTGCGGCGCCTTGGCGGCAGCGGGTCAGCCGCCCAACGGCGTCAGCAGCTTCGGGCCGTTGCTGACCCCGGCCAGATACACGCCGCCTTCAGCCAGCAGGTCGCCGTTGTCCGCGGCGGTGCCCTTGCCCTTGTAGTTCCATCTGGCTGGGGATTTCGGCCCCGGCACATACGCCTGCCACTTCCCGTAGCGTTCGCCACGCTCCTGATGGTGCAGGTAGTTCACCGGGACACGGACAGTCCACGTTGCATCATCCGCGCGATCGCCGGTGGTCGGCGGATCGAATTCCCAGCGCTTGGCGGCATCGATGGAGGAGCGCGCGAAAAGATCGCGCACCCGCCGCATCTGAGGCTCTGGCATGAGCACACGCAGGTTCACCTGTTCCACGGCGACCTCTTTGACCAGGCCATCGCGTCCGATCTGCACCAGCAACGTCAGTTCACCCGTTGCCCCCATCGCAACACCACCGCGTCCAGGCTCATGCCAGCCGTTGCGCCGCCGCGTAAGGCGGGGTATCCGGGTACTCGCCGCGCGCGAAGCGATCCTGCAGCCCCTGCCACCACGCCGGGTCGAACAGATGCCCATGGTGTTCGCGCACCGCGGCCAGTTCCTCGGCCGGCAGGCCCATGAACGGGCCGAACCGTTCGGGAAACACGTCGCGGGGCCCGACATGGAACCACGGCTCATCGGCCATTGCCTCCTGCTCATTGCGCGGCGCAGGCCAGACGCGGAACACGCAGTCGGTGACCAGGCACAACTCGTCGTAGTCGTAGAAAACGGCCCGTCCATGGCGCGAGACACCGAAGTTCTTCGGCAACATGTCGCCCGGAAAAATGTTGTTGCAGGCCATGTCGGTGATCGCCTGTGCGTAATCAAGTACGGCCGCGCGCCGTGCCTGCGTCCCCTGTTCGCGCAGGTAGAGGTTCAACGGCCGGAAACGGCGCTGCACGTAACACAGGTCGATCGATACCTCGTCACCCACCACGCTGACGCTGCGCGCGCACTGGCCCAGCAGTTCTTCCAGCAACGCCGGCTCGAAGCGGCTGCGTGGGAACCGCAGGTGCCGGTAGGGCTGCGCATCGAGCAGGCGCCCGACCCTGTCCAGGTTGAACACCAACGCATAGCGCGCTTCCACCTGTTGCCTTGACATCGTCTTGGGCCACGCGAAACGGTCACGGATCAGCTTGAACACCAGCGGGTAACTGGGCAGGGTGAACACCGCCATCACCATCCCCGGCGTGCCTTCGGCGTGCGCCAGCCGCTGCTGCGGGTGTTCGTTGAAATGACTGAAGAACGTGCGGTAGCGCTCGGTCTTTCCCTGCTTGGCCCGTCCGAGCACGGTATAGAGCTCATCGACCGGCTTGCCCGGCAACAGGCTGCGCAGGAACACGACGGCATCGCCGACGGTGTCCAGGTCTGCCTGGAAGTAACTGCGTGACACACCGAACAAGTGCGCCACGTCGCGACGGCGGGTCAGCACGGCATCGGCACGCAGGCCGGTACCGTCGTTGGTCAAGGCGATCACGCAGGGCGAGAAACGGTGCTCGCCCAACACCCGCCCCACCAGATAGGCACGCCGCTCGCGGTAGAACACGGTATCGAGCAGTTCGATGCTGCGCACCGGGTGCTCGCCCCAGTGGGCGAGGTCGTCCTGCAGGCGCACGGCGATGGCGGCCGCGCAGCGCAACTGGTGTGCATAGGGGACGTCGAAGCGGTAGTCGCCCAGCACCCGTGACAGGGCTTCCACCGGACGGGTTGCCGAAACGGCGTAAGTGCGCCGTGCCACCGGGTGGGTGATGGCATCGGAAGGTTCAACGTCGAACGCAATGAATTCCACGCCGGCGTCCACCCCACGCGTACCGAACAGGCGGCGCGCAAGCGTGTTGTAGAACGTTTTATACAGCTCGGCGTCGATCAGGCCGTCGATAAGCGCCGCGTACCGCGTCCGTACCTGCAGCCACAGTGCGCGATCACCGATGGCATCGCCCGCCAGCCTGCGCAGCTCGAGCATGCACGCGGCGATGCAGGTGTCGTACAAGCCAATCCGTTCGACCGCATCGGCGCGTGCCGCGGCCCAGTCGCGCGTTTCAAAGCGGCGACGGGCCCGGGCGGTGATGCCGGCGAAGGCCGCGTGGTAGTGCTCGAAGCCTGCGTAGATCGCCCCGGCGATCGGTTCCGATACCGCGGGCACGACATTCTGGGACATGCGTGTATCGCCAAGGGTGGGCGATACGCACCTTACGATGGCAGCGGGAAGGGGCACAACTTGGGTGGGTCGTACGCCCTGCCGCTACGCCTGCCGGGCATGGCCCGGCGTTACCTCGCGGTGGCATAGGCCGGACGCGCGGCGACCAGACGTCGCCGCCCACCCGGCCGTGCCCCCGGACAGCAGGAACGGCGATCAGCCCTGCAGCGATGCCAGTGCGCTGTTGAACGTGGCGCTCGGACGCATCGCCGCCGCCACCTTGTCCAGGTCCGGACGGTAGTAGGCGCCGATGTCCACGGCCTTGCCCTGCACCGCCGCCAGTTCATCGACGATGGTCTGCTCGTTGTCCGTCAGCGCCTTGGCCAGCGGTGCGAAGCGGGCCTTCAGGGTCGCATCGTCATCCTGCGCCGCCAGCGCCTGGGCCCAGTACAGCGCGATGTAGAAGTGGCTGCCGCGGTTGTCGATGCCGCCCAGCTTGCGCGAGGGCGACTTGTCGTTGTCGAGGAACACCCCATTGGCCACGTCCAGCGCCTTGGCCAGCACGCGGGCGCCGGCGTTGTCGTAGCGGTTGCCCAGGTGTTCCAGCGACGCGGCCAGGGCCAGGAACTCACCCAGCGAATCCCAGCGCAGGTAGTTCTCTTCCTGGAACTGCTGCACGTGCTTGGGCGCCGAACCACCGGCACCGGTCTCGAACAGGCCA
>DALZLW010000192.1:0-7195 GCA_032007425.1 Stenotrophomonas sp.
ATCCGCCTGCTGACCAAGTCGCTGCGCCCGCTGCCGGACAAGTGGCACGGCCTGGCCGACGTGGAGCAGCGCTACCGCCAGCGCTACGTCGATCTGATCGTCACCCCGGAGTCCCGCGAAGTCTTCATCAAGCGTTCCAAGATCATCCGTGCGATGCGCGCCTGGCTGGATGCACGCGATTTCCTTGAAGTGGAAACGCCGATGATGCATTACATCCCCGGCGGCGCCACGGCCAAGCCGTTCACCACCCACCACAATGCGCTGGACCTGGACCTGTACCTGCGCGTGGCACCGGAGCTGTACCTGAAGCGGCTGACCGTGGGCGGGCTGGAGCGGGTGTACGAAATCAACCGCAACTTCCGCAACGAAGGTGTCAGCACCCGGCACAACCCGGAGTTCACGATGATGGAACTGTACGAGGCCTATGCCACGTACAACGAAATCATGGACCTGACCGAAGGCGTGATCCGTGACGTGGCGCAGAAGGTGCTGGGCACCACCACCGTCGAATGGGACGGTGCCAGCATCGACCTGGGCCCGGCATTCCGCCGCTGGCGCATGGACGAGGCGGTGATGCACCACAACCCGGAAATCAGCGCGGCCGACACCACCGACCGTGATGCGCTGCTGGGTCATTGCCAGCGCCTGGGCATCAAGGTCAAGCCGTCGTGGGGTTGGGGCAAGCTGCTGCTGGAGATCTTCGAAGCCACGGTGGAGCACACCCTGGTGCAGCCGACCTTCATCACCGACCACCCGGTCGAGGTCTCGCCGCTGGCACGTGGCAGTGACGATGCGCCGGGCTACACCGACCGCTTCGAGCTGTTCATCAACGGCAAGGAACTGGCCAACGGTTTCTCGGAGTTGAATGATCCGGAAGACCAGGCCCAGCGCTTCCAGGCCCAGGTGGCGGCAATGGAAGGGGGGGATGATGAGGCCATGCATTACGATGCTGATTACATCCGTGCATTGGAGTACGGCATGGCCCCGACCGGCGGCCTGGGCATCGGCATCGATCGACTGGTGATGCTGCTCACCGGCAGCAGCTCGATTCGCGATGTCCTGCTGTTCCCGTACATGCGCCCGGTCTAAGCCGCGCAGACGACGGCGGTGCCGCCGCAAGGCGGCATCTATCGGTCATGATGCGACCGGAGTATCGTGATGCTTGGTGTTCCTGCCTTACCTGTGGCTAGATGCAGGCAGGGACGGGCAGTGCGCGCGTTGTGCGCTGCCGCATATCCATCGTCAACGAAGCCGGGGAGCGCATGGCAGGAGTCGGACAGACACAGGATGCCAGCCAACAGGGGGGCGGGCCATCCGCGCCGACCCTCTTTCCAGGTTGGGCCAACAGGCAGGCAGAGATTTCCTTGAACATTGTCATCGTTGACGATCAGACCTCCGCGCGGACGATGCTGCGCCATGTCATCGAAGACATCGCGCCGGAACTGAGCGTGCACGACTTCGGCGACCCGTTGTCGGCGCTGGCGTGGTGCGAGGCCAATCCGGTCGATCTGCTGCTGCTCGATTACCGCATGCCGGAAATGGACGGGTTGGACTTTGCCCGGCGCTTCCGTCGCCTGCCCAAGCACCGCGATATTCCGGTGATCCTGATCACCGTGGTTGGCGACGAGCCGATTCGCCAGGCGGCGCTGGAAGCAGGGGTGATCGACTTCCTGGTCAAGCCGATCCGCCCGCGTGAGTTGCGCGCCCGCTGCTACAACCTGCTGCAGCTGCGCCAGCAGTCGGAAAACGTGAAGGCGCGTGCCTTGTCGCTGGAGCAGCGGCTGCTGGCCAGCATGCACGAGGTGGAAGAGCGCGAGCGCGAGACGCTGTCGCGGCTGGCGCGTGCGATCGAGTACCGCGATGCCGGCACCAGCGCCTACCTGGAGCGGATGGCACGCATTGCCGGCTTGATCGCCGAGCAGATGGGCTTGCCGGAGGACGAGGCGCGGCTGATCGAGATGGCGGCGCCGCTGCACGACATGGGCAAGATCGCCATTCCCGATGCGGTGCTGCTCAAGCCGGGCAAGCTCAACGATGAAGAATTGGCGGTGATGCGTCGGCACCCGCGCATTGGCCATGCCTTGCTCAGCGGCAGCCAGAACCGGTTCATCCAGCTCGGTGCGGTGATCGCGCTGCGCCACCACGAGCGTTATGACGGCAGTGGCTACCCGGATGGCCTGGTCGGCGACGCGATTCCCTTGGAAGCGCGCATCGTCGCGGTGGCCGATGTGTTCGATGCGCTGGTGTCACCGCGTCCCTACAAGGAGGCGTGGACGGTAGACGCCAGCCTGGCGTATCTGTACGCGCAGCGCGGCCGCTTGTTCGACCCCCGCGTGGTGGAAGCGCTGATGCGTGGTCGCGCGCAGCTGGAACAGATCTGCGCCGAACACTCCACGGCGTCGGTGCGGCCGGAGCTGTGACATGAATGCCTTGCTGCACCGCCTGCGTACGCGCCTGCAGCAGCGGGGAGATACCGAGCACGGCCAGCAGATCGTGCGCATCATCCTGATCGTGCTGATCCTGGCCTATGTGCTGTTGCCGCAGGTACGCAACGACCTGCCGCCAGTACAGTACACCGGCGTGCTGGCCATCGTGCTCACCGGCTTGAGCCTGTCGCTGCTGATGTTCGGCTGGTTGCTGTGGCGCCCGGGTCGTTCCGATCCCCGGCGCATCCTTGGCATGTTGGCCGATTACGGCCTGATCGCTGCCGGCATGGTGCAGATGGGCGAACCCCTGGCCTGGGTCTACATCGTGGTGATGTGGGTGACCGTCGGCAACGGCATGCGCTTTGGCAACAATTACCTGTATCTGGCCGTGGCGATGGCCATGCTCAGTTTTGGCTGCACGGCGCTGTTCACCGATTACTGGCAGCGCAACAGCGGCCTTGCCCTGGGCCTGTGGCTGGGCCTGGCGGCCGTGCCGCTGTATTTCTCCTCGCTGCTGCGTCAGCTGACCCAGGCGATGGCCGAGGCACGGCGGGCCAGTGAAGCCAAGAGCCGCTTCCTGGCCAACATGAGCCACGAATTCCGCACGCCGCTCAATGGCCTGGCCGGGATGACCGAAGTGCTGGCCACGACCCGGTTGGACGACGAGCAGCGCGAATGCCTCAACACCATCCAGGCCTCCTCGCGCAGCTTGCTGGCGCTGGTGGAAGAGGTGCTGGATATTTCGGCCATCGAGGCCGGCAAGCTGCGGGTGGCGGCCGAGGACTTCACCTTGGTCGACGTGGTCCAGGCCATCGGCCTGATCCTGTTGCCGCAGGCCAAGGCCAAGCGGCTGGACTACAGGGTGCGCATCGCGCCGGAAGTGCCGCCGCGGCTGCGGGGCGATGTTGATCATCTGCGGCAGATCCTGCTCAACCTGGCGGGCAACGCGGTGAAGTTCACCGACAAGGGCGGGGTCGACATCCAGATCGGTGTGGCCCATGCCGCTACCGATGGCGGTGTGAGGCTGCGTTTTGACATCCTCGACACCGGCATCGGGGTGCCCGTAGCGATGCGGGAGCGGTTGTTCGAGGCCTTCGAGCAGGCCGATGTCAGCATGGCCCGCCGCCATGAGGGCACCGGGCTGGGCACCACCATCGCCAAAGGCCTCGTGGAGGCCATGGGTGGGGCGATCGGCTTCCTCGACAACCCGCCGCGCGGCAGCCATTTCTGGGTGGAACTGCCGTTCGCGCCGCCGCAGTTGCGCCCGGCCGTGCCGACGCCGGCGTTGGCGGGCATGCCGACGTCGGCTGACGGCGGCAATGTGATCGCCTTCGCCGATCCTTTCCTGCGCCACCGGGCGCGGGTGCGCAGCCTGAACCTGCTGGTCGCCGACGATCATGAGGCCAACCGCATGGTGCTGCAGCGCCTGCTGCAGAAGGCCGGTCACAAGGTGCTCTGCGTCAACGGCGGCGAGGCGGTGCTCGATGCACTGGCGGAGACCGATTACGACGCGGCCATCGTCGACCTGCACATGCCGGGCATGAGTGGGCTGGACATGCTCAAGGAACTGCGGGTGATGCAGGCCGGTGGCGGCCCGCGCACGCCCGTGCTGGTGCTCAGTGCCGATGTCACCCCCGAGGCCATCCAGCGCTGCACCCAAGCCGGTGCGCATACCTTCCTGGCCAAGCCGGTGGTGGCGGTGCGGCTGCTGGATACGCTGGCCGAGATCGCGGCCAACCGCGACCTGAAGCCGGCAGCGCCGGTGCTGCGCACACCGCCGGTCACCGACGGCGTGCTCGATACCAGCGTGCTCGACGAACTGGCGTCGCTGGGGATGGGCGAGGGGTTCGAGCGCGAGTTCATCCGCCAGTGCCTGCAGGACGCGGACGTGGCGATGCGTCAGGCGCATGTCGCTGGCGAGGCCGGTCAATGGAATCCGCTGCGCGACCACGCACACGCGATCAAGGGCGTGACCAGCAACCTGGGCCTGGAGCGCGCCGCCAACCGTGCCGGCGAGTTGATGCGCATGGCGGATTGGCAACTCAAGGCCGAATGGCGCCAGCGCCTGGCGGTGCTGGCAGTGACGTTGAAGGAAGGGCGCAATGCGCTGGACCTGCGGGCACAGCGCAAAGGGCAGCAGGGCGTGGACGGCGGCGAGGGCCGCTGATCCCGTGCGCGGGGACATGCCGGCCGGACGGGCCGGCAGTACCCACTACAGGAAACACAGGTCGATGCGATGGGGGGGAGGGTGGCCTCAGGCCGCGTCAAGGCCGGCACGGCGCGTCTGCGCCTTGATCAGCCGGTCCATCGTGCGCAGCGACTTGTCACCCAGCGCCAGTGCCGATTCCACCCAGATCTTGGTGATTTCCAGCAGTTCTTCATGGCTGACGCACTGGGCCAGGTTGCGCGCGGCGTTCATGGCGAGGTAGGACTGCGGAATGCGCTGCTGCTGGCGGATCAGGTCTTCCACCGCCTTGCGGCCTTCGCCCTTGCGCACCAGCACATCGACCACGCCCAGCGCGTGCATTTCCTCGGCCGAGTACACGCGGCCGTCGAGGATGATCTTCTCGGCCTGCTGTGGTGCCATGCGCTTGCACAGGAAGGAGTAGGCGCCCATGCCCGGGAACAGGCCGAACAGCACTTCCGGCAAGCCCATGCCGGCGCCTTCTTCGGCCACGATGGTGTGGCAGGCCAGCGCCATTTCCAGGCCGCCGCCCAGCGCGTCGCCCTGGATGAGCGCGATCGAGCGCACGTCGCCGCCAAAGCCGGTGTGCAGGTGGTGCACGCCTTCCACGCAGCGCTGGGCATAGGCCAGCAGGCGTTCACGGTTGCCCTCGCGGATCAGCCGGGTGAACAGGTCCAGGTCGCCGCCCAGGTTGTAGGCGGTGGCATCGGAGGCCAGCACGAAATGACGCAGGCGGCCGTTGTTGTGCGCGTCCGGTGCGCGGGTGATGGCGCCCATGTAGTTCCACATTTCATCCAGCATGTCCTTGCGGCAGCATGGGCGGATGCCGGTGCCGGCATCGGCGTGCATGAACAGCCAATGCGCGCCTTCGGCGCTGTCTTCGGTGCGGATGGTGGTGTAAGGGCGGTTGACGGGCAGCTTTTCAATGGTGCTCATGGCGATTTCCTCGGCTCGGAGCTGGCCCGCGGGTGATGTCGTGGTCGGCGGGCCGGACGGGTCCACACGTGGCGATGCTACACCGCCGGGAGTGCCAGATAAGACAAGGCCCGGGGGATTGATCCGCCCGGGCCTTGTGTTCAACGCGCATCGTGTGCTGTCGGCCGGACCTGCCGGCACGCGATTCAGTTACTGGCGGCGTCGCGCAGTTCGCGGCGCAGGATCTTGCCGACATTGGTCTTGGGCAGCTCCTTGCGGAACTCGACGATCTTCGGATGCTTGTAGCCGGTCAGGTTGGCGCGTGCGTAGTCCTTGACCTGCTCGGCGGTGAGCGCCGGGTCTTTCTTCACGATGACCACCTTCACCACCTCGCCGGAGCGTTCATCGGGCACGCCCACCGCGGCCACTTCCAGCACGCCAGGCATCATCGCGATCACGTCTTCGACTTCGTTCGGATAGACGTTGAAGCCGGACACCAGGATCATGTCCTTCTTGCGGTCCACGATGTAGAAGAACCCCTGGTCGTCCATGCGCGCCATGTCGCCGGTGTGCAGCCAGCCATCGGCATCGACGGCTTTTTCGGTCTCGTCCGGACGTTGCCAGTAGCCCTTCATCACCTGCGGTCCCTTGATGCACAGCTCGCCCACTTCGCCAGTGGCCAGCACGCGGTTGTCGTCGTCCTTGATGCAGGCATCGGTGGACGGGATCGGCAGGCCGATGGCGCCGTTGTACTCCTTGAGATCCAGCGGATTGATGCAGGCGGCCGGCGAGGTTTCCGTCAAACCATAGGCTTCCACCAGGGTCACGCCGGTCACCTTCTTCCAGCGCTCGGCGACCGAACGCTGCACGGCCATGCCGCCGCCCAACGTTACCTTCAACGTGGAGAAGTCCACGGTGTCGAAGCCAGGCGTGTTGAGCAGGCCGTTGAACAGCGTGTTGACCCCGGTGATGGCGGTGAAGCGCACGCCCTTGAGCTCCTTGATGAAGCCCTTCATGTCGCGCGGATTGGTGATCAGGTGGTTGCAGCCGCCGAACTTCATGAAGACCAGGCCGTTGGCCGTCAACGCGAAGATGTGATACAGCGGCAGGGCGGTGATGATCCATTCCTTGCCTTCCTCGATGCCCGAGGCGGCAATCCAGGCCGAGGCCTGCTGCATGTTGGCCACCAGGTTGCGGTGGGTCAGCATGGCGCCCTTGGCCACCCCGGTGGTGCCGCCGGTGTACTGCAGGAAGGCGATGTCGTCGTGATCGACCTGGACGGCCGGCAGGGTGTGGCGACTGCCCAGGCGCAGGGCCTGGTTGAAGCGGATGGCGCCCTTGATGCTGTAGTTGGGCACCATCTTCTTGATGTACTTCAACACGAAGTTCACCACCACGCCCTTGGCGCCGAGCATGTCGCCCAAGCCGGTGGTGATGACCTGCCGCACCGGCGTGTCGGCGATGACCTGCTGGACCGTGTCACCGAAGTTGTCCACCACCACCAGCACGGTGGCACCGGCGTCCACCAGCTGGTGCTTCAGCTCACGGGCGGTGTAGAGCGGGTTGACGTTGACTACTGTCAGGCCGGCGCGCAGGACACCGAAGGTGGCGACGGGGTACTGCAGGCAGTTGGGCATCATCAGGGCAACGCGGTCGCCCTTCTTGAGCT
>DALZLW010000193.1:0-7175 GCA_032007425.1 Stenotrophomonas sp.
CGGCGGCGCGCGCGGCGGTGCGGCACGGCGCGGTGCGCGCAGCACCGCCAGTGCTTTGCCGATCACGCCCATCGCGGGGGCCTGCGTCGGTGCGGCATCGTCGGCTCAGCTGCCGGTGGAGCCGCGGGTCAGGCGCCAGGCCAGCAATTGGCCGACGCCCGCGCTGCCGACCAGCAGGGCGACCGCGCCGAAGCTCAGGTCCTCGTGGCCCAGCATTTCCAGTCCAGCAAAGGCAAAGGACAGGCACACCAGGCTGATGCCCCAACGCAGGGCGCCCTGGCGGCGGCGCTGCTCTTCCAGCAAGGCCAGCGCGCGGATCACTTCCTCCGGCACATGGGGCGCCACCAGCTTGGCGCGGGCGCGGGCGTCGGCCAGCGCATGGATCGCGTAGGCAACGCAGACGAAAAGGGTGATCGGGATGAGTTCCTGCATGGTCGTGCTCCGTCGGTGAGTGGTGTTCGTAAGCAATGGATGCACGAGGCCGGCAACCGGTTGCAGCTGTTTGGCACCACTGTGCCGATGTTGGCATCCGGCGCCGCCGCCGTCGCGGCATGACCTGTGGCCCAGCCCGCGGCACGGAGGGGCTGCTACCCTTGGCCGGTTACCCTTCACTGGTGCCGCTGCCCCATGTCCCGAATCCTGCCTCTGTCCCTGCTGTTGTCGGCCCTGGTGGCCGCTCCGGCCGCCCTTGCGGCACCGACCCCGATCACCATCGAGCAGGCCATGGCCGATCCGGACTGGATCGGTCCGCCGGTGGAGCGCGCGTGGTGGTCATGGAACAGCCAGCAGGTGGAGTACACCCTCAAGCGCAATGGCAGCCCGGTACGCGATACCTTCCGCCAGCCGGTTGCCGGCGGTGCGGCCGCGCAGGTGGCCGACGACCAGCGCGGCACCCTGGACGTGGCCAATCCGGTCTATGACCGCAGCCGCAGCCGCGCGGCGTTCGCCCGCAACGGCGATGTCTTCGTGCGCGACCTGCGCAGCGGCGCGCTGACCCAGCTCACCCGCAGCAACGAACGCGCCAGCGGCATCGATTTCGCCAGCGACGGCGGGGTGATCTGGCGCAGTGGCCAGGCGTGGTACCACTGGACCGCTGCCAGCGGCGTGGCCCAGGTGGCCAGCCTCAAGGCCGAGAAGGATCCGTCGGCCAAGCCGAAACCGGACGTGCTGCGCGACCAGCAGCTGCGCACGCTGGAAACCCTGCGCCGCGACCGCGAGCAGCGCGAAGCACTCAAGGACCAGGACCAGCGCTGGCGCCTGGCCGATCCGACCCGTGCCCCGGGCCCGGTGTATCTGGGCGCCGACGTGGCCATCGTCGACAGTGCGCTGTCGCCTGACCTGACCCACCTGCTGGTGGTGACCAAGCCCAAGGACTTCGACGAAGGCCGCAGCGGCAAGATGCCGCTTTACGTTACCGAATCCGGTTACGAGGAAAGCGAAGATACCCGCACCCGTGTCGGCCGCAACGATCCCGAACCGCATACCTTGTGGTGGGTCGATGCACGCAGTGGCAAGGCCGAGAAGATCAACCTCGATGGCCTGCCCGGCATCGGCACCGACCCGCTGGCCGAGCTGCGCCGCAAGGCCGGCAAGGATGCGCTGAAGGGCAACCGGCCGCTGGAGGTGATGGGCGATTTCATGGGCGGCGGCGTGCGCTGGAGCGCCGATGGCCAGCAGGTGGCGATCATGCTGCGCGCCAACGACAACAAGGACCGTTGGATCATCAGCCTGGCGGCGGCCGATGGCCGCGTGCAGAACCGCCACCGGCTCACCGACAACGCCTGGATCAACTGGGGCTTCAACGATTTCGGCTGGATGGCCGATGGCCGCACGCTGTGGCTGCTGTCCGAGCAGTCGGGTTATTCGCACCTGTACACCCAGGCCGGTACCGGCAAGCCGCAGGCGCTGACCAGCGGCAAGTGGGAAGCCTCCGCACCGGTGCTTTCCGCCGATGGCAAGGGCTTCTACTTCCTGTGCAACCAGCAGGCGCCGCACGATTACGAGGTATGCGCGGTGGATGCCGGCGGCGGCAAGGTCCGTGAACTGACCGACCTCAACGGGGTGGAAGACTTCTCGCTGTCGCCCGATGGCCAGCAGTTGCTGGTGCGGTATTCCGGCGCTTACCTGCCGCCACAGTTGGCTGTGCTGCCCAGCGGTGGTGGCCAGGCCCGCGTGCTGACCGATACCCGCAGTGCTGATTTCAAGGCGCGCCAGTGGATACAGCCCAAGCTGGTGGCGGTGCCGTCCAAGCATGGCGCCGGCGTGGTGTGGGCCAAGTGTTACGAGCCCGAGCAGAAGGAAGCGGGCAAGAAGTACCCCATCGTGATGTTCGTGCACGGTGCCGGCTACCTGCAGAACGTGCACCAGCGCTATCCGGCCTATTTCCGCGAACAGATGTTCCACAACCTGCTGGTGCAGCAGGGCTACATCGTGCTGGACATGGATTACCGCGGCAGCGAGGGCTATGGCCGCGACTGGCGCACGGCGATCTACCGCAACATGGGCCACCCCGAGCTGGAGGACTACCAGGACGGGCTGGACTGGCTGGTGCAGACCCAGCAGGGCGACCGTGACCGCGCCGGCATCTACGGTGGTTCCTACGGCGGGTTCATGACCTTCATGGCGCTGTTCCGTGCGCCGGGCACGTTCAAGGCCGGCGCCGCGCTGCGCCCGGTGGTGGACTGGCACAACTACAACCACGCCTACACCAGCAACATCCTCAACACCCCGGACATCGACCCGGAGGCCTACCGGGTGTCCTCGCCGATCGAGTATGCGCAGAACCTCCAGGACCACCTGCTGATCGCCCACGGCATGATGGATGACAACGTGTTCTTCCAGGACTCGGTCAACCTGAGCCAACGCCTGATCGAGCTGCACAAGGACAACTGGTCCATCGCGCCATACCCGCTGGAACGCCATGGTTACGTGCGTGCCGATTCCTGGCTGGACCAGTACAAGCGCATCCTCAAGCTGTTCAACGAGAACGTGAAGTGAGCCCGACCGCCGCGGTGATCCACATCGTCGCGGCGGTCATCGAAGATGGCGCTGGCCGCGTGCTGGTGGTGCGCAAGCACGGTGCCAGCGCCTTCATCCAGCCCGGTGGCAAGCCCGAGCCGGGCGAACCGCCGCTGCAGGCGCTGGCCCGGGAGCTGGCCGAGGAACTGGACGTGCGCCTGCTTGATGAAACCGCGATCGCGCTGGGTACGTTCGAAGACTGGGCCGTGAACGAGCCAGGCCGCCGTGTCCGCGCCGAGGTCTGGCAGGCGCGCATCGCCGGCACACCGCGAGCCTGTGCCGAAATCGCCGAACTGGCCTGGGTGGCCGTTACGCCGCCGCACGGCCAGCCACTTGCCCCGCTCAGCGCCCAGCACATCCTGCCGGCTTGGCAACGCCGCCGCGTGGCAGGCTGAGCCGGGCATGCCACCGTCGCTACCGCCACCACTGCCCGCTGCCGCCAATCGAAGCGGGCCCGGCACCGCCTTCGTGCGTCCGCTGGCGCTGGCCTCGCTGGGGGCCGCCTTGGCGGCAGGGGTCGCCGCCCTGCTGCTGGCACCCCTGGCCGCCTTCGCCCAGCGTCATGAGAGCTGGCAACTGCTGGTTGGCATGGCGCAGGCGCAGCACTGGCCACCAGGCGCGCTGTGGCTGCTGCAACACCCGGCGCAGGCCTGCCTGTGGGTAGCGCTGGCCTGCCTTCCCGGCGTGCTGTCGTCCCTGGGGTTGTTGCGGCAGCAGCGTTGGGGGCCTTGGGCGTTTTCCGTCGTGCTGCTGGTATCGGTGCTGTCGAACTTCCTCCTGGTCGCCTGGGTGGACCAGCAGATGCTGTACATGCTGGCCCAGCGCAGCCATCCGCAGGTGGTGGCCGCCTTGCAGGCGCAGCGCTGGGCGACGACGCTGACCTTGCTGGGCACGGCGCTGGTGTTTGCCCTGCCCCAGCTGTGGCTGGCCTGGCGGCTGCTGCAGCGCGATGTCCGCGATCACTGTACGGCCGCTCGCTGATGGACGCGGTAAAGTACCCGGCATGAATGAGTTTGATCGCGTACGCGCCTACTTGACCGATCTGCAGGACCGCATCTGTGCGGCCATCGAGCACGCCGACGGCACTGCCCGCTTCCACGAAGACTGCTGGCAGCGCGCCGAAGGGGGCGGTGGACGCACCCGCGTGCTGCGCGACGGCGCGGTGTTCGAACAGGCCGGCATAGGCTTCTCCGACGTGGCTGGCACCCGCCTGCCGCCGTCGGCATCGGCCAACCGGCCCGAGCTGGCCGGTGCCTCCTGGCGGGCGACCGGGGTGTCGCTGGTGTTCCACCCGCGCAACCCCTACCTGCCCACCACCCATGCCAACGTCCGCTACTTCCAGGCCGAGCGCGATGGCCAGATCGTGGCCGCCTGGTTTGGCGGCGGCTTCGACCTGACCCCGTTCTATCCCTTCGACGAAGACGTGCAGCACTGGCACCAGGTGGCGCATGACCTGTGCGCACCCTTCGGCGCCGAGCGCCATGCCGCGCACAAGCGTTGGTGCGATGAATATTTCTTCCTGCGCCACCGCAATGAAACACGCGGTGTGGGCGGGTTGTTCTTCGATGACCTGCACGGTGACTTCGAGCGCGATTTCGCTTACCTGCGCGCCGTGGGCGATGGTTTCCTCGATGCCTACATGCCCTTGGTAGCGCGTCGCCAGGCCACGCCGTATGGCGAGCGCGAGCGCCAGTTCCAGCTGTACCGGCGCGGCCGCTACGTGGAATTCAACCTGGTGTACGACCGCGGCACCCTGTTCGGGCTGCAGAGCGGTGGCCGCAGTGAAAGCATCCTGATGAGCCTGCCGCCGCTGGCACGCTGGGAATACGGTTTCGTCGCCGAACCCGGCAGTGCCGAAGCCCGCTTGGCCGATTACCTGGTGCCGCGGGACTGGGTCTGACACGTCGGCCGGACATGGCCTGGCGTGGGGTCGCTGCCCTCGCCGGGCCAAAGCCATGGCGCTACCGGGTCCGACCCTGGCCCCGACCTTGGACGCTCGCCTCGGCGTCGGCGCAAATAAAAAGCCCCGCTGACCAGGGGGGGTCAACGGGGCCGGGGAACGGGTGCTTGGGGAGGAGCCCCCGTTCCGAGATCTGCTCCAGGGGAAGGGAGAGATCCAGGACAGGCGTTGCGCCTGTCGAGGGCTATAAAACCATTTCCAACATTGATGAACCGTGAAGGCTGCCCATTTATCAGGGTTCCCCTATGATGCATTCATCCATTGGTCATAATGTCGGCCGTTTCAATGGTTAAAGCGACATAACAAGTCAGTTAATGCGCTTCATCCCAGTTCGCGCCGACCCCGGTATCCACCACCAGAGGCACCCGCAACTGTGCAGCTTGCGACATCAACTCGGTCACCTTGGCGCGCAGCGTCCCGGTGAACTCGGCCTGGCTTTCGAATACCAGTTCATCGTGCACCTGCAGGATCATCCGCGCAGGGGCCTGGCTGTCGCGCAGCCACCGGTCCACGTTGACCATCGCGATCTTGATGATGTCCGCCGCCGTGCCCTGCATGGGCGCATTGATGGCCGCGCGTTCAGCACCTGCCCGCAAGCCCTGGTTACGGGCATTGATGTCGTTGAGATACAACCGGCGGCCGAACAGGGTTTCCACATAGCCCTGGTCACGCGCCTGCTGGCGCATGCGCTCCATGAAGTCACGTACCGCCGGATAACGGCTGAAGTACAGGGCAACATAATCCTGTGCCTGGCCGCGGTCGATGCCCAGGTTGCGGGCCAGGCCGAAGGCACTCATGCCGTACATCAGGCCGAAGTTGATCGCCTTGGCCGCCCGTCGTTCATTGCTGGTCACCTCCTCCAGCGTGCGGCCGAACACTTCGGCCGCCGTGGCGCGGTGCACGTCCGCCCCCTGCTCGAAGGCACGCACCAGGCCCGGATCCTCGGACAGATGGGCCATGATCCGCAGTTCGATCTGCGAATAATCGGCTGCCAGCAGCTGGCAGCCCGCCGGTGCGACGAAGGCGCGGCGGATGCGCCGGCCGTCTTCGGTGCGGATCGGGATGTTCTGCAGGTTGGGATCGGACGAAGACAGGCGGCCGGTCGCCGCGCCGGACTGGTGATAGCTGGTATGCACCCGGCCGGTATCGGCGTTGACCATTTCCGGCAGCTTGTCCGTATAGGTGCTGCGCAGCTTGGCCAGTCCCCGGTAGGCAAGAATGACACGCGGCAGCTCGTGCTGTTCGGCAATTGCTTCCAGCGCCTCCTCATTGGTGCTGGGCTGGCCTTTGGGAGTTTTCACCACCGCCGGCAGTTGCAGCTCGTCAAACAGCACCGCCTGCAGTTGCTTGGGCGAATCCAGGTTGAAGCTGCGGCCTGCCAGTTCGGTGGCCTTCTGCTGGGCGGCCAGCATGCGCGTGGACAGGTCCTGGCTCTGACGCCGCAGCTCGCCGACATCGACCTGGACGCCGTTGGCTTCGATCCGCGCAAGCACTGGCACCAGGGGCATTTCAATCTCGCGGTACACGCGGTCCAGGCTCGGCTCGGCCTGCAGCTGCGGGCCCAGCGCCTGGTGCAGCCGCAGGGTGATGTCGGCATCCTCGGCGGCGTAGCGGCTGGCTTCGTCGATGCCCACCTGCGAGAACGGTATCTGCTTGGCGCCCTTGCCGGCGACGTCCTCGAACTTGATCGTGCTGTAGCCCAGGTAGCGCAGGGCCAGTGAATCCATGTCGTGCCGGGTGGCGGTGGAGTTGAGCACGAAGCTTTCCAGCATGGTGTCCTGGGCATAACCCTGCACGTCCACGCCATGCCGACGCAGCACGTGCAGGTCGTACTTGCCATGCTGGCCGAGCTTCTTCTTGTCCGGGTCTTCCAGCACCGGGCGCAGCGCATCGAGCACCTGCGCCATCGGCAGCTGGGCCGGTGCACCGGGATAGTCATGGCCCACCGGGATGTAGGCCGCCTTGCCCGCCTCCACCGCCAGACTGATGCCCACCAGGCGCGCGCGCATGGCATCCAGGGCGTCGGTCTCGGTATCGAAGCTGAGCAGTTCGGCCTGCGCGGCACGGTCCACCCAGGCCTGCAGCTGCTCGACGCTCGACACGGTTTCGTACTCGCCGGGCGCGGACAGGGCGGCGTCCACGGCCGGCGCCTGGGCCGCTTCGGCACTGCCACGCGCAAAGCCCGCGGCGGTCGCGC
>DALZLW010000194.1:0-7140 GCA_032007425.1 Stenotrophomonas sp.
CAGCGCGCGCGCCTCGCGCCGGGCCAGCCACCAGGCCGGCAGGCGCAGCCACCAGGGCGTGGCGCCGAGATCGCGGCGTACGAAGCGACCCTGCGGCCCATCGACCAACAGGATGCGGCCAAAGCTGTCAGCCTTCAGGGCGATGGACGCCGGTGTCGAAGAATCGCGCATGCTCGCATTCTAGGCGATGGCGCGTCGGTAACGACGCGTAACGAGCGGGCATCCAGTCACCTGCGGCCCTCTATAATCGGTCAATGGACTCTTCTTGGATCGACGCCACGCTGACGTGGATTGCCGCTCATCCCGTGCTCGCTGGCGCGGTCATCTTCCTGATCGCGTTCTGCGATGCGGTGATCATCCTTGGCGCCATCGTGCCCGCGCTGCCCCTGCTGTTTGCGGTTGGCGTGTTCATCGGCCTGGGGCAGATCTCCGGGCCCTACGCGGTGGCCTGTGCGGCACTGGGGGCATTCGCCGGGGACGGGATCAGCTACTGGATCGGGCGTCGCTGGGGCGACCGGCTTCGCGGCGTCTGGCCCTTCAGCCGCTACACGCAGCTGCTTGACCGCGGCGAGAACCTGTTCCGCCGCAATGCCTTCAAGAGCATCCTGATCGCCCGTTACGTCGGCGCCATCCGTCCGTTCGTACCAGCGATCGCCGGCATGCTGAAGATGCCGGCCAGCCGCTACATCCAGGCCAGCGGCATTGCCAGCCTGTCCTGGGCGGTGTTGTTCCTGCTGCCGGGCTGGGTGCTGGGTGAAGCCTACGATGCCGTCGCCGCCGTGGCCGGACGGCTGGTGGTGGTGCTGGGCCTGGTGGTGGTGCTGATGGGCCTGGTCTGGGCCCTGGTGCTGTACGGCTATCGCTGGTCTGCCGCGCGCATGGACAGCTGGCTGGCACGGCTGCTGGACTGGTCCAAGCGCCACCCGCTGCTGGGGCGCTATACGGTAGGCGTGTTCGACCCACAGCGCCGCGAGGCGGTGCCGCTGGCGATGCTGGCGATGATGCTGCTGGTCCTGGGCTGGGGCTGGTTTGCCCTGTTGATGGTGGTGGTCGCCCATGGCGAGCCGTTGAGCATCGACCTGATGGTGCACCAGGCCATGCTGGCCCTGCGCAATCCGCTGGCCGACCACCCGATGGCGGCGCTGGCCTCGCTGGGCGCGTGGCAGGTACTGCTGCCGGCCACCGCCGCCGGCATGGGCTACCTGCTGTGGCGGCGGCGCTGGATGGCGGCCGCACACTGGTTGGCGGCGCTGGCCTTCGGCCTGGCCCTGACCAAGCTGCTGGGCACCACCGTGCATGTGGTGCGGCCACCGGATGCCAGCAGCGGCTTCGGTTTCCCCTCGGTGTCGGTGACCATGGCCACCATCACCCTGGGCTTCTTCGCCGTGCTGATCGCCCGCGAACTACCCGGCCGCACACGGGTGTGGCCGTACCTGGTTTCCGGCATCGTGGTCAGCCTGATCGGTTTCTCACGCCTGTACCTGGGCGCGCACTGGCTGAGCGATGTCATCGGCGGCATGTTGTTCGGCACCTTCTGGCTGCTGGTGCTGGGCATCGCCTACCGCCGCCGCTTCAACCGCTCGTTCTGGGTGAAGCCAGCGGCCTGGTTGTTCTACGGCACTTTTTTCGCGGCGGCGGTGTGGTATGCCCCGCGCAACATCGCACTGAAGCTGGAACGCTTCGAACCGGTGCTGCCGGCACCCACCCAGCTGGATGCATCGGCCTGGTGGCAACAGGATTGGCAGCTTCTGCCAGCCCGTCGCAACGAGTTCGACGACGACCAGCGTTGGCCGCTGGACGTGCAGGTGGCCGGCCCGCTGGCGCCATTGCAGGCGCAGCTGGAAGCGGCTGGTTGGCGGGCGCAGCCACAGGCCGGCTGGGAACAGGCGCTGTTGATGCTGGACAAGGACACCGGGCCCGATGAACTGCCCGTACTGCCGGCCACGCTCGATACGCGGGTGGAAGCGCTGTTGATGGTCCGCGACGGCGATCGCAGTGATGAACGCTATGTGCTGCGGCTGTGGGCCGCGCCGGCCGTGCTGGGCACCGGTTCCACGCCGCTGTGGCTGGGAAGTGCGCAGACCCTGCGTTACACCCGGCATTTCCAATGGATCGGCATGTGGCATCCGCTGCGGGGTATCGACCCTGCATTGAATGCGGTCAAGCAGGCGGTGCAGGACACGCCGCAGGCCGAGCAGTTGCATCCGGAAACCGGACTGCCGGTACTGCGGTTGAAGACCGTGCCCTGACCAATCAGGCTGGGATGGCCAGGATTACCAGGATGCAGACCGGACCCGGTCGGTCAGCGCCGGGCCATGTGGAGGCGCAAGCGCAGCGGCACGCTGCCAGCCAGCAGCGCCGAGGGTGGCGCTACGGCAGCCAGCCCAGCAGCATCTGCAACCGTTGGTGGACGTCATCGACCTGCAACAGCTGCAGGCGCTGGGATTCTGACAACGGCAACAGCTGCGCCAGTTGCCAGCCCACCCATGCCGCCTGGTCATACAGGGCCGGATGCGCGGGTGCATACGCATCCCCCGCCTGCTCGACGATGTGCTGCAATACCGTGGACAGCAGCGCGTGCTGTGGCTGCAGCTCATCATCGGCATCGGCAGCGCGCCAGGCGACCTCGGCCATGACCAGCCCGGTGTCACGCACACGCGTGCTCTCGACATGGAAGCGACGCGCACCACGCACGCGTAACTGCAGGACGCCATCGGCCCCCATGTCGAAGTCCTCGATCCGGGCCTCCACGCCAAAGGCCGCAGGAACCGCCGGCGCACCGACCTCCGCCCCGTCCAGGATCAGGCAGACGCCGAAACCATTGCCACTGCGGCCGCATTCGCGCACCAGGTCCAGGTAGCGACGCTCGAACACGCGCAGGCCCAGGCCTGCCTGCGGCAGCAGGACCTGGTGCAACGGAAACAAAGGCAGTGCGGTGGTCTCGTTCATCGGCCCTGCAAGGCTGCAAAAAAACGCCGCGGCGCCGCATCAAAGCCGCCGTTGGACATGAACACCACGTGGTCACCCGGCCTGGCCAGCGCCTGCAACTGCGCCAGCAACGCATCGGTGTCAGCGACGGCAAGGGCATGCCCCCGCACGCCCTGCACCACGGCCGCCGCATCCCAGGCCAGTTCCGGGCGATGCAGGAACACCACCTCATCGGCAAGCGCCAGCGACGGAGCCAGTGCATCGGCATGTGCGCCCAACCGCATCGAATTACTGCGCGGCTCCATGGCCACGACGATGCGGGCCAATCCAACCTTGGCGCGCAGGCCCTCCAGGGTGGTGGCGATGGCGGTGGGGTGGTGGGCGAAATCGTCATAGATGGTGACGCCGCCGGCCTCACCGATCACTTCCAGGCGACGTTTGACGCTGCGGAACCGGGCCAGCGCGGACATCACCCTGCTCAGTTCCACGCCCAGCGCATGGGCGGCCGCCAACGCGGCCAGGCCATTGAGCACGTTGTGCCGGCCCAGCAGCGCCCACTGCACCTCACCAATGCGTTGGCCGCGGTGATGCACGGCGAAATGGCTGCCATCGGCCGCCAGCAGCTCGGCGCGCCATTCCAGCGCCGGATCGAATCCGAAACGCTCCACCGGGGTCCAGCAGCCCATGGCCAGCACCTCGGCAAGCCGGGCATCTTCGCCGTTGACGATCAGCCGTCCGCGCGCCGGCACCGTGCGCACGAGGTGATGGAACTGGCGCTGGATCGCCGCGATGTCCGGGAAGATATCCGCGTGGTCGTATTCCAGATTGTTGAGGATCGCCACCAGCGGCCGGTAGTGCACGAACTTGCTGCGCTTGTCGAAAAACGCCGTGTCGTACTCATCCGCTTCCACCACGAAGGCCGCACCGCTGCCCAGCCGAGCCGACACGCCGAAATCCTCGGCCACGCCACCGATCAGGAAGCCAGGGGCGCGCCCGGCAGATTCCAGCAGCCAGGTCAGGATCGTGGTGGTCGTCGTCTTGCCGTGAGTACCGGCCACGGCCACGGTGTCACGCCCGGGCAGGACCTGTTCGGCCAGCCATTGTGCACCGGAGATATAGCGCTGGCCACTGTCCAGCACGGCCTCCACGGCAGCATTGCCACGGGAAAGCGCATTGCCGACCACCACGCAATCGCTGCCCGGCGGTACGCTGTCGGCGCGATAGCCCTGGTCCAGCGCAATACCCAACTGCTCCAGCTGGGTGGACATCGGCGGATAGATCGCCTGGTCGCTGCCGCTGACGGTGCAACCCAGTTCGCGGGCCAGGGCGGCAACACCGCCCATGAAGGTGCCGGCAATGCCGAGGATATGTACGTTGCTCATGCGGTCATTCTCGCCGATTTCGCCCGTGCTGCCAGCGACAGGCCGTCATTAACACAAAAGGCCAGACCCCTGCGGACCCGGCCCCTGTGCAACAGACGCTGCGGCCGGCGCACCGGCCGCCACACTCAGCCCTTGATGGCTGCGTGGATGCGCGCTTCCACTTCATCCAGCTCACCGACGCCGTCCACCCGTGCGAGGGTGCCGCGACCGGCGTAGAAATCCACCACCGGGGCGGTCTGGTCGGTGTACACCTGCAGGCGCTGGCGGACCGACTCGGGATTGTCATCGGCGCGGCCCTGCTCGGCGGCACGGCCGGCGATACGCTGCACCAGCAGGTCGCTGGCAACATCCAGCTGGACCACCGCGTCGAGCGGCTGGCCGATCTTGGCCAGCAGGGCATCGAGCGCATTGGCCTGGGCAACGTTGCGCGGGTAACCATCGAGGATGAAGCCCTTGGCCACGTCTGCCTGGGCCAGGCGCGATTCCAGCATGCCCAGCAGGATGTCATCAGACACCAGGTTGCCCGAGTCCATCACGGCCTTGGCCTGCTTGCCCAGTTCCGTGCCGGCGGCCACTTCGGCGCGCAGCAGGTCACCAGTGGAAATGTGGGCGATTTCGAGCTTTTCCTTCAGGCGCGTCGCCTGGGTACCCTTGCCCGAACCGGGCGGCCCCAACAGAACCAATCGCATCAAGCTGACTCCAACGTGTTGAAAAACAGGGAAGGTGCGGCCTACCGTGATGGCGGCGGCGCTGCACCGCAATACCGCCACTTTACCGCATCCGGGTAATGTCTCTGCAATGTCCCCCCTGCGACAGGAGTTCGCTGTGTCCAAAGGCACCCTGCTGTATGCCCAGTCAGGCGGCGTCACCGCCGTCATCAATGCCACCGCCTCGGCGGTGATCCAGGAGGCCCGCGCCCGCGGGGTCAAGGTCCTGGCGGCCCGCAACGGCATCCTCGGCGCCCTGCGCGAGGAGCTGATCGATACCTCGCGCGAGCCCATCGCGGCGATCCGCGCCCTCGCCCATACTCCCGGCGGTGCCTTTGGCTCCTGCCGTTACAAGCTGAAGTCGCTCGATGCCGACCGCGCGAAGTACGAGCGCCTGCTTGAAGTCCTGCGCGCGCATGACGTGCGCTGGTTCCTTTACAACGGCGGCAACGATTCGGCCGACACCGCGTGGAAGGTCTCGCAGCTGGCCAAGGCGTTTGACTACGACCTGACCTGCATCGGCGTACCCAAGACGATCGACAACGATCTGGCCGTCACTGACACCTGCCCGGGCTTCGGCTCAGCGGCCAAGTACACGGCGGTCTCGGTGCGCGAAGCCGCGCTGGACGTGGCGGCGATGGCGGAAACCTCCACCAAGGTGTTCGTCTACGAGGCCATGGGCCGCCACGCCGGCTGGCTGGCCGCCGCCGCCGGGTTGGCTGGCGAAAGCGCCGACGACGCCCCACACATCATCCTGCTGCCCGAACGTCACTACGATGAAACCGCCTTCCTGGCCAAAGTAAAGCAGGTCGTGGAGCGGGTCGGCCACTGCGTGGTGGTGGCTTCGGAAGGCATCCAGACCGCCGACGGCCGCTTCGTCGCCGACGCCGGTGGCGGCACCGATTCATTCGGCCACACCCAACTGGGCGGCGTCGCCGCGCAGCTGGCCGGACGGGTGAAGGACGCATTGGGCTACAAAGTGCATTGGACCCTGCCCGATTACCTGCAGCGCTCGGCACGGCACATCGCCTCGAAAACCGACTGGGAACAGGCGCAGGCGGTGGGCCGCGCCGCCGTCCGCTACGCGCTGGAAGGCCGCAATGCGGTGATGCCGGTCATCGTGCGCAGCAGCGATCGCCCTTACCGTTGGAAAATCGAACCGGCGCCGCTGCATAAAGTCGCCAACCATGAGAAGAAAATGCCGTCCGGATTCATCCGTCGTGATGGCTTCGGCATCACCGCCAAGGCACGCGCCTACCTCTCACCGTTGATCAAGGGTGAGGCGCCGCTGCCTTATGGCAGCGATGGCCTGCCCCGCTATGTGGTGCTGAAGAACACCGCAGTGAAGAAGAAACTCCCGGCCGCGGATTTTTAACCGCAGCCCTGCCCGTCCACCTGCAGTTGCGCGGTGAACATCGGGATCTGTGCGATCTTGCCGGCGGCGGCCTGTTTCCTGGCCTCTTCCAGATAGATCCGCGACTGCCCTTGGCCGTCCCGCTCCGTGTGGGCGGCCACGGGCAGGCGCCACACCCGGACCACCGCCTGCTGCGTCGGGCAGTTGGCATTGGGCACGCGGATCACATCATTGAGAATCCAGCCGGAGTCCTGGCTGGGCTTGGCCTCGGCGAAGTCAACGAAGCGCGCACGTGGCTGGCACTGCGGGCTGCTGCGGACGGTGGTGAAGCGGTAGGGCTGGGCGCCCTCGCCGGTGAAGACGCCTTCCAGGCGGGCGCAGGCTTCGGGGATCTGCCGCAGCGTGTGGAGGGCGCCGACCGCTTGGGCGGTACCGATGGCGCGCTGCCGTTCGGGGGCTTGTTCGGCGGTGGCGGGCAGTGCAGTGGCCAGGGTAGCGGCGAGGAGCAGCGGGCGCAGGTGCATGGCGATCTCCGTATGGGGCTTGAGGCAGGCTGGCATTGGTTGGCTTAACGGGGGGCGAAGTTCTTCGTTTCTGGCTGCGGCCGGGCTGCGGCTGCCGCTCGGCTATCGGCTGCCGCCGGGGCCGCGCCTACAGCGGCGGGCTGGCTGCGGGCCGCGCTTTCGTGGGCCGGGGCGGGGTGGTGAGGCTGGCGCGGGGGACGGCAAAAGCCGCTCCTGCGTGCCTCGCGTTTCGCCATCCATGGCGA
>DALZLW010000195.1:0-7076 GCA_032007425.1 Stenotrophomonas sp.
CCAGATTGCCCTGCACGTCATACGACAGCCCCATCGTCGTCGTGCCGGAGCCATCGCTGATATTGGTCAGCCGGTTCTTGCTGTCATACCAGTACTGATCGCTTTTTACCCCGCCCAACGACCAGCTGCGGATGTTGTCCAGCGCGTCATAGGCAAGCCGATGCACACCATCGCCGCCAAACACCGCGCTGCTGGCGGTGCGCAGGCGGTCCCGCCCATCGTAGGTCAACTGGCGGTCGTAGCCGCTACCAAGCACCAGGTCGTTGATGCTGCTGACATTGCCATTGGCATCGTAGCTGCTGTCCAGGATCAGCAGCCCACCATCGCCCGACCGCGCCGGCAATTGTCGGGCGTTGAGCGTGGTGGTGTGGACCACGCCATTGCCGTAGCTGAACTGCCTTAGCGCGCCGTTGGGATGGTAGATCGCTGCGGTTGCGTAACTGCCTGCCCGCGTCGGCTGACCCAGCGCATTGGGGGCATAGTCCACCGCGCGACCACTGGGATACGTCGTGCGTGATGGATCGCCCAAGCTGCTGTAGCCATACAACAGACTGCGCACAACGCTGCCCGGCTGGGCTAACGACTCCTTGGTCAGCAGGCGACGCTTGTTGTATTCGTAGCTGCTCGTTGCCGTCGTCGCGCCGGCATCATTGAAGACCGTCGCCTCCTGCAGCAGGCCGTCGGGGGTGTAGACGAAATCGGTGTTCCCGTTGTTATCCGGGAAGCGCAGGGTCACCACCCGGTTGCGACCATCGTAGGTGCGCCGTACGACGCGTCCGCTGGCTTCAGCGGTGGTGCGGTCGCAGTTGGTGGTGCTGGGCAGCGACAGCCCGGCCGCGGACCACAGCAGGTTGCCGGCCGCGTCGTACTGCATCACGGTCGCACCGGTTTCCGGCTCGATGACCTTGCACAGGCGCTGCGCCGCGTCGTAAACGTAGCGGCGCACCAGCGACTGCCCGCCGGTACCGGTGCCGCTGGGCATCACGATGACTGGCACCCCGGCACTGATCGTGGTCAGTCCATGCGCATCGGTGGCGCGCGCCGTCAGCGTGTAGCTACCGGCCGCCAGCCCACTGACCGACGCTGAGAACGGCGGCGTGGTCGATGTTGCAACCACCGCGCCGTTGGCCAGGTAGTCGACCTTGCTGACGCTGCCATCCGGGTCGGAGGCGCTGGCGGTAAGCGTGAATGCCCCAGGTGCCTCACGCATTGCATTGGCCGCCGGCGAGGTGATGCTCACCACCGGAGGCACCGCGATGAAGATCGATACTGGCGCAGAGGTTGTCTGCGCGCCACGCGTATCCACAGCACGCGCCCGTACCTGGCGGGTACCTGCTACACCCGTCCAGGTGATACGCCATGGCGCACTGGTGGCCTGCCCTACCACGGCACCGTCGATGAGAAATTCGACGCGCGCGACCCCGTCATCAGCGTCCGATGCGGTGGCCTGCAACGTGACCGCGGTGCCCGCACGGAAGACCTGGTTCGCCGTCAATCCCGTCAACGCGACCTGCGGTGCGCTGTTCTGCGTGGGCGTGCCTTTGACATCGATATTGGCCAGCGTGGTGGCGCCGGATTTGAGCGTGAACCGCGAACCTGCCGCGGTGATGCCCGTGGCCTGCTGGCTGCCCGATGCGACCTGCGCGAACGCACTGGCCGCGCCGCCGCCCAGTGGCGTGCGGGTAACCTGCGCATCCGAGGCGTTGGACGACCATTGAATGGTGACCGCACACGTGCTGGCGCCCCATGGAATGACGCACGAAGCAGGTGATGCAGACAGGCTCCCGGAGGGCTGCCGCACCGTGATCCGTATGGTTTCAGAGCGCAGTTCACGGTACTGCTCGTTTCCCATGGCATTGTGGGACAGACCGGTGGCTTCCACCACGTAGTCGTAGGTCCCCGGCGGCAGCCCCTGCTCTGTGTGGTATTGCAGGTAGGGCGTATCCCAGTTCGTCTCCATGGCGACGAGCTGCCCGTTGCGGGTCAAGTACAGCGATGACAGATCGACCGATTCGTAGACGCCGTTGACGAAGGCATCGATCAACTCCATTTTCAGCGTTGCATTGGCCGGCGCCACCAGGTCGGTACCGGTGGTGGTGGTCAAGCGGACGCGTGCGCCGTTTTTACCCGGCAACTGGCCGCGCGCCTCGCCCAGCAGGCAGCCGAGAAGCAGCACGAAGAGCAGGATCAGACGGACGCTCATTGCAGCACCCCCGTGCGGCTGATGGAGATCGGCTTGCCATGCACATCCCGATCGATTTCCATATGGATGCCCTCAGGCAGATCCATGCTGGTGGCCTGCTCATACGCCGGCTCGTCATACGCATCGAACGCCGTCACGGTGACGCCACCACGCGGGTCGGTCACCCGGGTCTGGATGCCCGGCAGGTAGTCGGTACGCGTAATCAGCTGACCCAGCTCGGAGTCGGCGCGCACTTCAGTCACACGATCCAGTGCATCATGCACCGTCCAAGTCCCCACTGCCGGCGGAATCGAATCGCGGCTGGGATACGACTCGAACAAGGGGCGGCCGGAGGCATCGTACTCGTTCAGCACGGCGCTCAAGGTCCCGGCCATGTTGCTGGCGTCGTAGCGATGCCGCAGGACCGGACGCCACATGGCGTCGTAATAAGTGGCCTCGCGCTTGTTGCCGTGGCTGACCATCTCGCGCCACTGGCCCGCGACCACACCGGCCGGCAACGTATCAGCCGAGGTCAACGGGCGGAACTCGATCGTCCGACTCGACCACGTCGTGGTGTCACCCGTTGGCCAAAGTACCTGTCGCACCCGCCCCATGGTGTCGTAGGCATACGTTTGCACGAAGCCGTTTTCATCGGTTTCGCTCGTGATCCATCCCTGGTCATTCACCACCGAAGTACGGCGTGTGCCATCAGGGTAATCCACCTGCTGCGGATGGCCGCGCTTCCACTGCGACAGTTGCACCAAGGTGCTGGCACTGGCGGTATGGCGGCCATCCGCCACACCGGCCACGGTGCCATCAGCATGATGGGTGATGATCTGATCCACCTGGCCGAACTTCCACGTTTTCACCGGCAACGCGGTCTGTGCGTCGTAGTCGATGGCAAACGTCACCTGACCCGCACAATCAGCCGGAGCCGTGCAGGTTGCACGCCGCACCTTGCCCATCACCCACTTACTGGCGAGATCAAAATACAGATAGGCGTCCGTGCGCGTGAAGCCCAGCGAATTGCCACGGGTAATCTGCGTGGGCCGGGCAAATGCATCCAGCGAAGAAAGCGTACGCTGGAACGTCACCCCTTCCTGCACGATGCTGCGCCCGGTCAGTGGGCGATGGAACTCCCCCTGGAACCCGTCACCGTTCAATTTCAGGCTGGTGCCGAAACGCGCCAGATAGGCCTGGTTGGCCTGGGACAGGTCGTAGCTGTAATACGTGGTTCGCAGCAAGGTGGACCCTGCACCGACCTCCTCGCTCAGCAGCTTTCCTTCGTTGTAGCGGTAGGTATTGCCATGGCGATAGGTGCGCCATCGGCCACCGGGCTCCTGCACCGTGGTGGTGCTGAAGGTCGCACAGCTTTCAGAGGTACAGGGCGGCGCTTCGCATTGCGTCGTCGAGCCATACGGGCAGATCGGGTAGGCCTCGGTGGTGCCCGGATACCGGTCAAAGCCGAAGTTGGGCTGGTAGCTGTAAGTCCAGGTGGCCGTTGGCATGCCTGCGCCCTGCAGGGTTTTGCTGCGCAACGTCAACGAATAGGATGAAATGGCATAGAGCGGCACATCATCTGTCGGGTCGTTGCCAAACCCCCAGTACGGTGGGTTGCTGCCTGTCGTGGTGACGTTGCTGCAGGCCAGCGGCACGTGATTACGACCGTGCTCTTGAAGGTCCACGGTGAAGATGCCAACGGCACCCGATGGGTGAGTAATGGTGCCTTCGAGGTGTTCATCAGGCGATGCGACATTGTTCAGTGCAGCCTGCGAATTCTGCGTACACGTACGGATGATATCTGTCGGCAGCAAAACGGTCGGCGGCGGCAGCCCACCCGGATTGGAGGGCGGCTGCTCGTACTGGGGCGCTGGGGTCTCGATGCGGGCCAATGCGAAGGCCTTCAGGTCCAGGCCCCATGCGCTGCCATCCGGCAACTGGACACGGCTCAGTGATCGGGTGGTGGCATCAACCGTGTAGGTCCAGTTGCGACTGCCGCTGCTGACCCGGCTCACGTAGCCGTTGGTATAGGTCAGTGTCAGCACCCGGCCATCGCTGGCCGCAATCCGCGTCAAGCGTACCGGTGCATTCCAGGCATTGGTGTAGGTGAACTCCACGTAATTGCCAAACCGGTCTTCCACCCGCGTGGCTTACAGCGCATTCAAGCGCCGATCCAGGAATCCGGGGGCCGGCGGCAGTTCACCGCTGGGGTCATAGACCGGTGGCGGTTTTACCCGGCGGTCCGCATTCCTGGCCATCCAGTCGAATCGGTAGGTCAGCCCGTCCGGCGTGCGGGCGATGAAGCCTTCACCCGTGCTGTTCTTGATGCTGGCAATACACGACAACTGTGCCTGCGCCGAGGTATTCCAAGGATAGGTAACCCCATCGGAGGGTGCTGGCGCCGTGGCGGCACGGCGCAGGACGTCACCGCCATACTCGGTGTTGAGTGTCAGGCCCTGCCAGAAATCAGCGCGATTGTGTCCTGTTGGCACCGGCGGCAGTGTTGCCGCTGAGCAGCGCAGGCCCGGGTTGCTGCCGCTGTTCACCCAATCCGGTGCAAACACCCCGCTGATGTTGGGTGCGTAGATCTGCCAATCGGCCAACATCCCGTCGTTGAGGATGTCCTTACGGTCTTTCACCGCGAATTGCCGCTTTACTTCCACCGGCAAGGCACTGTTGCCGGGAAGGCTGACGTCGGTCACCGAGAACGACAGCGCGCCGTTGGACAGGCTGACTTCGTCGCCCATCAGGTCAGGGCCCAGCGCTGCGACCTTCTGGCTGGCGGTCAGCCGACGCCCCAGCTCATCCCATGCGAAGTTGGCGTCATTGGCCGGCAGCGAGTCGGCAGCGAGGGCATTCGAGGCCCCGATCGCAGCCAGCATCGCACAGGCAAGCAGACAGACAACGCGTGCGCGCAGCTTTACAACCAAGGCATCGGCCATGGTGAACATCCTTGTTGATTTTTCTTCCTGCAGTCGCGTCTGGCAGGCGACCGCCCCCTTGGTCGAATGTTTCCCCATCGACCAATGGGCGGACGTTATCACGTCCTTGGGCGCCGCGTAATACTCACTGGGCAGCAGCAAAAAAAACGCCGGCTCAAAGCCGGCGTTCTTCATTCAACACGGTTCACACAGCAACCGCGATCAGCCTTCCCACTTGCCCAGCGCAGCCAGGCCGTTTTCCTTGGCGCGCTCGTACACGGTCTTCTGTGCAGCGGCGACGTTGCCCTTCAGGTCCTTGGCCCACAGCTTCAGTGCGGCCTGCTGCATGGCGCGGCCGTACGAGAAGCTCAGCGGCCACGGCAGGTTGCCCAGCTTGTTCATCGCATCCAGATGGGCGGTGGACTGCTCATCGGTCTGGCCGCCAGACAGGAACACCACGCCCGGCAGGATCGCCGGCACGGTGCTCTTGAGGCACATGACGGTGGATTCAGCCACTTCTTCGATGTCGGCCTGCTCTTCGCAGTTCTTGCCCGAGATGACCATCGAGGCCTTCAGGATGGTGCCTTCCAGCAGCACGTTCTGCTGGTACAGCGCGTCGAACAGCGAGCGCAGGGTGGCTTCGGTGACTTCGTAGCAGGTTTCGATGTCGTGGTCGCCATCCATGATGACTTCCGGCTCGACCATCGGCACCAGGCCGCATTCCTGGCACAGGGCCGCATAACGAGCCAGCGCATGGGCGTTGGATTCGATGCAGGTACCCGACGGGATGCTTTCACCGATGTTGATCACGGCGCGCCACTTGGCGAAACGCGCACCCAGCTTGTAGTACTCCTGCAGGCGCTCGCGCAGGCCATCGAGGCCTTCGGTGACCAGCTCGCCCGGGCAGCCGGCCAGCGGGTGTGCACCCTTGTCGACCTTGATGCCCGGAATCATGCCGTGGTCGGCCATGTACTTGGCAAACGGCACGCCGTCCTTGGTGGACTGGCGGATGGTTTCGTCAAACAGGATCGCGCCGGAGATGTGCTCGTTGAGCTTCGGCGTGGTCAGCAGCAGTTCGCGGTAGGCGCGGCGGTTTTCTTCCGTGTTCTCGATACCGACGCTGGCGAAACGCTTGGCGATGGTAGCGGTGGATTCGTCGATCGCGATGATGCCCTTGCCCGGGGCAACCATGGCCTGGGCGGTTTCGGCCAGCTGTTCGATGCTCATGTACTTCCTGTGGCGGGTGCGGGGAAAACGCAATTATAGCCTCCCCACCACGTGACCTCGACGTGCAGGGCATATGGAAACGCTTCCAATTTGTCACCGCTGTCCTGCGCGTGTCCTGCGCAGGGCCTCATGGTGTCATGAGCGGTCATGCCGGCGAGCGCGCGCAGCCCCCGCCGGCGGGGGCGATCAGAGCTCGCCGAGGCCGCTGGCGGTCCCGTTGGGACCCACTTCCAGCAGGCGCAGGGTGTTGGTGGCGCCATGGGTTTCCATGTGCTCGCCACTGGTGAACACCACGCGGTCGCTGGCCTGCAGGTGGCCGCTTTCGACCAGCAGGCGGATAGCACCGCGCGCGGCTTCGCGCGGGGTCAGGCCACGGCTGTCGAAGTTGATCGGGAACACATCGCGCATCAGCGCCATCTGCCGGCGGGCGCCGTCATGGCGGGTGACGGCAAACACCGGGGCAGACGCACGGAAGCGCGACAGGTAACGCGCGGTGCCACCGGATTCGGTCATCGCCACGATCGCGCGGACGCCCACGTGCTGGGACAGGAACATGGTGGCCATGGCAATGGCCTGGTCGGCACGTTCCAGGTTGCGCGGCGAGGCACTGAAGTCGGTCTCGGTCTGGAACTGACGCTCGGCGCCGAGGCAGATGCGTGCCATCGCTTCCACGGCCTTCACCGGGTAGGCACCGGCGGCGGTTTCGGCCGACAGCATCACCGCATCGGTGCCGTCGATGACCGAGT